>NZ_SCNB01000005.1:0-159314 GCF_005502825.1 Kocuria sp. 2SI | reverse complement strand
CCTCTGGTATGTCAGTTGTACCGCCAGGTGCATGGCTGATTGGCTACGTTCGGGAGAGATAACCGCTGAAAGCATCTAAGCGGGAAGCTTGCTTCGAGATGAGATTTCCTTCCCCTTTTGTGGGGGTGAGGCTCCCAGGAGACTACTGGGTTGATAGGCTGGATGTGGTAGCGAGGACTGACGACTCGTGGAGCTGACCAGTACTAATAAGCCGATGATCTTCACACACACAACATGTCTTGCAGCCCCGTTTGGGGTGTGAATAGCAGCGTGTTTCGCGTCCACTGTACGGTTTTGGAACAACACCGTCCCACGACCATCTGGTTCCCGTTCGCGGGGTTGGTCGTGGTGGGTGGTAGGTTCGTGAACAGGTTTCCACGCGCACTGCGGTGTGTGGTGGTAGCAGGTTTGCGGTGGTTATAGCGTGAGGGAAACGCCCGGTCCCATCCCGAACCCGGAAGCTAAGGCTCACAGCGCCGATGGTACTGCACTCTGATGGGTGTGGGAGAGTAGGTCGCCGCCGCAATTATTTGTACGGAGAGAGGCTGATCGCTGACTCCTCGTCTTCACCGTGAGGGTGAGGATGGGTCGAGTCGCGGTCGGCCTCTTTTCGCATACCCAGATGCTTTTTGCCCCCCCTCCTGCTGAGTGGATACCTGATTGCGCTATAGGAGGCGATACCGCAATCAGGTATCCACTCGAACCAGGGGAGAGGGTCGGGCTCCTCCCGGGCCGAGTGGATACTCAATTGCGATATGAGTGGCCACAACGC
Source organism: Kocuria sp. 2SI (assembly GCF_005502825.1). Lineage (NCBI taxonomy): Bacteria > Bacillati > Actinomycetota > Actinomycetes > Micrococcales > Micrococcaceae > Kocuria > Kocuria sp. 2SI. The sequence goes on along the minus strand of NZ_SCNB01000005.1, from coordinate 158,542 downwards.
AACTGGGGATCCACTCGCGAGGGAAAGGGGTGGGCAGACGGCGGGTTACTCGTCGGCGTCGGCGGCGTGGGCAGCTGCGTCCGAGTGGACGTGGCCCCGGTGGAGGTCCTGGAGCATTGCCTGGCGGGTCGCCTCGCGCTGCTCGTCGGTCTCCCCGTCGATCTCCCAGATCCTGTAGTCGCTCAGCATGGCCTCAGGGCGGGCGGTCACGAACAGGATCACCCCGGGGTAGCTGTCCAGGAGCTCGCGGACGATGTCGCGTCCCTCGCCATCGAGGCCCACGCTGATGTTCTCCAGCACCAAGAGGGGCGGCTGCCCGTGGAGCGCGCGGGCGAGCTTGAGACGGGTGACATCGGACGGAGACCACCCCGCCGCGTTGTTCTTCAGCTTGGTGCCCAGTCCTCGGTGGAGCCTGCCGACGCGCTTGCCCATGCCAACGCGTTCGAGCTCGCGGAGCACCTCGTCGTCGTCGCCTCCCGGTCGGCGGTAGGTCACGATCCGCCGGATGGAGCCCTGCTCGAGCGGGACGTCCAGGGAGGCGTAGCCCACCAGCTTCCGACGCTCCTTGCGGGGTGCACGGACATAGTCCTTGCCGTCGATCAGCACGTAGGCCCCGTCCTCATCCTGCGGGTTCGGGCTGTCCCCTACGAGCAGCAGCTGCTGGATGGCCTGGTGCGGGCGGGCGGAGTGCTCGGAGACCATGCGGATCCGATCGCCGGGCACGGCGTCGATGTCCGGCAGGGGCGTTCCGTGGACGGTGAGTCCGCGGACGCTGAGTCCTTCGTGGTCGTCGACGGCCTCGACAGCGCCCTGCTTCCAGGCCCGTTCCCGGCGCTGCTCGGCCCTGCGCAGCTGGATGGCCTCCTGGAGCACGGGAGCCAGGATGCGGCGGGCGGCCTTGTAGTTCTGCCGGTACTCGACCACGCGGCCCAGATCGGACATCGGCGTGGACATGATGCCGAGCAGCGTCATCACGGACGCCACACCGGCGGCGTCGGTCGCCCCGAGCATGGACAGCAGGACCACCACCACTGTGCACAGCGAGGCGGCGGTGACCGTCAGCGCGCGGATGAAGCCCGTGATGCGGGCGCGCTCGACGGCTGACTCCACCACCCGGCTCGAATTGCGGTCCACGGCGTTGAGCTCGCGGGAGACCGCGCCGGAGATCCTGATGGACGGTCCGGCGCGCACGGTGTCGGCGATGTGGGAGGACATCCGACCGCGCTGCCGTCGCAGGGAACGGGCGCGCTCGAACGCAGCACCGGAGAGCCGCGGGATGGCCGCAGCAGTCAGTGCCAGCGGCACGGTGACAGCCGCGCCAACGCGCCAGTCGATCACCCACAGCGCGGCGAGGACGACCAGCACCAGGGGAAGGCCCGTGGCCAGCGGGACGATGCCCTGGGCGATCCAGTTCCGAACTGCAGTGAGGTCGTTGGAGGCCCGGGTGACGATCGCCCCCAGCGACTTGTTGCCCCGCTCGCCCAGGATGGCCGAGGCGATGAGTCGCCGGCGCTGCTCGTAGACGTAGTCCTGCCCCACCTGCTCGGCTACGATGCGCTCCATCCACCGGGCCAGCCCGATGCCGAGCACGGACAGCACCAGCAGGAGCACCAGATCCCACTCCGGCTGCCGAGCCGAGAGCACACCGCCGACGCTCAGCGCCATGGCGATGGCGAACACAGCCTGCAGGACCCCGAGGACCACCAGGGACGCCAGGAGCCACCGGCGGCGTCCTCGCCATACAGGTGGCATTCGGGGATCCTCCTGCTGGGAGGACACGCGCTCAGTCAATCGGCGCTCCCGCGGCTCAGGCGGACTCAGCCGAAGCCGTCGGGTCGACGACGCGGCGCCGCTGCGGCTCGGCGCGCAGCGCGGTCGCCTCGAGCGGATCCTGGAGATCGAAGGTCCCCACGACGGGGACGTCGAAGGCGGAGAGGACCGAGTGCGCCTCGGTGGTGGCCAGAGGGGAGGAGGTCATGACCCCGGAGGCTGCCGAGACGCGCAGGCCGGCGTCGACCAGCTCGTGGACTCCGGCGCGAGCGCCGAGGGCATCCGTGGCGGCGAACATCACGTGGTCGATGGTCGCCTGGAAGGTCTCGTCGCGCAGCAGGCGAGCCGTCTCCTCCTGGTAGACGCCATCGGCGATCTCGACGACGACCACGTCCGTCTCAGCCTCGGTGAGAGCATCGACCAGGTTCACGGCCAGGGCGCGCAGCTGCTCCATGGGGGCGCGGAAGGTGGTGGGGAACCCGAAGTCGGTGAAGTCGAGGACCTTGGAGGCGCCGGCGTCGGCGTAGATCATGGGGTCGTTGCCCGCACCGGTGCCGGTGATCTTGCCGGCGCCGACCGTGAGGCCGCTGTTGACCAGTCCGTTGATCAGGCAGGCCATCATGGTCGACTTGCCGGAGTTCATGGAGGTGCCGAGGACGCCGATGACCTCCGGGCGCCCGGTGCGCTCACGCCGAGGCCCTGTCACCGGCTCGTTGAGGTACGGCGCAAAGCGCTCGATGGTGACGACGCCACTCTCATCCGCCAGGAGGCCCAGAGGGCGCAGTCGAGTGGGAGAGGACATCTTGTCGTGGGAGGCGGTCACCTGCCCGGCAATGCCGCCGGCCGCCACCAGATCCACGGGCTCCAGCGAGTCGGGGACATGGGCCAGGAACTGATCCGCCGCGTAGCGGTTGCCGTAGGCCACCATCACGAGCCGGCCCTCGAAGAGGATCGCCTTGCGCGACTCCGGGGTCTCGATGCGCTTGTGATTGCCGATGCGGGTGACCTCCGCGATCACGACGTCGCCGGCCTGCGGGTGGACGTCCACGCCGGAGAGCAGATGGAACCGGGCCGGGTCGTGGGCCACGGGGCTGGCCACGTGGCGGGTCGTGTAACTCGACTGGAAGCTCGCGGGCAGGGGATCCCGGACGATGCGGGTTTCATCGGTCATGGCGGTCTCGCTCGTCTCGTGGATGCGGGGCAGGGGCTGGGCGGTCATCTCGGGTCCTCTCGGCAGCGGAACGTCGTGAGCACGAGATAACCCGACGACGATGAGGTGCGGATGAACCGCGGATGAGGCAGCTCTCATCTGGCGCGGCCGACGGATCACGAAGCCCCATCCCAGGGAAGGGGCGGCGGCACCGTCCGGATGGTGGAGGCGCCGCCTCGATGAGAGGACGCGCCCGGGGCCCCTTCCCGGAAGGTGACAGAGCTGAAGCCCCGTCCCGCAGAGGGGACGGGGCCTCGAGCGGCAGCGGACGGTCTCAGGGCAGCAGACGAGATACCGGGGGAAGCTGCCGTCCCACCGGGAACAGCGGGAGGTAGGAGAACCCCGAGAGGTTGTACGTGAACCTGATCCCCATCGACAGGCGGATGCCCCAGTGCATGCCCAGGGCGGCCAGGGCGAAGACCTGGCCCGTGCGCCGGCCGGCCAGCGCGACCGGGGCCCCGAGCTCGACGAGCAGCGCCATCGCCGACAGCGCACCGAGCGGGCCTGCGCTGCGGTAGAGGACCCCTGCCAGGGCAGGGGCCTCGGAGCCGAAGACCTCCTTGCGGATCGCGTCGGTCGCGACCTGCTCCCGCAGCGTGCTCCCCGACGCCCACGCCCAGCCCTTGGGGCTGCGGACCTTGGCCACTCCCGAGAGGAAGTAGACGGCGACGGTCGCGATGTTCATGGCCGTGGCGGGAGCGCCGTAGGCGCGATCCAGGACTCTCGGTCGCTGAGGCGCACCGCGCAGGAGGCGATCCGCAGACAGCGCATCCGCTGTGGAGGACAGCCCCAGGATGACCTGGTGCATCGTGAGCTGGTTGTCGTTGTGCAGGATCATCCCCCAGGAGTTGCGGTAGGAGAGGGTCCACAGCTGCAGCAGTGAGTTCAGCGGCCCGGTGATCCGGTGCCCGAGTCCCAGCAGGGTCAGGGCGTTGGTGACCTGCGCGGCGTCGAACAGCGCGTCGGCCACGCGGGGCGGCAGCGGCGCACGCAGGACGCGGACCGGTCCCACCGGCGCGAACTGCTCCGGGTCCTGAGCGTGCAGGGAGCGGAACATCGGCCGACGACGGAGGTTGCGGAACGCGGAGAAGGCGCCGATGCCGATGCGCAGGACCGCAGGACGCAGGGGCTCCGCGGCGGGTATGAGCGTGTCGACGAGGCGGTGCAGGAACCTGCTTCGGGCGGTCATCGTGCGTCCTTCCTGAGGCGGCGGGTGGCGTCCTGGGCCGTCGCGGTCCCGCCCACGGCGCACCGGGCATGGATGGTCTCGGAGCGGGGGATGCGCTGCCCCGCGAAGTACTCGTCGAAGACGAAGCGGCTGCGCACGACCTCGACGCGCACGATCCTCGCCTCGCGCTCGATCCGGCGCATGGTCTCGATCTCGGTGGAGCCGCCGGCCTCCGGAAGCTGCGCCAGGGAGTCGGCGAAGCGCTGGGCGACCGGGACGGCCCTCCCGCTGCGGACATCCCGGGCGATCTGCTTGCGCACCTGGTTGAGGCCGCCGGCGCCGTAGTGCGAGTAGTGGGGCAGGATGCGCTCGCCGTCCTCGCTCAGGCCGATCACATGCGGGACGATCACCCGGCCCCTGCGGTCCTCGGAGAACATGGGGAAGGTCGACAGGGGGAACGAGTCCTGCTCCATCTTCTGGACGTTCACCGTCGACATGGGGCCGACGTAGTGGCGGACCGGAGACACCAGCACGGCGGCGAGCCCGGCCAGGCCGGCCAGACGCAGCAGATCTGCGCTTCGGAGGGGCGGGGCGGAGGGTGCGGTGGTGCGCATGGGTGTCTCCTGGGGCGTGGTGCGGCAGGCGGGTGAGCTGGGGAAGACGACTGCGGGGAGCAGGTCAGGTCGCGAGATCCGCCATGGCCGCGTGTGCGGCCCAGGCGCCTGGCATGCCGTGGACGCCGGCTCCCGGAGGGGCGGAGGAGGAGGCCAGGTACAGCCCGCGCGGTGCGAGCCGGTACGGGTCGAGGCTCGGGCGCGGCCGCAGCACGGACTGCAGGCCCGTCATGGCGCCGCCTGCCACGTCGCCGCCGATGAGGTTGGGGTTCCACTGCTCGAGGGCGGCGGGGTCCGTGCTGCGGCGTTCGAGGATGCGGTCGCGGAACCCGGGGGCGAAGCGCTCGATCTGGGACGCGATGCGCTCGGCGACCTCACCGGGGCGCCGCTCCACGTATCCCGCCGGCACATGGGCATAGGCCCACAGGACCACGCGTCCCTCGGCTGGGCCGTGTGCGCGCGACGGATCGGCCGCCTGCTGCTGGCACACCAATACGAACGGTCGTTCTGGTAGCCGTTCCCGGAAGACCTCGGACTCCGCGCGCACCAGCTCCTGAGCGGTGCCCGCGACGTGGACGGTGGTGGCCTCCGCGACGCGCGGATCGCTCCACGGCACTGGGCCGTCGAGGAGGAAGTCGACCTTGTAGGCGGCCGCCCCGTGGCGCCACCGGCCCAGCTGCTTCCGCACACGCGGCGGGATCTCCTCGGCGCCCGGCCCGCTCAGGCGCAGCACCTGCGAGGGCGTGAGGTTCAGCAGGACGGCATCGGCCTGCGGCAGCTCGCGCAGATCGGTGACCCAGTGACCGGTATGCACGCGGCCGCCGTGCGCTTCCAGAACGCTGAGCAGCGCCGCGACGACCGAGCCGGTGCCTCCGCGTGCCACTGGCCAGCCGCGCGTCATTCCCAGCGCCCCGAACAGGGTCCCGAACGCACCGGTGAGCGGCTGTCCCAGCGGCGTGATCGCATGAGCGGCCGAGCCCAGGAAGAGGGTGCGCGCGGCGTCGTCGCGGAACAGCGCGCGTGCCATCGCAGCGGCAGGGGGCGCAGAGCGCAGCCCGAAGCGCGCCATAGCCAGCGGGTGCTTCGGCCAGCGCAGCATGGGCCCCAGGATGTTCTCCAGGTGGGCGTCGAGGCCCTCGACGACGGGGGCGTGCAGAGCGCGCCAGGCGCGGGCGTCGCGTCCCAGGCCCTCAGCCGTGGAGGCGAGGTCCTGGTGGAGCAGCGCGGCCGGAGCGCCTTCAGCCGGATGCGCCATGGGATAGGCGCTGCGGACCCACTGAAGGCCGTGCTGCTCCAGGCGCAGGTCCCGGAACACCGGACTGGCGACGCCGAAGGGGTGCCCTGCGGCGCCCAGATCAACGATCGTGCCCTCGCCGAGCAGCGGGGCGGAGGCCGCCGCGCCGCCGGGATGCTCGCCGCCCTCGTAGACGTCGACCTCCCAGCCCTGACGGGCGAGCAGTGCAGCGGCCGTGAGGCCGTTGGGCCCCGAGCCCACGACAACGGCGCGGGGCGCAGCGTTGCTGCTGTGCCGACGGGCGGTCATGCCTCTCACCTCCGGTGGCGATCCGCAGGATGCGCGGGACCTGCTGTCCCTGGAGCGCGATGTCCCTCGACTATGGCCCACCGGGATGAAAGCCCGATGAGCGCGCAGCGCGAGGGCGAGATGCCGACGGCCGGGTGCCGATCGCTGCCGGTGAGGGCGCGACCGGCACCCGGCCGTCGGTGCGGGGTGCTGGAGCCCCTGACCTGCTCCGATGCCGCGCGGACGAGGAGCGGGTCAGGGGTGGGGATCAGGCGAAGGGCTGGGAGGCCTCGTTCAGCGCCGTGACCTCCGCATCCGTGAGCTCGAGCTCGGCGGCTGCGATCAGCGCCGGGAGCTGCTCGACCCGGGAGGCCGAGGCGATCGGGGCGGTGATGCCGCGGGCCAGCAGCCAGGCCAGGGCCACGGTGGGCATCTCGACGCCGCGATCAGCGGCGATGCGCTCCACGGCCTCGACCACGCGCAGGCCGTCCTCGGAGAAGTAGCCCTCGGCCATCCCGCCGCGCTGGGCACCCTCGAGATCGGCCTTCGTGCGGTACTTGCCGGTGAGGAAGCCTGCGGCCAGAGAGAAGTACGGGAACACGGCCGCGCCGTACTCGCGGGCGATGGGGGAGTAGTCCTGCTCGTATTCCTTGCGGAACACCAGGCTGTACTGCGGCTGGATCGCCACCGGGGCAGTGAGGCCCTCGCGGCGAGCGGTCTCGAAGAACTCGCGCATGCGCTGCGGCGAGTAGTTGGACAGCCCGTAGGTTCGCACCTTCCCGGACTGGACGAGGTCGTGGAACGTGCGGACCTGCTCGGAGATCGCCACGGACTCGTCGTCGTAGTGCGCGTAGTAGAGATCGATCTGATCGGTCTGCAGGCGCTGCAGCGATGCTTCCAGCGAGGCCTTGACGGTCTGATCGGCCAGGCCCTCGAAATCGGGGTGGGCGCCGGTCTTGGTGGCGATCAGCACGTTCTGGCGATTGCCGCGCGCGGCCAGCCAGCGGCCCAGCACGGTCTCTGACTCGCCTCCGGTGTGGCCCTCGGCCCACACCGAGTACATGTCTGCGGTGTCGATGAAGGTGCCGCCGGCGGCGACGAAGGAGTCCAGGACCTCGAACGAGCGCTGCTCGTCCGAGGTCCAGCCGAAGGTGTTGCCGCCGAGGTTCAGCGGGAGGAACTGGGCGTCGATGCCGGGGATGCGTGCGGATGCTGCCATGGGATGCTCCTTGATCGATGCGCCGGGCCGCAGGAACTTCGAGGGCCCGGAAGGGATGTCCTCCGCTTAACGCCTCATGGCCCGGGGGTTTATTCCGCTCGCTGTCGGGGCGGACCGTCGTCGGGCAGGAGCTGGGTGCCGCAGGGAGGACGCACGACGGCCCCGTCGGAGATCTCCGACGGGGCCGTGGGCGCTGAAGCGGGGCTCAGCCCTGCTGGTCGCGGTGCTGGGCGAGCACCCCGGTCTGCGTGTCAGGGGAGTCGATGATCTTGCCCGGGTTGAAGTTCTCGCTCGGATCAGCCGAGCGGAACAGTCCGCGCAGAAGCTCGACGCCCTCGGGGGAGACGTCCTGGTCCATCCAGGGGCTGTGCTCCGCACCGACGCCGTGGTGGTGCGACAGGGTGCCGCCGGCGTCGATGAAGGCCTGCTGGATCCGCGTCTTGACCAGGGCGTACTCGTAGTCGACGTTCTCGTCCGTGAAGGGGAACGCGAACGTGAAGTAGAGGCAGGCGCCCGTGTGGTACGAGTGCGACATGTGGCTCATGATCCAGCCCTTGAGCCCGAGCTCCTCGAACGCGGACTCGGCTGCCCGGTAGGCGGCCTTGTGCACGGCGGTCAGCCGGGACCAGGGGGCGGCCGTCTCGGAGACGTCGCCGATGATCTGCTGCTCGAGCAGGAAGTCGCGCAGGTACGGGGTGTCGAACTTCTTCTGGTCATACAGGGCCCCGGGTCCGGAGCCCAGCACGATCGCGCCGTTCGCCTTGGCGATGCCGGTCACTGCCTTGCGATGGCGGGCGACGTCCGCCTTGGTGCCCTCGAAGCAGACGTAGGCGATGCACATGGCCTGGGTGTCCCAGCCGCGCTTGCGCATGAACGCCCACAGAGCCTCCTGGCCCTTGGCCGCGATCTCCGACTTCCGGGAGGTGGGGGCCTTCTGCGTGGCCAGCGAGAACTCCGTCTCGCGGGCATCGGAGATGCGGGCGAAGGTCGTGGGGATCTCCGCCTCCTTGATCTGCCGGATGCCGTCCAGGCCCTGCTCCCAGGTGGGGAACATGTAGGCGATGACCTGGCGCGACGGGGCGATGCGATGGACCTGGACCCACAGCTCGGTGATGATGCCCAGGCGGCCCTCGGAGCCGATGAACATCTCCCGCAGCGACGGCCCCGTGGAAGTGGAGGGCAGCGGACGCAGCTTCACGGTGCCGCCGGGGCGCACCACGTTCATGCCGCGGATGATCTCGGCGATGTCGCCGTACTTGTCCGACTGCATGCCCGACGAGCGCGTGGCCGCCCAGCCGCCGACGGTGGAGTGCGTGAAGGAGTCCGGGAAGTGGCCCAGGGTCCAGCCGCGGGCGTTGAGCTGGTCCTCCATGTCCGGACCCAGCGTGCCTGCCTGGATGCGGGCGATGCAGGAGGTCTCGTCGATCTCGAGCACCTTGTTCATGCGGCCCAGGTCCACGGAGACCACCGTGCGGGTCTCCTCCGGGCGCGGCTGCAGGCTGCGCGAGATGCTGGTGCCTCCGCCGAACGGGATGAGCACGAGATCGCGCTCGACCGCCAGGCGGGTCACCGCGGCGACCTGCTGCTCATCGGCGGGGTAGACGACGACGTCGGGAAGGCGCTCGAAGCGGTTCTGCAGCGTCTTGACGATGTCCATCACGGCCTTGCCAGCCCAGTGCACCACGCGGTCGTGGTCATCGGTCACCGTGTGCTCGGCGCCGAGGATCGCGGTGAGCTCGGAGCGGATCTCCTCCGGCAGGCGGGTCTCGGGGACCTGGGCGGTGGCGAAGTCGACGGTGTCGATCTCGCGGGGGCGCAGATCGACGCCCACCGCCCGGCGCACGATCGGGGCGAAGGCCGGCTTGTTCTGCCAGTTGAAGAAGACGCCCTCTTCTCCCCAGCCCCACCACTTCATGTGCTTGACGTTCGGCATCGCTGCTCGTGCTCCTTCTGCTCGTGTGGTGCCCATCATCCTCCGGCGGCGCTGCCGCGTTCGTCAGGGCCGGGCGCGGCGGACCTTGCTGCCGGGCTCAGGCGGCGTCGGGGTCGTCGATCAGGGGGCGGTTCTGCGCGTACAGCGAGCGGACCGTTGCCTGGATCCGCTCGTTGAACGACGGAACGGACTCGTTCGGGCGGTGCCGCATGGGTTCACCCAGGGCCACGACGACCGGCGGGCGGCCCCAGCGCGGCCACGAGGAGCCCTTGGGCATGGCCTCGTGGGCGCCGATGAGGGCGACCGGCAGGACGGGGACCTCGAGGGACTGGGACAGCGCGGCCGCGCCCATCTTGAAGTCGCGCATGCGCCCGTCCTTGGAGCGGGTGCCCTCGGGGAAGATCAGCACGGGGATCCCGGCGGCGATCAGCTTCTTGGTCAGCCCGCGGTTGGCCCCGCTGCCCTTGCGGTCGACGGGGAAGGCGTTGAAGACCAGCTGCGTGAACAGCCGCTTGTGCCAGGCGGTGAAGAAGTAGTCGGCTGCCACGCCGGTGGCGACCTCGTGGCGCAGGTTGGGCGGCAGCGAGCTCATGATCATGGGGGCGTCGAGGTGGCTCGAGTGGTTGCACACCACCACGCACCCGCCGGAGAGCTGCTCCGCTCCCGGGGCCCGGACGACCCGGCGACGGACCGCGCGGTCGACCAGACCCCGGAAGAAGATGGTCTGCGCGATCGTGCGCGCCCGCCGACGGGACTGCCCGGTGAAGTCGGCGAGGCTGATGTGCGCCGAGGCCGCCGGGGGAGCCACGGGATCGGGGCCGCTGCGCTCCTCGCGCTGACCGTGGGAGTCGATGCTCTCCAGGACCGGCTCGTGCTCCGGATGCGTCCAGCCGTCCAGGCGCTGGCGCAGCTCGCGCGCCTCCCGGCTGGCGCGCTCCTGCGCGGCGCCCCACGGGGTGCTGCGCTGCCCGGCCTCGGCGGGATGCTGCGGCTGCGGCTCGGCCGCCTGGCCTGCCTCGGACTCTGATGCGCGCCGGTCGTGGTCCTGAGTGCTCATGCGTGCTTCCCCTGTCCAGCGCGGCGTCGGGAGGTGGAGCCGGAGGCCGCGGGCTCGGCCAGCGGAGTCTCATTGGCGCGAGAGCCCATCAGCATGCCCGAGCACTTGCGCACCACAGCGCGCGGGGCGAGCTTGGCTCCGAGCATGATCGCCTTGTAGCGCAGCGTGGGGATCGACACCACGCGGCCGCGGGCCAGGTCCTTGAGGGCCTCCTCGACCAGGTCGTCGGCCTGCAGCCAGAGGAAGTCGGGTATGGAGGAGCCGCTGATGCCCGCCCGGGCGTGGAACTCGGTGCGCACCCAGCCGGGCAGCAGCGCCATCACGCGCACGCCCGTGCCCTCCAGCTCCACGGCCAGGGACTCGGTGTAGGTAGTGCACCAGGCCTTGAGCGCGGAGTAGGGGCCCATGGTGACCTCGCCTGAGGTCGAGGAGACGTTGAGGATCCACCCCTCGCCGCGGGCGGTCATGGCGCGGGCGGCGGCCGAGGAGAGATCCAGGACGGCCTTGGCCATGACGTCTATGCCGCGGTGGTGCAGGTCCAGGCCCTCGGCCTGGTAGGTGCGCTTGACCGAGAAGCCGGCGTTGTTGACCAGCATGTCGATCGGTGCGCGCGGGTCCTCGATGCGCTCGGCGACGCGGGCGACGTCGTCGGCGTCGCTGAGATCGGCCTCGAGGGTCTCGACCTCGACCGCGTACTCCGCGCTCAGCCGCGAGGCGGTGGACTCGAGGCGCTCGGCGCCGCGGGCGACCAGGACGAGGCTGAATCCGCGGCGCGCCAGCGCCTCCGCGAACGCGGATCCGATGCCGGAGGTTCCGCCGGTGATCAGAGCAGTCATCATGGTGGACAGGTTACACTACGGTGAGCGTAGCGATTCAGAAGAGACGAGGCAGTCCCCTTGGCAGCAGCCGCAGCCCAGCCCCCGCTCGGATACCTGGCCCAGCACCGTTCCGGCAGGCTCTACAGCACCCCCGGGCAGCAGGGGGTCCTGTCCACGGACTTCTCCGTGCGGGAGTTCTTCCGGCGCGAGCGCGGAGCCTTCTCCTCGGATCTCGGGCTGGAGGAGTTCGAGGAGCGTCGACTGGATGACGACGTCCTGGAAGCCGTGCGCCACCTGTGGGACCTGCAACGCTCGACCACCGGCCGGCTGCGCGACCTGTTCGCCGGGTGGACCTCCAAGGAGGCTCGGATCGACGCCTTCCTGACCACCTGGGCCTATGAGAAGTTCTGGATCGCCGATGCCCTCAAGCGCGTGCTGCGTGCCCACGGAGCCCCCACTCCGCCCGAGGTCGAGCCGGACGACGATCTCCGCGGCCGCCTGGGTCGGCTCCTGGACCACGTCTATCCGATGACCGACTCCGTGTGGACGAACCTGCGCGGCGAGCGGATCGTGGCAGGGCAGATGGCCCGCGAGCTGTCCCGGGAGTCCACGGCGGCAGCACTGCTGCAGCGCCTGGGCGAGGTGGCCGATCACCCGGTCATCGACCGGCTGTGCCGGGAGTCCCTCGAGCGCACCGACGACTACATCGCGTTCTTCCGCGAGGAGGCCCGGACCCGGCTGCTGGCAGACGCCTCGGCCGCAGCGCCCGCCAGGCGCGCGCTCGGAATCGGCTACTCGCCGCTGGTGGCGCCGCGGATGTCGGCCCGCCGGGCTCGACGCGCCCTCGAGGTCCTGGCCCCGGGGGTGCGCGAGCGCCGGCAGCTGAGCAGCCGGGCCGATGCCCCGGTCCACTCCCTCCCCGGCCTGCGCGGGCCCGAGCCGCTGGCTGCGGCGCTGCGCAGCGGCCTGTGAGCCCTCGGCGGCCTGCGTGCCGAGCTGAGATGCCCATCACGAGGCCCGCGACTGTGCCTGTGACGTCCCCGTCGTCCGGCACACTGGTAGCTCCCAAGCCCCGTCCCTGACATCGCGCGGCAGGCGCCGCGCCCCTCGAGGCGGCCGACAGGCCGCCCCTGCACAAGGAGTCCTCTTGAGCGAGACCACCACCAAGCGCGTGCTGCTGACCGGAGCCACCGGCTTCCTCGGCCAGGCGGTCCTCGAGCGCCTGCTCTCCTCCGGAGCGGACGTGCACGTCACCGCCGTCATCCGACCCAAGGGCGAGATCACCGCACAGACCCGGCTCGGGCAGCTCTTCCGCAAGCCCGTCTTCAAGAACTGGCGCGCTGCTGTCGGCGACGACGAGGCCCGTCGGATCTTCGAGGAGCGCACCGATGTGCTCTCCGGCGATCTCTCCGCACTGAGCGAGATCCGCGAGCCGTTCGACGTCGTGATCCACTCGGCCTCGACCGTCTCGTTCGATCCGCCGATCGACGACGCCTTCAAGACCAACGTGGGCGGTGCGCTGAGCCTCTACGAGGCCCTGCGCGCCTCGGGCCAGGACCCCCACGTCATCCACGTCTCGACCTGCTACGTGGGCGGCATCGCCAAGGGCCTGCGCCCGGAGACGGCCGTGGACCACGACGTCGACTGGCGCCTGGAGCTCGACCACGCGATCGCCTCGCGCGCCGAGGCCGAGGCGGCCTCTCGGACCCCGGAGCAGCTGCACGCGTTCGTGGAGTCCGCGACCCGCACCGAGGGCAAGCAGGGCCCCAAGTCGGTGGCCGGCTCGGCGGAGGCCAGCCGCACCGGCTGGATCACCCAGCGCCTGGTGGATCTGGGCCGCACCCGCGCGCAGTCGCTGGGCTGGACCGACGTCTACACCTTCACCAAGGCCATGGGCGAGCGGGTGGCCGAGGACCTGTGGGCCGGTGACGGGCACCGCCTCTCGGTCGTGCGCCCGGCCATCATCGAGTCCTCCCTGCGCCACCCCTTCCCGGGCTGGATCGACGGCTACAAGGTCGCCGATCCGCTGATCATGGCCTACGCCAAGGGCGCGCTGCCCGAGTTCCCGGGCCTGCCGGACTCCGTGCTGGACGTGACCCCGGTGGACTTCGTGGTCAACGCGATCGTGACCCTCGCCCTGCAGGGCCACCGCGGGGAGGCCGAGGGGGAGCGCTCCCGGGCCGGGTACTACCAGATCTGCACGGGGGCCTCGAACCCGCTGCCGTTCCACAAGATGTACGAGTACGTCCGCGAGTACTTCCTCGAGCACCCGGTCGAGGGGCCGGACGGCAAGCCCGTGATCGTCCCCGAGTGGAAGTTCCCGGCCAACAACGGGGTGGAGAGCTCCCTGGCCGTGCGCGAGCGGCTGGTCGATCTGGGCGGGCGGCTCAACGAGCTGCTGCCTTCGACCAAGCGCACCCTGCAGTGGGCGAATCAGCTGCACAAGGCCCAGTCCGGGCTGGGGTCGCTGCGCACCTACGTGGATCTCTACCAGAACTACACGCGCACCGAGATGATCTTCGACGACTCCAGCACGCGTGCGCTCAACGCCCAGCGGCCGGAGGATGCCCCGGAGGACTCGTCCTTCGACCCCCGCGACATCGAGTGGCGCTCCTACTGGCAGCAGATCCACCTGCCTGCCCTCACGGAGATGACCAAGGCGTACTCGCGGGCCTCGGCGGCCCGGCGCAAGCGCACCGAGCGCCCGCGCCGGGAGCTCAAGCCGGGCACCGACGTCCTGGCCCTGTTCGACCTCGAGGGCACCGTGCTCGACTCCACTGTCGTGTCGCAGTACCTCGCCGTGCAGCGCAGGGTCGCGCCGTCGCGCGTCCCGAGCGACATCCTTGGCATGGTGCGCACCGTGCCCACCTACCTCAAGGCCGAGCGGCGCGATCGCGGTGAGTTCCTGCGCTCGTTCCTGCGCCGCTACGAGGGGCTCTCGGAGTCCTCGATCCGCGAGGCCGTCGACGGTCCTCTGGGCGAGCAGATGCTCGAGAAGCTGAACCCGGGGGCGCTGGCTCGCCTCGAGGAGCACCGCGCAGCAGGCCACCGCACCGTGCTGGTCACCGGCAGCCCGGAGCTGCTCGTCTCACCGGTCGCGGATCTGTTCGACGAGGTCGTGGCCTCCCGCATGGGCGTGCGCGACGGCGTGCTGACCGGCTACCTCGACACCCCGCCGCTGGTGGATGAGGCCCGTGCCCAGTGGCTCAAGCGCTACGCGCAGGATCACGGTCTGGACCTGTCCCGCTCCTTCGGCTACGGCGACTCCGTGGCCGATGCGGCGTGGCTCGGTCTGGTCGGGCACCCGGCCGCCGTGAACCCGGACATCCCCCTGTACCGCCTGGCCAAGCGCTCCCACTGGCCGATCGAAGACTGGAAGAGGCACTGATCGCATGGCATTCGACATCGACCGCTTCGCCGAGACCTCCCACCGCGTCGCGTGGGAGGACCTCGACATGGACAGCTTCCGCAGGAACCCCTTGCCGGAGTCGTCGCTGCGGGTGCTGCGCTACATGTGCGATGTCGAGTTCCACACCGTCTGCTACCTGCGCGATCTGCTGATCACCCCGTCGCACCACGACGAGGACGTCTCCGCGTTCATGACCATGTGGAACCGCGAGGAGTTCTGGCACGGCGAGGCGCTGGCGGAGGTGCTGGGGCTGCACGGAATCGTCGTGGACTACGACGAGATCAAGGCCAAGCGCGTGAAGCTGGGCTGGGCGGAGGCGCTCAAGCCGCTGAAGCAGTCGCTGCTGTCCGCGCTGATCGGCCACGACTTCGTGGCCACGCACATGACCTGGGGCGCTGCGAACGAGTATTCGGCGGTGGCGGCCTACAAGCGGATGGCCGCGATCGAGAGCCACCCCGTGCTCTCGGAGCTGCTCGTGCGCATCGCCCGTCAGGAGTCGCGCCACGTGGCCTTCTACTCCACCCAGGCCCGGCAACGACTGGGGGATTCCGTCAAGGCCCAGCGCATCACCCGGCTCGCGCTGCGCAGCGCCTGGCGCCCGGTGGGCTCCGGCGTGATGAGCGATGAGGAGGTCCGCCACGTGATGGGCCACCTCTTCGCCGGCGAGGAGGGGCGTGCGGAGATGCGCAAGCTCGACGCCAACATCGCCCGCCTGCCGGGCATGGAGGGGCTCACCCTGTTCCAGGATGTCATCGGGCATGCCGAGCCCGCAGATCAGGAGACCGCCGGGCCCGGCGAGGCGGAGTCTGCCCAGCGGCAGGTCGCATGAGCTCGCAGCGGCAGGAAGCCTCGGCAGGGCCGGCGCGGGGGCGCGCTGCCACGACGGATCGCAAGATCGTCGCGGCAGTCCTGTCGCTGCTCGTGCATGAGGGCCCGGGACGGGTCTCCATCGAATCGGTCGCGGCCGAGTCCGGGGTGGCCAAGACCTCGATCTACCGCCGCTACGCCAATACCGAGGCCATGGTCGAGGACGTCCTGGAGCGCAGCGGCGACAGCCTCGCACCGCGGCCCCTGGAGATCCCCCAGGACGGGCAGTGGACCCAGCGGCAGTGGACCGAGGCTCTCGATGCCGCGGTGCGATCGCTGGTCCTCGATCTCGGGACGGGCACGGCAGTCGCACTGCTGTCCCAGCCGACCTCCGAGGTGGCCCGGATCCTGCGATTGCACCTGGTGCGGCCCAGGATCGAGCAGCTGCACCGGCTGCTGCAGCTGCAGGTCGAGGCGGGGCGGCTGCGCTCCGATCTCGATCTGGAGGTCGTGATCGACTTCGTGCTGGGCTCCGCCTATGCGCGTCTGGCGCGGGAAGGGGAGCTCGGCGCCGACTGGGCGCAGCGGGTGCGCGATGCCCTGCTGGGCCAGCTCGGACAGGACTGAGCACCCGCGGATCCGGGAGGCCTCAGAGCCTCATCTGCTCATCGGGCCTGCGCCGCAGCTGGGACTCCAGGTAGTCCTTCGTGGCGACCTCGGTCGGGACGTCGTGCTTCTGCCGCTCGGAGAGGAACCAGCGGTGCTCCAGCACCTCGTGGACGATCTCGGCGGGCTCGCGCTTGGCGCGCAGCTCCGCGGGGACCGCCTGCATCATGGGCGAGAAGACCTCCTGCTTCCACAGGCTGGCGGTCATGTCGTCGGGCAGCCCCGGGTACAGGGCGCGGCCGAACTGGCGGATGTCCGTGAGGATGCGCCGCGCCTGGTTCTCCCGGGCGTGCAGACCGGTCAGGTTCAGCAGCTCCCGGGTGTGGTGCCCCGGCTCGACCACGCGGGGGATCAGGCGCACCACGCCGTCGTCGTCGGTGTCCAGCGAGGCCTCCTCCACATCGAAGCCGAGGTCCTGGAGGCGCTGCACGCGCTCCGCCACGCGCCACTTCTGCTCGTGAGGGAAGCGCTCCTCTCCGGTGAGCTCCTCCCACAGGGAGTCGTAGGTCTCCGAGAGCCGGTTGGCGGTGGCGAACGGGTCCACCGGGGTCGAGGCGGTGGCCTCGGCCGGGAGCACCGTCAGCGCCTGAGTGGCGGCCGCCGGCTCGTAGCCGGGCCCGGAGTGCGTGCCGCGGTCCTCGGGGTCGATCTGATCGTCGCCGCGCAGGTCCTCATGGATGTCTGCGGGGTCCTCGTCCTGCTCGAAGGCCGCCAGCAGGTCCATGAGCTCCCCGGCCACATTGGTCGTGGCCAGGTCCAGGTCGTAACGTCGCTGGCCGTCCGTCAGCCGCGGGTGCAGCTCGCCGGTCTCCGCATCCACCAGGCATGCCGCGAAGGCCCCGGCATCGCGCAGGAACAGGGTGTTCGACAGGGAGGCGTCCCCCCAGTAGAAGCCGGCCAGGTGCAGCTGGACCAGCAGCAGCGCCAGGGCATCCACGAGCTTGTTTGCGATCTCGGGGTCCGGATTATCCGAGAACAGCACCCGGTAGGGCAGGGAGAAGGCCAGATGCTCCGTGAGCAGCACCGCAGGCAGCTCGGAGCCGTCCGGCGCACGTCGATCGGTGACCACGGCGACCGGCACGACCGACGGCGTGCCCATGTGCCGCAGCTGGCGCAGGACCTCGTACTCCCGCGAGGCATTGCGGGCCGTGGTCTCCTTGGCGGCCAGGACGCGCTCGCCCACCCGGGCGAAGCGCACGACGTGACGGGAGATGCCCCGGGGGTAGGCCACCAGGACGTCCTCGGGCCACTCGGCCAGCGGTACCTGCCACGGCAGATCCAGCAGCTCGGGCTGGGGGAAGCCGGTCTGGATCGACACGCGGCGCGCGGAGCCGTGCGTCTCGGGAGGGGCGGTGGGGGACTCCGACATGGAACAAGATCCTACTGGTCAATCGGCAGCCATTGAGATGACGCCGGCGCTGCGCACACCACCTGGTCTGCGCGTGTCGCGCGTCACGTAGTGGGCTGAGCATTTAGTCTGAGTCTCCTGCAGCCTGGATTCGGGTATGCACCGTCCCAGATCGGACCGGAGATCACTGTGGAGCGAACGCCGTACCCGAGACACTTGGCTGCGACTGGACAGCGTCCTGACCGACGTCTGACGCGCCGGGCCCTGCTGGGCGGAGGCCTGGGTCTGGGTGCTCTCGGGGCGCTGAGCGCCTGCACTGAATCGGGCGCCGGTCTGGGACTCGGTGCAGGAACGCTGAAGATCCAGGCCGGTGACGACGAGATCCCCGGCCTGCGGCGCATCGCCGAGGGATTCACGCAGCAGACGGGCGTGAACGTCGAGTACATCCAGCGTGAGATCAACGCCGACTCGATCTCGGACTTCATCGCGCAGTCGCCCATGGGCCAGGCCCCGGACATCATCATCTCCCCGCATGACAATCTCGGGCAGCTGGCCACGAACGGCGTCGTGGCATCGGTCGAGTTGGGCGACCGGGCGCAGGACTTCACGGACAACGCTCTGACCGCCGTCGTCTTCGACGGGGTGTCCTACGGGGTGCCCTATGCCGTGGAGTGCGTGGCGCTGATCCGCAACGATCAGATCACCGACGCGCAGCCGGAGTCCTTCGACGAGCTGCGGCGGATCGGCCGGCGGCTGATGCAGGAGCAGGGGCTGAGCTATCCGCTGGCGGTCTCCCAATCGCCCACCTCGGGAGATCCGTACCACCTCTACCCGCTGCAGACCTCATTCGGCGCGGAGGTCTTCCACCGGACCGAGGACGGCGAATACCTGCCCGAGCTGACCATGGGCGGCTCGGAGGGCGAGGCCTTCGCCGACTACCTGGCCGAGCTCGGGGAGGCGGGCGATGTGCAGACCTCGATGACTCCCGACATCGCCTCTGAGGCGTTCCTCAACGGAGAGTCGCCCTTCCTGATCGGAGGGCCGTGGGAGCTCGCGGCGATCGAGGCGGCCGGGATGAGGTGCACCGTGCTCCCCGTGCCGCCAGCCGGTGACCAGCCCGCTCGGCCCTTCGCCGGAGTCCAGGCGCTGTTCGTCAACGCCCACGCGGCGAATCCGGTCGCCGCACATGACTTCGTGACCAACTGGCTGCCCACCACCGAGGCGCAGACCGCCCTCTACGAATCCACAGGGCGGCCTCCGGCCTCCGTCTCCGCCGTCGAGGCGATGGACGGCGATCCCCTGCGCACCGAGTACGCCAGGATCGCCGACGAGCTGGCGCTGCCCATGCCGTCGATCCCGGCCATGGGAGCGGTGTGGAGCTTCTGGGGCACCACGGAGAACGCCATCCTGGACGGACGCGCGGAGCCCGGACCCCAGTGGCAGTCCATGATCGAGAGCATCGAGGGGCAGATCTGATGACTGAGCAGGTGAAGGCTCCGGAGACGGGCTCCGAACTGGGTTCGAAGCCCCCGCGACGCTCCCACACCCGGGGCTTCGGCGCCGGATTCCTGGTCAAGCTCGCCCTGATGGGGCTGGTCAACGCGTTCGGCCTCTATGGGATCGTGGCCTCCGCCACGGTCGGCAGCTGGGCGATCTGCCTCTTCCTGGTTCTCGCGCTGGTCATCGCCGACCTGATCTACTTCGTCCCCTCCCGGCGGATGCTCCCGGGCAAGTACCTGTTCCCCGGGCTGCTGATGCTCGTGGTCTTCCAGGTCTTCGTCATCCTCTACACGGGCATGACTGCGTTCACGAACTACGGCGACGGGCACAACGGCTCCAAGGACGAGGCGATCGCCCAGCTGACCCGCACCTACGAGCAGCGCGTGGAGGGCTCGCCCGAACGTGCTGTGACCGTGCTGCGCAGCGACGACGGCGACCTCGCCCTGGCGGTTGTCGAGGACGAGGAGGTGCTGATCGGCACGGCCGATCAGCCGCTGGCTGCTGAGGACTCTGCCCAGACGGACGGGGATCGGGTCACAGCTGCGGATGGCTACGAGGTGCTGGACTACGCGGGCGTCGTCTCGGCCTCGGAGGACCTGGAGCAGCTTCGCGTCCCGGTCTCGGGAGATCCGGATGACGGCTCGCTGCGGACCGAGGACGGGAGGACCGCCTATGCCTGGGAGCCGACGCTGAGCTACGACGAGGACACAGGCTCCATGGTCGCCGAGGACGGCACGGTGTACAGCGACTCCGGTGAGGGCTCGTTCGTCTCGGAGGCGGGCGAGGAGCTGCGTCCGGGGTGGCGGGAGTTCGTGGGATTCGAGAACTTCGCGGCGATCTTCGACCCCGAGATCCTGGGCGGGCCGTTCGTATCCGTGACGCTGTGGACCTTCGCCTTCGCCATCCTGTCGGTCGCGCTCACCTTCTTCCTGGGGCTGCTGCTGGCGATGCTGCTCAACGACCCCCAGCTGCGCGGACGCGGCTTCTACCGTGCGATCCTCTTCCTTCCCTATGCCTTCCCCATGTTCCTCTCGGCGCTGATCTGGGCCGGCCTGCTGAACACCGACTACGGATGGATCAACCAGGTGCTGCTCGGGGGCGCAGGGGTGCCCTGGCTGGAGAACGCCTGGCTGGCGCGAGGCTCGGTCCTGCTGGTGAACCTGTGGCTGGGCTTCCCGTACATGTTCCTGATCTGCTCCGGGGCCCTTCAGGCGATCCCCTCCGAGATCTACGAATCGGCTTCGACCGACGGTGCGGGCCCGGTGCGTCGCTTCCGCTCGATCACGCTGCCGATGCTCATGGTGGCGGTGGGCCCGCTGCTGATCGCCTCCTTCGCCATGAACTTCAACAACTTCAACGTGATCTACCTGCTCACCGGCGGCGGGCCCGTGGACCTCGAATCCACGACGGGGGTCGGCGGGACGGACATCCTGATCACGTTCGTCTATAAGATCGCGTTCGCGGGCGGCACCAATGACTACGGTCTGGCGGCGGCCCTGTCGATCCTGATCTTCCTCATGGTCGCGCTCATCTCGCTGCTGACCTTCCGTCGCTCCCAGGCTCTCGAGGAGATCAACTGACATGGCCAGCACCGCAGGGTCTCGCACCCCTCGTCGTCGTCGCAGCGCCCGTGCACGCTCGAATGCCTGGTGGCGCCATCTCGCCGCCGTGGCCATGTGCGTGTTCGCGCTGTTCCCGCTCGTCTACGCCCTGTCGGCCTCGCTGTCGGCTTCGGGGTCGTTGGTGGGCTCGAATCAGCTGTTCGCCACCGTCACCGATGCGAACTACAGGCAGCTGTTCTCCGATCCGCAGAATCCGTTCCCGCGCTGGTTCCTCAATTCCATGATGGTCTCCACGATCACAGCGATCGGCACGGTGCTCATGGGGGCGGCGGCGGCCTATGCGTTCTCCCGGTTCCGCTTCCGGGGCAGACGCCAGGGGCTCATGGCACTGCTGATCATCCAGATGTTCCCCCAGCTGCTGGCCTTCGTGGCGATCTTCCTGCTCCTGTTCGCGATCTCCGAGGTCTATCCGGTCCTGGGACTGAACTCCCGCTTCGGTCTGATCGCTGTGTACCTGGGCGGGGCTCTGGGCGCGAACACGTTCCTGATGTTCGGGTTCTTCAACACCGTCCCGCGGGACCTCGACGAAGCCGCGACTCTGGATGGGGCCAGCCATGCCCAGATCTACTGGCGGATGATCCTGCCGCTCGTGACGCCGATCATCGTGGTCGTCGGCATGCTCTCCTTCATCGCGTCGTTCTCCGACTTCCTGCTGGCGCAGATCGTCCTGCAGGATCCTCGCCAATACACGCTCGCGGTGGGCCTCTACCAGTTCGTCTCGGTCGAGTTCGGGGCGGACTGGGGAGTCTTCACGGCAGGAGCCGTGCTCTCGGCGCTGCCAGTCGTGCTGCTGTTCCTCTTCCTGCAGCGCTACATCGTGGCCGGACTCACCGGCGGGGCCGTCAAGGGCTGAGCAGATCTCGGATCCGCTCAGCCCAGGGCGTCCGCCCGCAGCTGCGCGAACTGCGTCAGCAGTCGCCCCAGGGCCTCGGGGGAGGCCACGCGGAACGGCGCGACCGTCTCCTTGTCGCCGATCTTCAGGCCGACGTCCTGGGGTCGCAGCGCTCGCATGCCGTCCTCGTCGGTGACGTCGTCGCCCACGAACAGCGCCGCATCCGCGCCGGTGGCCCGGATCAGCGCCTCGACGCCCTCGCCCTTGGTCGCCGAGAGCACCGAGCACTCCATGACCTGCTGGCCCGGGGTGATGCGCAGCCCGTCCAGGGCCTCGAAGCGCCCGAGCATCTCGGCCAGCGCCTGATCCGACAGGGACTGGTCCTCCATGGGACGGGTGTGCAGGCAGACCCCTGCCGGCTTGAGCTCGGCCTTGGCCCCGGGATACCTGTCCACGACCTCGCGCACGGCGTCGACGGCGCGATCGAGTGCCACGAGCTGCTCCCCGGACAGGCGGATGGCCGTGTCGCCGGCGTCGGGCCCGAGCGGATGCAGGTCCAGCTCGGCCCCGTGGGACC
This sequence comes from Kocuria sp. 2SI, assembly GCF_005502825.1. Lineage (NCBI taxonomy): Bacteria > Bacillati > Actinomycetota > Actinomycetes > Micrococcales > Micrococcaceae > Kocuria > Kocuria sp. 2SI. Next base: position 136,470 of record NZ_SCNB01000005.1, on the reverse strand, counting down.
CGCTGAGCAGCTTGGTGCGGTCCTTGTCCACGACGGAGCGCAGGAAGCCGAGGTCCCGCCCGGAGATGATGCCCACGTGAGTGCGCTCCATGGCCGCCAGCCGGTCGAGCGCCTCCTGGGACTCGGGCAGCGCCCGGGAGTCCTGCGGGTCCACGGTGAAGGGGGCCAGGGTGCCGTCGAAGTCGAAGGCGGCCAGCAGGACGGGCGCCTTCGCCAGACGCCGCAGGGCCTCGAGCAGCTCAGGAGACAGGGCGTCGTCGGGAGAGGACATGGGCTCAGGACTCCTGGGCATCGTCGTTGCGGCGGCGGAGGGCGGCGAGGTCGTTGAGGAACGCCTCCTGCCAGGCGTCGACGTCGTGGGTCAGCACCTGCCGGCGCATGGCGCGCATGCGCTTGCGGGCCTCGTCGTCCGGCATGGCCTTGGCCGCGAGCATGAGCAGCTTGAGGTCGTCGATGTCGTGCGGGTTGACCAGGATCGCCTGCTTGAGCTGATCCGCCGCCCCGGTGAACTCGGAGAGCACGAGCCGTCCGCTGCCGTCGGCCTTGGCCGCCACGAACTCCTTGGCCACCAGGTTCATCCCATCGCGCAGGGAGGTCACGAGCATGACGTCGGTGGCCAGGTAGAGCGCGACCATCTCCTCGAACGGATAGCCGTGGTGGAGGTAGCGGATCGCGGTGTGGCCCATGGTGTCGTACTGGCCGTTGAGATGCCCGACCATGCCCTCGACCTGCTCGCGCAGCACCTTGTAGGACTCCACGCGCTCGCGCGACGGGGAGGCGACCTGGACGAGGATGTCGTGATCGACATCGAGATCGCCGTCTGCCAGCAGCTCGCCGTAGGCCTTGATCCGATGGCGGATGCCCTTGGTGTAGTCCAGGCGGTCCACGCCCAGGAACACCGTCTCGGGATCGCCGAGCTCGCGGCGGATCTGCCTCGCGCGCGCCTTCGTCTCCTTCCGAGCGGCCATCTCCTTGATGCCCTCGACGTCGATCGAGATCGGGTACGGACCGGCCTTCAGGGTCCACGACGGATCGTCCGCGGCGTCCTCGCCCGTGAAGTCGAAGGCGGTGGAGGTGGTCTGCGCGGTGATCTCGGCCTCGCCGCGGCGGAAAGAGACTCCCATGAACCGGCGGACGCAGTTCTGGAAGTTCTGGGCGTCGCCGGGGCGCTGGAAGCCGACCAGATCCGCACCGGTGAGGCCCTCGAGCACCGAGCGCCGCCAGGGCAGCTGGGCGAAGATCTCGACCGGCGGGAACGGGATGTGATCGAAGAACCCGATGGTCAGATCGGGACGCATCTGCCGCAGCATCCTGGGCACGAGCTGCAGCTGGTAGTCCTGCACCCACACGGTCGCGCCCTCGGAGGCAGCCGTTGCGGCGGCCTCGGCGAAGCGCCGGTTCACGTCCTTGTACGCGTTCCACCAGGTGCGGTGGTAGCTCGGCGGGGCGATGACGTCGTGGTACAGCGGCCACAGGGTGCCGTTGGAGAAGCCCTCGTAGTAGCGCTCGACCTCCCGGGCGGAGAGCTCGACCGGGACCAGGTGGAAGACGTCGTGGTCGAAGGGCTCAAGCTGCTCGTCCGGGCTGCCGGCCCAGCCGACCCAGGCGCCGTCGTTGCTGGCCATGACCGGGGCGAGCGCGGAGACCAGCCCGCCAGGGGAGCGGTGCCAGGAGCTGCTGCCGTTCTCGTCGACGGCGCGGTCCACCGGCAGGCGGTTGGCGACGACGACGAAGTCCCGGCCCTGCCAGTCCCCAGTGGATGTCTGATCGGTGCTCGCGGATGCGGACTGGCTCACGGTGCACTCTCCTCCATCGGGTGATCTGCTGGCTCCAGTCTAGGTCGCCTCGCCTGGCCCGGACCCGGGGCATCTGCACGTCGGCTGGACGGTCCCTGATCGCGGAGGCGGACGCGGTCACCGCTATCCTGGCGCGTGAGACCACTCGAGCCCGCGATACGCCCCCGGGCACCGTGGTGCCGTCACCCCCGACCTTCACGCAGAAGAGGATCCATGGCCTCCACCCACGACAAGGACGATTTCAGGGCTCAGGCTCGCGGGATCGCCGAGAAGCACGCCCAGGCCGACCAGCGGCAGAAGCGCCTCCTCCAGGGCGGCATCGCGCTGCTCGTGGTCGCGGTCCTGGTCATCGCCGCGCTGGTGTTCTGGCAGGTGCGCTCCCAGCGCATCCCCGATTCCGGGCCCGTTCCCGCCAGCGCCAACCAGTGGGGCGGGATCGAGATGACCGCCGACGGCATCACGAAGGACTCCTCCGATACGGATGAGGTCTCCGCCGATGACGCCGGCGACCCGCCCGAGACCCCGCCGGAGACCCCGGAGGCCGAGGGCATCGTCGAGCCGGGAACGGCCGCCGATTCCGATGAGCCCGTGCAGATCGTGATCTGGCAGGACTTCGACTGCGTGCACTGCGCGGAGTTCGAGGAGACCCACGCCGAGGACCTCGCGAAGCTCGTGGACGCGGGCGAGGCCACCGTCGAGTACCGCACGGTGAATTACCTGGACAGCGCCACGTACTACTCCTCCCGCTCCGCGGCCGCCTTCTACGAGGTCGCGAACCAGGTGGGCACCGACGAGGCGCTCGCCTTCCAGGAGGAGATGTTCACGCACCAGGGCACCGGCGGGCTCGACGACGACGAGATCGTCGAGATCGCCTCCAAGCACGGCGCCGACATCGAGCAGGCCATGGACGATCAGGACTGGCGCCCGATGGTCGACTACACCTCCGCCACGGCCCAGGCCGACGGCGTGAACGGCACCCCCACCGTCATGGTCGACGGCGTGGTCTGGGAGCAGGGCTCGAGCCTCTCCGAGGCCGTCAAGGCCGCCGCCGAGGGCAAGGACCCGAACGAGGCCGGCGGCGAGGCCTCGGACTCCGCCTCGGGCGGGGCCACGGAGTCGCCGTCCGCCTCCGCGTCGGGCTCCTCGACCGCCTCGGCGGAGCCCACCGAAGGCTGATTCCCCCTCGGACCGCGCGCCCACGGCGCCCGTCGAGCCCATGGCTCGACGGGCGCCGTCGTGTCATCCGGGTGCTCCCCGCTAGGATGGCAGGGTCCTTCAGCAGAGGACGCGCCTCCTTAGCTCAGTCGGCAGAGCAGCTGCCTTGTAAACAGCAGGTCGTCGGTTCGATTCCGACAGGGGGCTCCGCTTGTGCCAGCATGTGGGTCATGATCCTGGCAGCGCTGGACATGATGGTCCCCACCCACCAGAGCACGGGGCTGTGGCGCCATCCTCGCGCTCAGCCGGAGCAGTACCGGGACCTGAGGTTCTGGACCGCCCACGCGCAGATGCTCGAGCGCGCCGGCTTCGACGTCCTGTTCCTGGCCGATGCCGCCGGGGTCTACGACGTCTTCGACGGCTCCGGGCGCACCGCCATCCGCTCCGGGATGCAGTACCCGGCGCTGGATCCCCTGACGGCCGTCAGCGCGCTCGCCGCAGCCACCACCAGCCTCGGCTTCGGCGTGACGGCCTCGGTGAGCTACGAGCAGCCGTATCTGCTGGCGCGCCGCTTCGCGAGCCTGGACCACCTCACGGACGGGCGCATCGGCTGGAACATCGTGACCGGCTATCAGGAATCCGCCATGCGCAACCTCGGCGCCGGAGGCCAGCTGCCCCATGACGCCCGCTACGACAGGGCCGATGAGTTCATGGACGTGGTCTGCGCGCTGTGGGAGGGCACGTTCGAACCGGGGGCGCTGCGCGCCGACGCCGAGTCCGGGATCTATCTCGACCCGGACCTCGTCCACGGGGCGGGTCATGGGGGCGAGCACTTCAGCGTCCCCGGACCCGCGCTCGTGGCGCCGGGCCCGCAGCGCACCCCGTACCTCTTCCAGGCGGGCTCCTCGCCGCGCGGGATGGCCTTCGCCGCCCGGCATGCCGAGGCCATGTTCTTCTCCGGGACCTCGACAGCATCCGTCCGTCGGCTCACGGACGCCGCGCGAGCCGGGTTGGAGCGGGAGGGCCGCGGGGCGGATGCTGCGCACATGCTGATGTCGATCACGGTGATCGCCGACAGCACCGACGCGGAGGCGGCCGAGCGCGCGGCTTCCTACGCCCAGTTCGCCGACCGGCAGGCTGCCCTGGCGCTGTTCGCGGGCTGGACCGGGCTCGACCTGGCGCCGTTCGACCCGCAGACCCCCTTGGCGCGGGCAGTCGCGCAGCTGACGGGCGACGGCGCCATCGAGGGCAACCGCTCAGCGCTGCAGTCCTTCCTGGAGCTGGACCCTGACCGGAACTGGACGGTGGGGGAAGTGGCTGCGCACATGTGCCTGGGCGCTCGCGGCCCCGTCGTGATCGGCTCAGGCGCCACGGTCGCTGAGGAGCTCGAGCGCTGGATGGTCGAGGCCGGCGTGGACGGCTTCAACATCGACTACGGCCTGCGCGACGTCGATATGACGGCCTTCGCTGAGCACGTGAGCCCCGAGCTGCGCCGCCGCGGGCACCTGCCCGAGGGCGCCCGGCCCGGCTCGACGCTGCGCGGGAGGCTCACCGGCGCCGATCACCTGCCGAGCACCCACCCCGGGGCGGCGTTCCGGCGCTGAGGTGCCGCACAGCACGGAAGCGGCCCCCGACCATCCGGTCGGGGGCCGCTGGGGATCGAGGCGGGATCACTCGTCGGTGATCGCGACCTCCGCCTGCTCGCGGCGGCCGAAGGCCCACAGCAGCAGCTCGGACGGGGTGCCGCGCACGATGCGCACCGTCGAGGTCTTGGCCTTGCCCCCGGTCACGGAGCCGTAGCCGTTGGCCACCAGCAGGACGGAATCCTGCTCGGGACGCAGCAGAGCCTTGCCCATGAGCTTGAGGGCGGCCCAGAGGTCCCGCTCCTCCTCCTGCAGCAGCTGACGGCGGTGCCAGGTCTCCTGCGCGCGGCGCACGTCCTCGTGGTGGACGAAGAACTCGGCGGTGTTCATGCGCTTGTCCAGCGGGCCCAGTCGGGCCGGGGAGTAGAGGGCAGGCTTCTCGACCTTGGACACCAGCTCGGCCCAGTCCTGGCCGCGCAGCTGGGCGTCGGCCTCCTGCGCCCGCTTGCTCAGCACGGGGATCTTGGGCAGGACGGTTCCCGCGATGAGATCAGGGCGGGAGTCGCGCTCGATCAGGTGGACCGCGAGATCGCGGGTGACCCAGCCCTCGCACAGGGTGGGGGCATCCGGCCCCACGCGGCGCAGCAGGGCTGCCAGGTGACGGCGCTCGACGACGGCGAAATTGGTCACTTCATCTCCTCCCGGCGCGCTCCGGGTCGCCGGAGGCGCTCATGCGATGACTGATGCGATGCCTTCCTCCCCAACGTATCCGCGCACGCCGAGGGGAGGAACCGCACTCGTCGCATCGGCTCGAATGCACAGGACATTCCCACCGGGATCCGCCGCGGGACCGTCGAGCACCTGGCCCGGGCACGACGAAGGCCCTCCTCGATGGGCACTGCGCACCGAGGAGGGCCTTCGCGGCTCGACCCGGCTCAGACGTCCTCGCGGGTGCGGCTGACCACCTTGGCGCGGATGGACAGGAGCAGGATCACGGCGAGCAGCCCGTAGAGCACCCAGGTGATGGGGCCGTCGATCAGCACGGAGGGATCACCGGCGGAGGACACCAGCGCATCCCGCAGGGAGGTCTCGGCCAGCGGCCCGAGGACCATGCCGATGATCAGCGGCGCCATGGGGAAGTCGTTGAGCCGCATGACGAACGCGATCAGTCCGAGCACCAGCAGAAGGCCCAGGTCGAACAGGGCGCTCGACGACGCGTAGATGCCCAGCGCGCAGAAGACCATGATCCCGCCGTAGAGATACGGGGCGGGGATCAGCAGCAGCTTGGCCCAGACCTGTGCGAACGGCAGGTTGATGATCAGCAGGACCACCATGGCCACGAAGAAGCTGGCCAGCAGCGCCCACACCAGGTCCGAGGAGCGCTCGAACAGCAGCGGGCCGGGCTGCAGGCCGTACTGCCGGAAGGCCGCCAGCATGATGGCCGCGGTGGCGGAGACCGGCAGGCCCAGGGCCAGCAGAGCGCCCATGGCCATGCCGGTGGTCGAGTTGCCGGCGGCCTCGGGTGCGGCCAGGCCGCGGATGGCCCCCTTGCCGAACTGGGGGTCCTTGCGGCGTCGATCCAGCGATCGCTCGGTGCCATAGGCCAGGAAGGTGGGGATCTCGGCGCCGCCGGCGGGGATCACACCGAAGGGCAGGCCGATGGCGGTGCCGCGGCCCCAGGCCGGGGCCGCCTCCCGGAACTCCTTGCCCGACAGCCACGGACGGCCCTTGGGGGCGACCATGGTCCCCTGCGGGGTGTGCCGGGTGACGGTGGCGTAGTGGAAGACCTCGCCGAGAGCCAGCACGGCCACGGTGACGGTGACCAGCGAGATGCCGTCGAAGAGGTTCTGCGAATCGGCGGTGAAGCGAGGGATGCCGGTGACGGAGTCGATGCCGATCACCGCGATGCCCAGGCCGAGCAGCAGCGACAGCAGGCCCTTGACCGCCGAGTCGGTGACGACGGAGGACGTGGCCATGAAGGCGAACAGGGCCAGGGCGAAGTACTCGGCCGGTCCGAAGCTGGAGGAGAACCTGGCCAGCCAGGGCGCGACGAACACCAGCAGGATCGAGGCCGTGAAGCCGCCGACGAACGCGCCGATCGCGGCCGTGGCCAGGGCCTGGGGCGCTCTGCCGTCCTTGGCCATGCGATGGCCCTCGAACGTGGAGGCGATCGCCGATCCCTGCCCCGGAGTGTTCATGAGGATGCCCATGGTGGAGTCGCCGAACAGGCCGCCGAAGTAGACGCCCGAGAACATGATGAACGCGGCGGTGGGCTCGAGGGCGAAGGTCACGGGCAGCAGCAGCGCCACGGCCATGGAGGAGCCGAGCCCGGGGATGACGCCCACAGCGGTGCCCAGAAGGCACCCGGCGACGACCCAGAAGAGGTTGCTCAGCGTCAGGGCTCCGGCGAAGCCGTCGGCCAGAAGGGACAGGGATTCCATCAGAACGCACCCCCCAGGATGCCGGAGGGCAGGTTCAGGCCCAGCCCCATGTCGAAGCCGATGTAGGCCAGCGAGCTGACCGTCAGGCCCACCGCGAGCGAGGTCAGCGGGCTGCGGTTGCCGAACCCGCGGGCCACGAACCAGAAGAGCAGAGCCGCGGCCAGGACCCAGCCGAGCAGCCGCAGGGTGAGGATGAACAGGATGAACCCGCCGACGGTCCAGACCAGTGCGGGCCAGTCGAACGGCGCGGCCGACTCGGCGGCGGCCGCGGGGCCGCGACGGGAGCGGTTCCGGGCGATGCTCAGCAGCTCCAGGGCCGTCAGCGCGTAGATCAGCCCGGCGATGATCGCGGGGAAGAACCGGGGGCCCGGGAAGTCGGTGGAGTCCGTGACCTCGATCAGGAACAGGTTCACCGTCAGATAGGTCGCGAACGCGAGCAGGATCAGCGGAGTGAGCAGATCGCGGATCAGCGTGGTGCGCACCTCGGGCTCGGCGGAGGAGCTCGAAGGCGCTGCGGGGTCGCGGGGCTCGTCGGAGCCGTCGGCCCAGGGGGTCTCGGCGGCGGATGCTGAGGTGCTCATGAGCCCATCTCCTCATACAGGCCGGAGATGCGCTCGCGCTCGGTCTCCAGGAAGTCGGTCAGCTCGTCGCCGAAGATCCGGTTCTCGGACCAGTGGTAGCGCTCCACGGCCTCGGCCCATTCGGGGGCGTCGATGGTCTCGAGGATCACGTCCTCCAGCTCGGCCTTCTCCTCTTCCGTGATTCCCGGAGGGGCTGCGAGCAGGCGCCAATTGGTCAGCGAGACGTCGTATCCCTGGTCGACGGCGGTGGGGATGTCGATGCCCTCGACCGGCTCGGGGGCCACCAGCGCCAGCGCGCGCAGGTTCCCGGCCTCGATCTGATCCACGTTGTCCGGGTAGCCGCCCGTGGCCGCCTTGGCGGTGCCGTTGAGCAGCGCCTGGATGGCCTCGCCGCCGCCGTCGGAGGACACGAACTGGAAGTTCGCCAGGTCCACCCCGGCCTTCAGCGCCAGATCGGTGATCACGAGCTCGTCGAACGAGCCGCCGCCGGTCCATGGGAGGGCCCCGGGGTCGTCCTTCCACGCCTTCACGAGGTCGTCGAGGCTCTCGTAGGGGGAGTCTCCGGGCACGACGATCACGCCGTACTCCTCGACCACGACGGCCAGAGGGGTGACGTCGTCGAGGGTCGCCTCCGTCTCGTACTGGATGGTCGCCGCGAGCTGGCCGGTGCCGCCGACCATCAGGGTCTGCGGGTCGCCCTCCATGTTGATGAGGTTGCTCAGCGCGATCGTGCCGCCGGCACCGGGCTGATTGACCACCTGGGTGTTGTTGATGATCTGGTTCTCGCGCTGGACCATCTGCATCTCACGGGCGATGGTGTCCCATCCTCCGCCGGCCGCGGCCGGGGCGATGATCGTGAGGTTCGAGCGCAGATCGGTTCCGGAGGTGCGCGAGGTGATCGAGCCGTAGGCCGCGGTCCCGAACGACCCGAGCGCGACGACCGCGCCCAGTCCCTTCAGAACGGCCCGCCGGCCCGGGGGACCTGTCTGCGATGTTTCCTGTGCTTCCACGGGAGGGCTCCTGCTGGTGCGTGGCGCAGCCGCAGGTCAGGGCTGGTGGCATCCCGACCCGCGGCTGATGATGTGCGCCATGCTACATGTGAACTCGCCCACAATCGCATCTGAGCCGAGCCCCCGCAGCGGCCGCGATCACAGCTGATCGAGCGAGCCGGTGAGGGCCTCGGGCTCCTCGGGAGGCTCCTCGCTGAACTGGCTCTCGTAGAGCGCCCGATAGGCCCCGGGGCGGGACATCAGCTCGTCGTGGGAGCCCTGCTCGATGATCCGGCCGCCGCTCATCACCAGGATCGTGTCCGCGTCGCGGATCGTGGAGAGGCGGTGGGCGATCACGAACGATGTGCGGCCCCGGCGCAGCGCGGCCATGGCCTTCTGCACCGCGACCTCCGTGCGGGTGTCCACCGACGAGGTCGCCTCGTCCAGGATCAGCAGGGCCGGTGCTGCCAGGAAGGCGCGCGCGATCGTGATCAGCTGGCGCTCGCCGGCGGAGATGCTGCCGCCGTCGTTGTCCAGCACGGTCTCGTAGCCGTCGGGCAGGGAGCGCACGAACCGGTCCACCGAGGTGGCGCGGGCCGCCTCCTCGACCTCCTCGTCGGTGGCCTCGAGGCGCCCGTAGCGGATGTTCTCGCGGATGGTCCCGGTGAACAGCCACGCGTCCTGCAGCACCATGCCCACCTGCGAGCGCAGCTGCGCACGGGTCATCTCCCGGAGGTCGGTGCCGTCCAGGGTGATGCGCCCGGAGTCGATCTCGTAGAAGCGCATCACCAGGTTGACCAGTGTGGTCTTGCCCGCGCCGGTGGGGCCCACGATCGCGACGGTTCGCCCCGGCTCGGCGGTGAAGGAGAGGTCCTCGATCAGCGGCTCGTCGGGCTGGTAGGAGAAGTCCACGTGCTCGAACTGCACGCGGCCCTCGATGCGCTCGGGCATCTGCGCCGGAGCGGACTCGGGCTCCTGCTCCGGGGCGTCCAGCAGTTCGAAGACGCGCTCGGCCGAGGCCACGCCCGACTGGATCTGGGTGGCCATCGAGGCGACCTGGGACAGGGGCTGGTTGAACTCGCGCGAGTACTGGATGAAGGCCGTGGCCGCACCCAGCGTCATGGACCCCGACACCACGCGCATCCCGCCGACCACGGCGATGCCCACGTAGGACAGCCAGGAGACGAACTGCATGATCGGCATGATCGTCCCGGAGACGAACTGGGCGGAGAGGGCCGAGCGGTAGAGGTCGTCGTTGCGGCGATCGAAGTCCCGGGCCATGTCGTCCTCGCGCCCGAAGACGGTCACGAGCTGGTGGCCGGTGAAGTCCTCCTCGATCTGGCCGTTGAGGGCTCCGGTGGCCGCCCACTGCTTCCCGAAGTGCTTCTGGGCACGAGAGCCTACGATCCCGGCCGCGGCGGCGGACAGCGGCAGCGCGATCAGCGCCACGAGCGCCAGCTGCCAGGACAGCACGAACATCATGATCAGGATGCCGAGCACCCGCATGATGTTTTCGAGCAGTGACGAGAAGGTCTGCTGCAGCGCCGTCTGGACGTTGTCGACGTCGTTGGTCACCCGCGACATCACATCCCCGCGGCGGCGGGTGTCGAAGTAGCTCAGCGGGATCCGGTGCAGCTTGTCCTCGACCTGGGCGCGCAGGTCCCGGATGATCCGCACGGAGATCGTGTTGAGGATCCGGCCCTGGGCCCACTGCAGGACCGAGGCCACCAGGTACATGACCAGCACGAGCATGATCAGCTGGCCCAGCCGACCGAAGTCCACTCCGGAGCCTGGGTCCAGCGTCATGGTCGAGAAGACGTCGGCCAGGGAGTCGCGCCCGTCGGCGCGCAGGCCGTCGACGACCTCCTGCTGCGTGGCATCCGGCGGGAGGTCCCGGGACAGCACACCGGCGAAGACGACGTTCGTGGCCTGGCCGAGCAGCATGGGCGCCAGCACAGAGAGCAGGACGGATCCCGTGATGAACACCAGCACCACGGCCAGCCCCGCCTTGAAGTCCATCATGAGGCCGCCGAGCCGGTGCACCGAGGGCCAGAAGCTGCGCGGCTTGCGCGCGGGAGCGCCGCCGCCCCAGCCGTCGTCAGCGGGAGCGTCATCCAGGTCGATCTCGGGGGAGATCAGGGAATCGTCCTTCAGGGACTCATCCCCGGCCGCGGCTTCGGCACGGCCGCGGCGACGTGCAGAGGAGGTGCTGGGGCTCAACGGGCGGCCTCCGCTTCCGTGTCGGCCGAGGGATCCTCGGGACTGAGCTGGGAGTCCACGATCTCCCGGTAGGTGGCCGAGGACTCGAGCAGCTCGGCGTGGGTGCCGCGGGCGGTGATCCGGCCGTCGTCGAGCACGAGGATCTGATCGGCATCGAGCACGGTGGCCACGCGCTGGGCGACCACGATCTGGGTGACGTCGCGGGTCACGGGACGCAGCGCCGCCCGCAGCGCGGCATCCGTGGTGACGTCCAGGGCCGAGAACGAGTCGTCGAACAGGTGGACCACGGGATCCGCGATCAGCGCCCGTGCGATGGACAGGCGCTGGCGCTGCCCGCCCGAGACGGTCGTTCCGCCCTGGGACACGTTCGTCTCGAGCTGCTCGGGCATCCGGCGCACGAAATCGGCGGCCTGCGCGGTCTCCAGGGCCTCCCACAGCTGCTCGTCGGTGGCCTCGGGGCGCCCGAAGCGCAGGTTGGAGGCGATCGTCCCGGAGAACAGGTAGGGCTTCTGCGGCACGAGCGCCACGCGGCGCACGATCTCGCTGCGGGCCAGGCGCGAGGTCTCCGCCCCGTCGAGCAGGACCTGCCCGTGCGTGGGGTCGTCCAGGCGCGGGATGAGGTGCAGCAGCGTGGTCTTCCCGGCGCCGGTGGAGCCGATGATCGCGGTGGTGGTGCCCGGGCGGGCCGTGAAGCTGATGCCCTCCAGCACCGGGGCCTCCGCGCCGGGGTAGGAGTAGGAGACGTCCCGGAACTCGACGACGCCCTCGAGGCGCTGCGGGGCCTGCGGCTGCAGCGGTTCGTGGAGGCTCGTCTCCGTGCGCAGGACCTCTCCGATGCGCTCGGCGCTGACCATGGCCCGGGGGACCATCATCATCATGAACACTCCCATCATCAGGGCCATGAGGATCTGCAGCAGGTACTGCGTGAACGCGGTCATCTGCCCGACCTCGAGCAGCCCCTCATCCACGCGGTGGCCGCCGAACCACAGCACCGCGGCGGTGGCCAGGTGCAGGATCATCATGATCAGGGGGAACATCAGCACGAACAGCTGCCCGATGCGCAGGGAGATCCCCGAGAGCTCGTCGTTCACACCGGCGAAGCGCTGGCGCTCGTGGTCCTCGCGCACGAAGGCCCGCACCACGCGCATGCCGACCACCTGCTCGCGCAGCACGCCGTTGATGTCGTCGATCCGGCCCTGCATGGAGCGGAACAGGGGCATGAGCCTGCGCATGATCAGCAGCAGCAGCACCACGAGCAGCGGGATCGCGACCCAGACCAGCCAGGACAGGCCGGGGTCCGTGCGCAGTGCCATGGCCAGGCCGCCGATGCTCATCAGCGGCGCGGTGATCATCATGGTCAGGCCCATCAGGGTCAGCATCTGGATCTGCTGGACGTCGTTCGTCCCGCGCGTGATCAGCGACGGTGTGCCGAAGCGGTCCATCTCGCGCCCGGAGAAGCGGGCGACCCGGCGCTGGACGGCGTGGCGCAGGTCGCGTCCGGTGCCCATGGCCACGCGCGCGCCGCAGTACACGGCCGCCACGGCAGTCACTGCCTGCAGCAGCGTCACACCGAGCATGACCAGACCCGTGGAGACGATCACCCCTGTGCGGCCCTGGGCCACCCCGCCGTCGATGATGCGCGCGTTGAGCGCGGGCAGCAGGAGGATCGTCAGGGTCGCGGCCAGCTGCAGGACGACCGTTCCCAGGATCCAGCCGGGGTAACGGCCCGCGTAGTCGCGGATCAGGCGCAGGAGCAAGCGGTGCCTCCAAGGGGGTGGCCGACGAGGGGCGCAGGGATGGGTGCGTGCGTCAGCGATGACGGGGTGCGCGGAAGGGGCAGGGGCCCGGAAGCCGGGCCCGGCCCGGGACAGGATAGACCTTCGGACAGGGAGGCTCCCGATAGTCTCGGGGGCGACGCCCCGGGTCGCAGCGGCCCTGTCTCGGCTGCCGCGAAAGGACCGCGCACCGAGTGAGGGGGCGAGGCACGGACTCGGGTCCCAGGAGGAATCGGCACATGTTCGCACAGGAGCGGCAGGCGGAGATCGCCGAGCTGGTCAGCGCATCCCGTCGGGTCAGCGGCGCCGACCTGTCCCGGCGATTCGACGTGACCATGGAGACCGTGCGCCGGGATCTGGCCGCGCTCGAGGCCGCGGGCAGGCTGCGTCGAGTGCACGGCGGGGCGGTCTCCCTCGACCGGCCGGCGTCCGTCGAGGCAGCGATCGCAGGGCGCGAGGCGCCGAAGTCACCGGCCAAGCGGCGCATCGCCGCGGCTGCCGTGCGCCTGCTCGAGGATGAGGGCGCGGTCACCGTCGTCCTGGACGCGGGCACCACGGTGGAGGCGGTGGCCGATGAGCTCGCGAACTGGCGGTCCGATGACTCCGAGCAGCCGCTGCAGGTGCTGACCCACGCGCTGCACGTGGCCGGGCGGCTGGCCGATCACCCGGACATCGAGCTCGACATGGTCGGCGGCGCTGTGCGCAAGCTCACCTGGGCGGCCGCCGGAGCCCGCACCGCCGGGCACTACTCCGACCACCGGGTGGACCTGGCGATCCTGGGCTGCTCGGGGGTCTCGGAGGGCTTCGGATTCTCCACGCCGCACGCTCCAGAGGCCGCGGTCAAGGCGGCGATCGCAGGGGCCGCCCGCCGGGTGGTCGTGGTCTGCGACGCCGAGAAGCACGGCCACGAGACGTTCTCGCGCTACGCCCATCTGAGCGAGATCGACGTCATGATCACCGACGCCGAGCCGCCGTCCGGGCTCGCCCGCGCCCTGGAGCGCGCCGGTGTGGAGGTCGTCATCGCCTGAAGGACGCGCAGGGGCGGTGCCGAGGTCCGAGCAGGGATCACCCGGTACGGTGGGAGACCGAGACCCCTGTCCGCGAGCCCGGGCGGCGCGGGCCTGCTGTCGGCCCCCGTCCCGTCCTCGCCGAGACAGCCCCCGAGCGATCGTCCCGGGGCATGACCCGAAAGGAGCACCGTGCGCGCTTTCACCGCACGCTTCGCCACGACCCAGGAGATCGACGCCTGGGATGAGCATGTGCAGTCCAACCCGCGCGGAGGGGACCTGCTGCAGGCGTCCTCGTACGCCGACGTCAAGAAGGATCACGGCTGGCGGCCCGTGCACCTGGTCCACGAGCCGCGCGACGGATCGCAGCCGGTGTTCACGCTCGTGCTGGAGAAGGTCGTTCCGGGGCTGGGCACCCTCTGGTACATGGCCAAGGGCCCGTCGGTCGAGGCCGGCGAGGACCTGGTCGGCTTCGCCGAGGCTACGGAGGAGCTGATCCGCCGCAAGCGCCTGGGCGTCTTCATGGTCAAGATGGAGCCGGTGCTGCTGGATGACCCCGAGCTCACGTCCACCCTGGAGGACGCCGGCCTGGTGCATTCCTTCCCGATCCAGTCCAACGACTCGACCGCGCTGCTGGACACCGACCGCAGCGAGGACGAGGTCTTCAAGGCCCTGCACTCCCGCGGCCGCAACGCGGTGCGCCGCGCGATCCGGGAGGAAGCGCGCGTCGAGCGCGTGCCCGTCACGGAGGAGAACATGCAGGCCATGTTCGGGCTGATGCAGACCATCGGACAGGGCCGCGCCAGCGTCATGCTGCGTCCGTACGAGTACTACCAGCGGTTCTGGACGAACTTCGACCAGGCCGGGCAGGGACGCCTGTACTTCGCCTACGAGGACGGCGAGCCCTCCGTCGGCGCCTTCGTGGTTGCCTTCGGGAGGCACGGCTTCTACAAGGACGGCGGGTCGAAGCCCCGGCGCAAGCAGTACGGCGATTCGCACCTGGTGCAGTGGACCGCGCTGACGGATCTCATGAAGGACCACGGGATCATCGACTACGACTTCGTGGGCACCCCGCCCAAGGACCGGGTCAAGGACAAGGAGCACCCGTTCCACGGGCTGGGGCTGTTCAAGACGTCGTTCACCAAGACCGTCATCGACTACACCGGCGTGTGGGATCAGCAGATCTCCCCCTGCCGCGCCCGCCTGTGGAACACCGTGATCGAGAAGGTCATGCGACGGCTGTGGGTCCGCTCCCGCAACGAGGCGTTCTACTGAGCCGACGACCGGCCCCCTGCCCGGCCTGCCCGGGTGCCCGTGCCGGATGACGCCGCACGGCGGCATCCGGCACGATGCATGTCGGAACACACCATGGAGGAGAGTCCGCGGTGCCCCCAGCCACGCTCACCGGTTCCCTGACCAGCCTGACGGACGCATCCGAGCCGTCGGCTCTGCAGCCCTTCGGCCAGGAGGTCCGCCCCGGCTCCTATCCGAGCTCGGGATGGACGGACCTCGAGCAGCTGCCCGCGGATCCCTTCGGGCCGGACGCCCAGCTGAGCCTGCAGCAGTGGCTCAGCGACGACGACCTGGCGCCGATACGGCCCACCGAGGCCCAGGCCCGACGCGCCCAGGCCCTGGCGGACGGTCAGCTCGGCGATGTGCTGGCACCGCGCGTCGAGGCGCTTCCAGTGCTCACGACCGAGGCCATCGAGCGCGACCGGCTGCAGCGGCAGTCGCCCGCCCAGACCGTCCCGATCGCCACGACGAGCCGTCGGCGCGCCTCACAGGAGTCCACGGGCCCGGTCTCGCGCCCGGACACCTCGATGCTGCCGGCCGTCGAGCCGACGGATCTCGGCAGCCAGCCGACCACGCAGATGCAGACGGCGGCCTACCCGTCGTCGAGCTCCGCAGCGACGGCACCGCAGCCGCGGCGCTCGCGTCGCGTGCTCGAGTCGATCATGAAGCGCGACGCGGGGATGACCGCCGCCATGCCCATGGTCGAGCGGCTCACGGCCAGCCCGTTCGCGGGCCTGCGCCGGTACGCGAGCTCGGATGACCGAGAGGCCCGGCGCACCCTGAATTTCGCCCTGCGCCTGGCGGAGACGATGTTCCACTACGGCGCCGACGCACTCGACGTCGAGAACGCGGTCGTGGCCGTGTGCGCGACCTACGGCGTGGAGAACATCGAGGTCGACATCACCAACCAGTCGGTCACGATCAACTACGTCGCAGACGTCTCCGGCCTCGATGCCTCCGCGACCCGCGAGGACGTGTTCAACCACGCCGACACCACGAGCCACACCGTCATGCGCGTGGTGCGCTCGTCGTCGGACAACTACTCCGGTCTGGCGGACACCCACCGGCTGGTCACGGAGATCAGCCGGGGGAGGATGTCGCGCGAGGAGGCCCGCGAGCGGCTCCAGGCCATCAACTCCCGGCCCAAGCCCTTCCCCAACTGGGTGGTCTCCCTGGCCACCATGGCTGCGGCATTCGCCATCACCCTGGGCATCGGCGGCGGCCTCACGGGCGCCACGATCTCGATGCTCTCGGCGGGCATGGTGGGCAAGATCGGGGCCGTGATGGGTCGACGCCGCGTGCCGGAGTTCTTCACCATGGTGGTCTCGGCCTTCGTCATCACCGTCATGGCGCTGCTGGGCTCCCAGATCGGCATCGAGATGTCGCCCCCGAAGGTGATCGCGGCCGGTCTGATCATGCTGATGCCCACCACCAGGTTCATGTCGACCATGCACGACGCGATCTCGGGCTTCCCCGTCACGGCCGCAGGGCGCGCGCTGTCCACGGGCATGGCCTTCGCAGGGATCGTCGCGGGGATCTACACGGGCATCGCGGTCATGGGGCTGATGGGCCAGGGAGGGCTGGACATCTCCCAGACGCAGTTCGAGCCGGCGGCGCCCTACTTCAACATCATCTGCATGACGCTGGCAGCCGGGCTGATCGCGATCAGCCTGCAGGCCTCGGCGCGGCACCTGCTGCCCGCCATGGTCGCCGGGCTCGGTGGCCTGCTGGCCTATCACCTGGTGGGGTGGGTCGGACTCGACGCGCGCCTGCAGGTGGTCTTCGGGGCCACGATGACGGGCGTGATCGGCGCCTACATCGCCGGGCGGCACCGCATCCCGTCGCTGGTGCTCGCGGTGCCGGGCATGACGTTCCTGCTGCCCGGGCTGTCGGTCTTCCGCGGCATGTACGCGGTGACGATCGAGGCCGAGACCACGGGCCACGGCGTCGTGTCGCTGGTGACGGCCATGACCACGATCCTGTCGATGGCCGCCGGGCTGGTCCTGGGCCAGCTGCTGATGCGCCCGTTCGTGCTCTCGGAGGATGCCCGGATCGGCATGCGTCGCAACCGCCGCCGCTGACTGACCGACCCCGCCTGCGCAGACGACGACGGCCGCGCACCCTCGCATGAGCAGGTGCGCGGGCGTCGTGCTGTGCGAGGGGAAGGGGATCAGACCTTGCCGACCGGGGTCTTCTTCTCGGCCTGGAAGGCGTCCTCGTCGCGGCCGCGGGCCCAGTAGCCCGACAGCGAGACCTGCGCCCGGTCCAGGCCGTGCTCCTCGAACAGGACGGGTCGGAGGGCCTTCATGGCCTCGCGCTCGCCGTGGGCGAAGACCTGGATGCCGTCCGTCGTGCCGGGCCACTGCGCCGTGCGCGCGGCCTCGACCAGGGCGGGGAAGCCGGCGGGGGCCTCGGCGCGGTGGATCCAGCGCAGGCTCCAGCCCGAGGGCACCTGGATGTCCAGGTGGTGATCGGCGTCCTGGACCTCGAGCAGGATCTCTCCGCGGGCGTCCTCCGGCATGGCCTCGACGTTGGCGAGCACCGCGGGGATCGCGGCCTCGTCGCCGAGCATGAGGCTCCAGGAGGCCTGTGGGTCGGGGATCCACTTGCCGCCGGGACCCACAGCGACGATCGTGTCGCCGGGCTGCGCTCCGGCCGCCCACGGCCCGGCCCAGCCGGAGTCGCCGTGCAGCGCGACGTCGATCCACAGCTGCCCGGCCTCGAGGTCCACGTGGCGCAGCGTCATGTGCCGGGTCGCGGGAAGGTGCTCGCGCGGAAGCGTCTCGCGCAGGCTCCAGTAGTCGGGATGATCTCCCAGGCCCAGCTCGGGATCGAAGAACACGAGCTTGCAGTACTTCTCCGGGGGCTCGATGTCCCGGAAGGAGCTCGGATCGCCGATCGAGGCCACGATGCGCACCATCGACGGGGAGAGCTCCAGGCGCTGCACGACGGTCAGGTCGATCTGCGCCTTCGGCGGCTTTGCGGGAGCGGGCTGGTGCTGGGCGGGGTCGTCACTCATGAGGCTCACCTTACCGACCAGTCGATCGGAGCCGCCCCCTGCTCCTCGAGCAGACGGTTGACCTGGGAGAACGGCCGCGAGCCGAAGAAGCCACGGGAGGCGGACAGGGGAGAGGGGTGCGTGGACTCCACGGTCGGGGCTGGGGCGAGCCAGGGGGCGCACTGGCGTGCGGGGCGTCCCCACAGCAGGCCCACGAGCGGGCCGCCGCGGGCCGCCAGGGCCCGGACCGCGCATTCGGTGACGGCCTCCCACCCCTTGCCGTGGTGGGAGGCAGGCACTCCGTCGCGCACCGTGAGGCACCTGTTGAGCAGCATGACGCCCTGGCGGCTCCATGCGCTGAGGTCCCCGTTCTCGGCCGGGGCGATCCCCAGGTCGTCGTGCAGCTCGCGGTAGATGTTCTGCAGGGACCGCGGCAGGGGGCGGACGTCCGGGCGCACCGAGAACGACAGCCCCATGGCGTGGCCCGGGGTGGGGTACGGGTCCTGGCCCAGGATCAGCACGCGGACCTCGGCCATCGGCTCCTGGAAGGCCCGCAGGATCTCCGGGCCCGGCGGGAAGGTGCGCTGGCCCTGCGCATGCTCCTGGCGCAGGAAGTCGCCCATCCCGTGGATCGCGTCCTCCACGGGGCGCAGGGCCTCGGCCCAGTCCTCGGCCATGATCTCGGCGAGGTCGGGGCGGTCTGCGGAATCGGTGCTGGTCATGCGGACCACTCTAGGGACCGCCGCCCACGACGCCGGGGGCGCCCCGCTGCGCTGTCGTGGCCGCGTTCTACAGTGGCGGCATGAGCGAGTCGAGCATGCCCACCGATAAGCGTCCCGTCGCCCTCGTCACCGGTGCCACCGGCGGCATCGGCCGGGCGGTCGTCGAGTCCCTGGCGGTCGATCACCGGGTCCTGGCCGTGGGCCGCGATGAGCACGCCCTGGCGCAGCTGCCGGAGGGGGCCGAGCCCGTGCGCGCCGAGCTCACGGACTTCCAGGCCCTGCCCGAGCTCGTGGACGGGCTCGAGCGGCTGGATGTCCTGGTCCACTGCGCCGCCCTGGGCCACCGGCTCTCGGTCGAGCACTCCCGCCCCCAGGACTGGCAGGCGCAGCTGGAGCTCAACGTCATGGTCCCCGCCGAGCTGACCCGGCTGGCCCTGCCCGCGCTGCGCCGCGCGCAGGGAACCGTGGTGCTCGTGAACTCCGGCGCCGGCTTCACCGCCAGCGGCGGCAATGCGGTCTATGCGGCCTCCAAGTTCGCGCTGAGGGCGCTGGCGGACTCGCTGCGCCAGGAGCTCGAACCGGACCTCGTGCGGGTGGCCTCGGTGCACCCCGGACCCACGGACACCGAGATGCTGCGGGGGATCCACGATTCGATCGGGAAGCAGCACCGCCCGGAGGAGTACATCCTCCCCGAGTCGGTGGGCCGGGCCGTGCGTGCGGTCGTAGATGCCTCCCCGGATGTGCAGCTCACCTCGGTCTCGGTGCGCCCGCGCCAGGAGCAGTGCTGATGGGCGCGCAGGCGGGGGAGCTGGACGAGCAGCAGCGGGCGATCCTCGACCTGGAGAAGCGGCGCTTCAAGTACCAGGGGGCCAAGGAGCGGGCCATCGGCGCGCAGCTCGGGATGCCCGTGACGGAGTACTACCAGCGGCTCAATGCGCTGCTGGACACGGAGGCCGCCTGGGCCGCCGAGCCCGTCCTGGTGCGGCAGCTGCGCGAGCTGAGGGACTCGTGAGCGCGGTCCCGGCGGCTCGTCGCGGCGCATGAACGGGCTCCCCGATGGAAGGATGGCGCGCATGAGCGAACAGCCCCCGTGGTCCGATCCCGACCTGCATCCCCGCGACGTCTTCGACGACGTCCCGGAGGACGGCCCTCGGCAGGGCGCGCACCGGCCCCGGGAGGCCGCAGCCCCCAAGACCCCCGGGAGCCTGAAGGCCATGGTCATCGTGGGCTCCCTCGGCCTGCTGCTGGGCGCCGGCGCCTACGTCTTCTCCACCGTGAACCAGGACCGCGGCTCGAGCGCCGTCCAGGGCTCCGAGGACCAGGTCGCCGAGGATCCGAGCGGGTCGGCCGGCGCGGAGGACGGGGCGAGCGCCTCCGCCGCTCCCGAGGACGCCGAGCAGGTGGGCATCTTCAACGCCACCGACCTCGACGGCGTGGCCGGCGCTGCCAGCGAGGACCTCACGGCGCTGGACTGGGAGGTCATCGCCACCGGCAACTGGGGCTTGCCCGTGGACGAGAGCGTGGTCTACTACGCGAGCGACGGCGTCACCGGGGACACCGAGGAGCAGGCCCGGCTCGTGGCCGATGCCCTGGGGATCGAGCAGGTCCAGGCCGACGACGCCATCGCCTATCCGCTGGTGGCAGTGATCGGAGACGACCTCGGCGAGGAGCTGGTGGGCGCAGGCCAGGAGCAGTCCTCCGCGCAGGGCGCCGCCGAGCTCCCGCAGGAAGGCGCCGGCGCCCAGGCAATGGCGGCCGATCCGACGGAGGCCCTCCGATGAGCGCGGCGGGGAACTCGCGCGCTGTCGAGCCGCTGGCCGTCGAGGGCCGGCGCGTGCGCCTGCGCGACTGGCGCGCCGATGACCTCCCCGTCTACGAGCGGTGGATCATGCCCCCGCCCGGCGGCGGCGAGCACGAGTGGCAGCGCACGGACGGGCCCTTCTACCCCAACTTCACCGCAGAAACGGCCCAGCGCTGGCTCGGGAAGCTGACGGAGCGGGTGCGCCAGGGCGACTGGCCCGCAGTGCGCGACACCGCGGTGATCGCCGAGCAGGGCACCGACCGGTTCCTGGGGCAGGTCTCCTGGTATCACGCGGAGGCCCCCACGGAGGATCCGGGTACGGGCACGCATCTGCTGCCGCTGCACTCGATCGGCGTGGCGATCTACCCGCCGGAGTACTGGTCCGGCGGGTACGGCTCGGAGGCCCTGCGCCTGTGGGTCGACCTGCTGTTCCGGACCAGCGGCGCCGACCGCGTCGACCTGGAGACCTGGAGCGGCAATCGCGGCATGTGCCGGGTGGCCCGGAAGCTCGGCTTCACCGAGGAGGCGCGGATCCGCAGGGCTCGTAAGGTGGCGGGGGAGCACTACGACCGGATGATCTACGGCATTCTGCGCGAGGAGTGGGAGCAGGTGCCGTGGCACGGGGCGTCCGCCCTCGGTGAACCCTGAGCCGAACGCGCTCAGGGGTTTGCACTCGCAGGGGCCGAGTGCCAATAATGGACTTGGCACTCAGTCGAGCAGACTGCCAGCCGGCCCCGCTGCGGTCGGCGCAGCCGCTCGACCACGAAGTGGAAGCCACCGCCTCTCTGAGGGGCAGGCTCGGCGGGCAGATCCCGCAGGAGCCGGCGCCCCGTCCGTCGCGGGCAGCGGGTCGGTGGGAGTCAGACTGAACGTCCAGGAGGGACGAACACATGGCAAAGCTCATCGCATTCGACGAGGAGGCCCGCCGCGGTCTCGAGCGCGGCCTCAACACCCTGGCTGACGCCGTCAAGGTCACGCTCGGCCCGCGCGGCCGCAACGTCGTCCTGGAGAAGTCCTGGGGCGCTCCCACGATCACCAACGACGGCGTGTCCATCGCCAAGGAGATCGAGCTCGAGGACCCCTACGAGAAGATCGGCGCCGAGCTCGTCAAGGAGGTCGCCAAGAAGACCGATGACGTCGCCGGCGACGGCACCACCACCGCCACCGTGCTCGCTCAGGCGCTCGTGCGCGAGGGCCTGCGCAACGTGGCCGCCGGTGCTGACCCGCTCTCGCTCAAGCGCGGCATCGAGAAGGCCGTCGAGGCCGTCACCGCCGAGCTGCTCAGCTCCGCCAAGGAGATCGAGACCGAGGAGCAGATCGCGGCCACCGCGTCCATCTCGGCCGCGGATCCGGAGATCGGCCGCCTCATCGCCCAGGCCATGGAGAAGGTCGGCAAGGAGGGCGTGATCACGGTCGAGGAGTCCAACACCTTCGGGCTGGACCTCGAGCTGACCGAGGGCATGCGCTTCGACAAGGGCTACCTCTCCGGCTACTTCGTCACGGACGCCGACCGCCAGGAGGCCGTCCTCGAGGATCCCTACATCCTCATCGTCAACTCGAAGATCTCGGCCGTGAAGGATCTCGTCCCGGTCCTGGAGAAGGTCATCCAGTCGGGCAAGCCGCTGATGATCATCGCCGAGGACGTCGAGGGCGAGGCGCTGGCCATGCTGGTGCTGAACAAGATGCGCGGCTCCGTGAAGTCCGTGGCCGTCAAGGCTCCCGGCTTCGGCGACCGCCGCAAGGCCCAGCTGGCGGACATCGCCATCCTGACCGGCGGCCAGGTCATCACCGAGGAGGTCGGCCTCTCGCTCGAGACCGCCACCCTGGACCTGCTGGGCACCGCCCGCAAGGTCGTCGTGACCAAGGACGAGACCACCATCGTCGACGGCGCCGGCTCCGCCGAGGAGATCGAGGGCCGCGTGGCCCAGATCCGCGCCGAGATCGAGAACTCGGACTCGGACTACGACCGCGAGAAGCTGCAGGAGCGCCTGGCCAAGCTGGCCGGCGGCGTCGCCGTGCTGAAGGCCGGCGCGGCCACCGAGGTCGAGCTCAAGGAGCGCAAGCACCGCATCGAGGACGCTGTGCGCAACGCCAAGGCTGCTGTGGAGGAGGGCATCGTCGCCGGCGGCGGCGTCGCCATGATCCAGGCCGGCGAGACCGCCTTCGGCCAGCTGCAGCTCAGCGGCGACGAGGCCACCGGCGCGAACATCGTGAAGGTCGCCATCGACGCTCCGCTCAAGCAGATCGCCTTCAACGCCGGGCTCGAGCCGGGCGTCGTGGCGGCCAAGGTGCGCGGCCTCGAGAAGGGCTGGGGCCTCAACGCGGCCACCGGCGAGTACGAGGACCTCATGGCCGCGGGCATCAACGACCCGGTCAAGGTCACCCGCTCCGCCCTGCAGAACGCCGGCTCGATCGCCGGGCTGTTCCTGACCACCGAGGCCGTCGTCGCCGACAAGCCGGAGCCGGCCGCGGCCGCCGGCGGCGGCGAGGACCCGATGGGCGGCATGGGCGGCATGATGTGATGACGCCTCGGCGTCATCGCTGAGGCCAGCCCAGCGAGTCCGACGGGCCCCGTCTCCCACCTCGGGAGGCGGGGCCCGTCGTCATGTCCGGGGGGGTGGACCCGACGAGTGTCTGCGCTGCCGGCCGGTGCCGCAGGCGTCCCAGGGCCCGGTGCGACCGGCCTGCCGACGGGAGCCTGTCGAGACAGCCCGAGCCGCGGCGCCGGGCTGGGCTGTGCTGTCGGTGGGACGTGCCACAGTGTTCGGCATGACGATCATCGCTGCCGCCGACGGCTCCGCCCTGGGCAATCCCGGCCCGGCCGGCTGGGCCTGGTACATCGACGACTCCAACTGGCGCAGCGGGGGCTGGCCGCATGGCACGAACAACATGGGCGAGCTCCAGGCCGTGCTGGACCTGCTCGAGTCCACGCAGGAGCTCGGCGAGCCCCTGCGGGTGCTGTGCGACAGCCAGTACGTCATCAACTCGATCACCAAGTGGATGAAGGGCTGGAAGAAGAAGGACTGGAAGAAGAGCGACGGCAAGCCGGTGCTCAACGTCGAGCTCATGAAGGCGCTGGACGCCGCCATGCAGGGCCGGGACGTGACCTTCGAATGGGTCAAGGGCCACGCGGGCCACGAGCTGAACGAGGCCGCCGACACCCGAGCCAACGCCGCCGCCAAGGCCTTTCAGGCCGGCCGCGCGCCGGAGGAGGGGCCGGGGCTGGCGCTGGGCTCGGACGCGGCCGCGCCCTCAGCTGCTGCGGCGCCGGCAGGCCATGCGGCTCCTGCCGAGCCCGCGGCCGCCACAGGCGCCGCAGCGGGGGACCAGGCCGGTCCCGCAGGCAGCGGCGCAGCCGATCCCCGTGCGGAGGCAGAGGAGCAGGTGGGGGACCCGGATCCCGATCTGCTCTCGAGCCTGGAGGATCAGTCGGAGGACCTGGCCGCCGCTCCGAGCCCCGCGCAGGAGGTCTTCGGCCTGGAGCGCGGACGCATCCGCGAGGGCCTGTCGGCCGCGACCCTCCACCCGGAGGCGGTGCTCATCGACTCGGACGGGCGCCCCGGCAATCCCGCGAGCCTCTCCCGGGGCGACGACTCCGCCGACCTGCATCTGGTGGACCTGCTGGCCCTGAGCGGGCGCGCTGTGCAGACCACGATCCATGTCCTGGGCTCCACGGGCTCGGCGGTGCACACCGCGCTGTGGACGCGCGAGGACTCCCGCAGCGAACTGGGACAATGGCTGCTGCGCCACCTCCAGGTGACGCTCGAGTCCTGAACAGCCCCGCGGCGCACCTGCCGGCGGCGGGGTCCCTGCCCTTCCCCGTCTCAGGAGCCCCGTCCGCATGAGCTCACCGTCCGCCCAGGCCTCGCCCTCGCCGCTGCAGCGCCAGTCCGTGCTGTGGAGCCTGCGCTCGCCGCGAGCCCTGCGCACCGAGCTGCTGGCGGGACTCGTCGTGGGCCTGGCGCTGATGCCGGAGGCGATCGCCTTCTCCGTGATCGCCGGGGTCGATCCGCGGGTGGGGCTCTTCGCCTCCTTCACCATGGCGGTGACCATCTCGATCGTCGGCGGCCGACCCGCCATGATCTCGGCGGCCACCGGTGCCGTCGCCCTGGTCGTCGCGCCCCTGGTGGCCTCCCACGGGGTCGAGCACCTGATCGCATGCGTGATCCTCGCCGGGATCCTGCAGGTGCTCCTGGCGCTGGTCGGACTGCCCAAGCTCATGCGCTTCGTGCCGCGGCAGGTCATGGTGGGCTTCGTCAACGGGCTGGCGATCATCGTCTTCACGTCCCAGCTCCCCGAGCTGCTCGGCGTGCCGTGGATGGTCTACCCGCTCGTGGCCCTGGGCCTGCTGATCACCTTCGGTCTGCCGCGGCTGAGCCGGGCGGTGCCGTCCCCGCTCGCGGCGGTCGTCGTGGTGACCCTCCTGGCGGTGCTGGCCTCGATCGCCGTGCCGACCGTGGGGGGCAAGGGCGAGCTGCCGCGCGAGCTGCCGGCACTGGGACTGCCGGAGGTCCCCTGGACGTTCGAGACGCTGCAGGTGATCTTCCCGTACGCCCTGTCCATGGCGGTCGTGGGGCTGCTCGAGTCGCTGCTGACCGCCAAGCTGGTGGACGACATCACCGACACCCCGTCCTCCAAGACCCGCGAGACCTGGGGGCAGGGCGCTGCGAACATCGTGACGGGGCTCTTCGGCGGGATGGGGGGCTGCGCGGTGATCGGGCAGACCATGATGAACGTCAACGCCTCGGGCGCCCGCACGCGGATCTCCACGGCCTCGGCGGGCATCTTCCTGCTGGTGCTCGTGATCGCACTGGGAGACGTCGTGGCCGTGATCCCCATGGCCGCACTCGCCGCGGTGATGATCTACGTGGCGCTGACCTCGTTCGACTGGCACAGCATCCACCCGCGTACCCTTCGCACGCTGCCGCGCAGCGAGGTCGCGGTCATGGTCATCACGACCGTGGTCATCGTGGTCTCGCACAATCTGGCGATCGGCGTTGGCGCCGGAGTGCTGGCTGCCATGGTCCTGTTCAGCCGCCGCGTGGCCCACACCGTGCGCGTCCACCGCTTCCCGGGCCGGGTGGGCGAGGACCTCGTCACGACGGTCCCCAGCGAGGACATGGTCACCTACGTGGTGGACGGCGAGCTGTTCTTCGCCTCCTCGAACGACCTCTACACGCAGTTCGACTACGCCCGGGACCCGCAGCACGTGCGCATCGATCTGAGCCGGACGCACATCTGGGATGCCTCCACGGTCGCCGCGCTGGATTCGATCCGGGAGAAGTACGACCGCCACGGCGTGCAGGTGGAGATCGTGGGCCTGGATCGGCTCAGCTCCGGGCTGCACGACCGGCTGACCCGCCGTCCCCGCGGCTGAGCTGACGCCCCCGCGACCGAGCCGTCGTCTCTCTGCCCGGCCGGCGGCCCCGAGGACCTCTCGGGCCATGCTCGCCCTCGGAAGCGGCCTGCGCCGGTCGCTCTGCGAGCCGTGGACGGCCCCTCAGCTGTGCGAGGAGCCGCCGCTGCGGTCGTCGCGCGGTGCCCCGGGATCTGGGCCGGACAGATCCGGAAGCTCGCCGGTCTCGTCGATGATGCTGGGATCGTCGTCGTCGATCTCGGGGATCGGAGGCAGGCCGTCGTCGCCGAACGGGGCGTCGTCTCGGGTCTCGCGTCCAGCAGTGCCTGCTTCGGCATCTGCGGCGCGGGCGGGCTGAGCCTGCTCGGCCGGCGACGCCCCCGCAGCCGTCGAGGCGCGAGCGGAATCTCCCGCCTCGAAGCCGTCGGCATCGGACGCGCCGGCACCGGTGGCCTCGGCTGCCGAACCGGGCTCGACCGGGGAGTCTCCGGCCGAGGGCACTGTCGTCTCGCCGCGGCGGGCGGCACGGCGCATCCGACGACCGCTTGAGGCGGAAGCGGGACCGGATTCCTCGGCGGCTTGACGCTGCCGTTCGAGCTGCTCCTCGGTGGGTGCGCTGCGCCGCCTGGAGGGGGTCCACGCACCGCGCGAGAACCAGGTCCCCGACTCCCCGCGGGAGGCCCTGGGAGCCTCAGCGCCGCTGGAGCGCAGGGCCTGGTCCGCAGGGTCGTCGGCGTCGGCCGCGCGCTCGATCGCGGCCTCGGCGGACTCCCCGCCGGGCAGGGTGACCACGAATGTCGCGCCGCCGCCGGGGGTCTCCTCGAGGGTGACCACTCCGCCGTGCTGGCCCACCACCGAGGCCACGATCGACAGGCCCAGCCCGGTGCCGCCGGTCTCGCGGGCGCGGGAGGTGTCCGCGCGGTAGAAGCGCTCGAAGATCCGGGTGCGGTCGGGGCCCTTGATGCCGGGACCGTGGTCGCGGATCTTCAGCTGCGCCAGCCAGGTCGGCGCGGACTCGTCATCCGGGACGGCGGGCTGCTGCTCCTGCGGCACAGCGTCGAAGGAGGGGTTCTCCACGATGATCTCGAGATCGCTGCCCTGCGGCGTGTAGCGCACGGCGTTGGTCATCAGGTTGACCACGACCTGGCGCAGACGGGCGTCATCGCCGCGGGTCCACACCGGCGCGGCGGCGCTGTCGTCCGGGCCGAGCACCGTGATGCGGCGATCGGGCCAGGCCGCCGCGAAGTCGGCGGCGGCATCGTGGGCCAGGACCAGCAGGTCGACGTCGGTGATCTCGAGGGCTCGGCCGTTGTCCACCCGGGCCAGCGAGAGGAGGTCCTCGACCAGCTGGGTCATGCGCGTGGCCTCGGATTCGATGCGCCCCATGGCCTGAGAGACCTTCTCGTCATCGTCCAGGGCGCCGTGGCGGTAGAGCTCGGAGTATCCGCGGATCGACACGAGGGGAGTGCGCAGCTCGTGGGAGGCATCGGCTACGAACTGGCGCAGCCGGTTCTCGGAGTGGGTCCGGGCGTCGAAGGCGTCCTCGATCTGCCCGAGCATGCGGTTCAGCGACATCGACAGCTGGCCGACCTCGGTCGCGGAGCTGTAGCCGGAGATGCGCTGGGACAGGTCGCCGGCGGCGATCGCGGCAGCGGTGGCCTCGACCCGCTTCAGCGGTGTGAACGCCCGCGTGATGAGGATCCAGCCGACCGTCAGGGCCACCAGGAGGGTGGCCACCCCGAAGCTCAGGGTCAGCAGCGTCACCGCCGAGATCATGCCGTTGGCCCAGCCCAGCGGCTCGGCCGTCACGACGGTGTAGTCCGAATCGGCCTGGGGGGCTGCCACCACGCGCCAGGAGCCGTCCTCGCCGTCGGCGGAGCGCACCGTCATCCCGGACTGCTCCGTCTGCAGGACGAGCTCGCGGGTGAAGCTGGAGAGGTCCGGCTCGCCCGGGTCGACCGGGCCGGGGGCGGTGGAGCCCACCTGGGCGACGATCTCGCCGTCGGAGTCGAGCAGGTAGCCCCGCTTGGACACGTTGACGGTGGGCGATCCGATCATGTCCGACATCAGCGCGGTCGACACGGTGCTCAGCGACTCGCGCAGCTCGTTGTCGATCGAGTTGACGAGCGAGTCGCGCACCACGGAGATCGACACGAAGCTCGTCAGCAGGATCGACGGCATCAGCAGCAGGCCGGTGAGGACCATCAGCTGGGTCCGCAGCGACGACGAGCGCCACCGCGCTGTGAGCTTCTCCACGGTTCAGACCTCCGTCGACGGCACGCGGACGACGGTCATCTTGTCAGGACGACGGGCGGCGCCGCCGGAGGCGGACACCGCCCGGTGAGGGCTGCAGATGGGCTCAGCCGTTCTTGTGGGCCGTGCGCAGCAGGTATCCGACGCCGCGCTTGGTGTGGATCAGCGGGGGAAGATCCGGATCGTTGTCGATCTTGCGGCGCAGGTAGGAGATGTAGGACTCGACGATCGAGGCGTCTCCGTTGAAGTCGTACTCCCACACGTGATCCAGGATCTGGGCCTTGGACAGCACGCGGTTGGGATTGAGCATCAGATAGCGCAGCAGCTTGAACTCGGTGGGCGACAGATCGATCTCGCGCTCGCCGCGGAAGACCTCGTGGGCGTCGTCGTCGAGGACCAGGTCGTCCACGCGCAGGCGCGAGTCGTCCTCCTCGGCCGGGGCCGAGCGGCGCAGGACGGCGCGGATGCGGGCCACGACCTCGTCCAGGCTGAACGGCTTGGTGACGTAGTCGTCGCCGCCGACGGTCAGGCCCTGGACCTTGTCCTCGGTGTCGTCCTTGGCGGTCAGGAAGACGATGGGGAAGGTGCGGCCCTCGGCGCGCAGCTTCCGCGTGACGGCGAAGCCGTCCAGATCCGGGAGCATGACGTCCAGGACGGCCAGATCGGGGCTCTCCTCCTGGGCGCGGGTGATGGCATCGCGGCCATTGGCGGCGGTGACGACCTCGAAGCCCGCGAACTTCAACGAGGTGGCGAGGAGTTCGAGGATGTTGGGCTCGTCGTCGACGACCAGGAGCTTTGCTTCAGGGTTGCTGTTGTTCACGCGACCCAGTGTCTCGGAGTCTCCTGGACGTCCTCTGGATGCTTTGAGGACGTTTCATGGAAGTCGTGGGCCGTGGGGCAGGGCTCAGCCCAGCTGCCCGCCGCTGCGCTCGAGGTAGCAGGAGGCGCACAGGGACTCGTAGGCCACCTCACCGTCGATCGCGACCTGCTCTCCGTCCAGCACCATGCCGCCGTCCGAGGTGCGGGCGTTGAACATCGCCTTGCGGCCGCAGCGGCAGATGGTCTTGAGCTCCTCGAGCGTGTGCGCGATCTCCATCAGCCTCCCCGAACCGGGGAAGGAGCGGGTGCGGAAGTCGCCGCGGATCCCGTAGGCCAGCACCGGCACGGAATCGAGCACGGCGATGCGCAGCAGGTCGTCCACCTGCCGCGGGCTCAGGAACTGGGCCTCGTCCACGAGCAGGCACGCCACGGGCGGGAGCTCGACGGTTGCCAGCAGGGCCTCCGGGTCGCGGCCCGCGGCGGCCTGGCGGAAGCGGGCGCGGACGTCGTCGTGGGGTCCGAGCAGGAGGTCGACGGAGCGGGCGAGGCCCAGCCTGGAGGTGATGGTGGACTCGCCCTTCGTGTCCACGGAGGGTTTGGCCAGCAGCACGCGCTGGTCGCGCTCCTCGTAGTTGAACGCCGCCTGCAGCAGTGCGGTGGACTTGCCGGAGTTCATGGCCCCGTAGCGGAAGTACAGCTTGGCCATCTCAGCTCCGGTGCAGCAGGGTCAGGCTCGTGCTCACGACGTCAGCTGCGGGCACGGCGGATCGCGTTGCGCACCAGCAGCAGGAACAGCAGGACGACCGACAGCGGGAAGGCGACCAGCGCGTAGCGGGTGAACCAGGGCCAGATCTCGCCGCCGCCCACGATCCACTTGGTGATCAGCATGGCGGCCATGGCCGCCCCGGAGCTCACCGCCAGCACGACCGTGGCCCAGGCCAGCGCATCCATGCCTCCGGGCTGCCTGTCGGCGGCGGAGGATGCGGTGCCGGAACGGGCAGGGGGAATCGAAGGGGAGGACTCGGCGGGCATGGACCCAGGGTACAGCCGAGCCCGACAGGGGCGCCGAGGCACCGGCTGGAGTACGATGGGACGTTCTGCCGGTCCCCGAGCAGAGCGCGCCCGCCGGGGCTTGAGCCGCCTGCTCGAGCAGCGGGCCGCCGCAGGGACCGCGCAGGCGGCGTGCCCTGTCCGGAAGGGATCTCCGCGGCCGAGCACGCACCCGGAACACCCCGCGAGGCCGCTGCCTCGCCACGAGAAGCAGAGGATGTGCACAGTGCCCACCGGCAAGGTGAAGTGGTTCAACCAGGAGAAGGGCTTCGGATTCCTGGCCGACGACAACGGCGGCGAGGTCTTCCTCCACGTCTCGGCGCTGCCCGAGGGCATGGACACCGTCGCGCCCGGGACCCGCATGGAGTTCGGCGTGGCCGAAGGCCGTCGCGGAGCCCAGGCCCTGCAGGCCACCGTGCTGGGCAGGACCCCGTCCGTGGCCCGGAACAATCGCATGCCGGCCGAGCAGATGGCCGAGATCAGCCAGGACCTGGTGACGCTGCTGGACGGGATCTCGGAGGGGCTGCAGCACGGCCGCTACCCGGATCGCGCCCACGGGCAGAAGATCGCCAAGATCCTGCGCACAGTCGCGGATAATCTGGACGCCTGAGACCTCCTGCGGCGGGCCGCTCGCGCCTGGCGCCTGCCCGCCGCAGGAGGCAGCACACGGAACACGACGACTAGGGGCATCGGTGACCGATCAGTCCACCACCACTCACGACCAGGGCCCCGAGCGCAGCCCGGACGTCCAGCTCGCCGCGCGCCGCGATCTCGCCCTGGCTGCTCTGCGCGCGATCGTGCCGGCCGATGAGATCGGCGAGGGCCACCGTGCGCGCGCCGACGGCGAGCTGCTGGTCACGCACCTCTTCCCGGCCACGGCCCGGGGCAGCCGCGGCTGGGAGTGGTACGTCACGCTGACCCGTGTGCCCGGCTCCGAGGAGGCCACGGTCTGCGAATCCGGCATGCTGCCCGGTGAGGACGCCCTCCTGGCCCCGGCCTGGGTCCCCTGGTCAGAGCGCGTGCTCGACAGCGACCACGACGAGGATCGAGAGGGCGAGCCTGGGGCCGAGGCCGACGGCACCGAGGAGCCCGACGAGGCCGAGGAGTCCGACGGGTCGGAGGAGTCCGACACCGATGACGGCTCCGACCAGGAGGAGCCCGAGGACTCGGAGTCCGAGGACCAGGAGCGCCCCGACCCGCAGGAGCGGGACCCCGATCGCGACGCGGCCCAGGCCGACTCTCGTGATCGCGGGCAGGACGGCTCGGAGCAGAGCCCGGGGATCGATCCCGCTCCGTGAGCGAGGCACCTGCGACCGGCGCGTTCCGGTCCCTGCGCGTGCCCAACTACCGCCGCTGGTACGCGGGCTCCCTGCTGTCGAACACCGGCACGTGGATGCAGCGCACGGCGCAGTCCTGGCTCGTGTTCGACGAGCTGACCGACCATGACGCGAGAGCCATGGGGCTGGTGCTCGCCCTGCAGTTCCTGCCGCAGCTGCTGATCTCGCCGTGGGCCGGGCTGCACGCCGACCGCGCGGACAGCCGCCGGGTCCTGCTGGTCACGCAGACGCTGATGGGCGTCCTGGCGCTGGGCCTGGGAGCGCTGGTGCTCTCCGGCGCGGTCACGCTGAGCTGGGTGATGGCCTTCGCCCTGGCCCTGGGCGTCACCACGACCTTCAGCGCCCCGGTGCGCCAGACCTTCGTGGCCAGCCTGGTCGGGGACCGCGACCTGTCCAATGCGGTGGCGCTGAACTCGACGGCCTTCAACGCGGCCCGTCTGCTCGGTCCGGCCGCCGCCGGGGTGCTCATCGCGCAGGTGGGCACGGGATGGGTCTTCCTGCTCAACAGCCTGACCTTCGCCGCCATGATCACCGCCATCCTTCGCCTGGATCAGGATCGGCTGCATCCACGGGAGCGCACGCCCAAGGGCCCCGGCCAGATCCGGGAGGGCTTCCGCTACGTCCGGCAGCGCCCGGATCTGCTGGCCGTGCTGCTCACCGTCTTCCTGCTGGGCACGCTCGGGCTGAACTACGCGATCTTCCTGGCGGCCATGATCGGCACGGTCTTCGGGCTCGGGTCCCAGGCGTTCGGCCTCCTGAACTCCGTGCTCGCGGTGGGGACCCTGCTGGGGGCTCTGCTGGCGGCGCGCCGTCCCCGCGCCAGGCTGAGGACGCTTTATGCCGGTGCGGCGATATTCGCGCTGAGCTCGCTGCTGGCCGCGCTGGCACCCACGCCGCTGCTGTTCGGCCTGTGCCTGATCCCGCTGGGCATGGCGTCGCTGACCATGACGACGACGGCCAACGCCTATGTCCAGACCATGACGGAGCCGCGCTTCCGCGGGCGGGTCATGAGCCTGTACACGGCGATCCTCATGGGCGGCACCCCGATCGGAGCGCCGCTGATCGGGTGGGTCATCGACACGGCCGGCCCGCGTTGGGGGCTGGGCGCCGCCGTCCTGGCAGGGGCTGCCGGGGCCTGCGTGGGCCTGCTCCACCGGCGGCGCCTGCGCGCCGAGCCGGGCGGCTGATCAGGGACTCAGAGCTGTTCGATCAGCGCGTCCAGGCAGGCCAGCAGCTTCTGGACGTCCGAGGGCTCGACCGCGGTGAAGGTGGCGATCCGCAGCTGGTTGCGGCCCAGCTTCCGGTACGGCTCCACATCCACGACGCCGTGGGCGCGCAGCGCCGAGCTGAGCACCGAGGCGTCGATGCTGTCGTCGAAGTCCACGGTCACGACTACGGGGGAGCGGTCCTCGACGGCTGCGGCGAAGGGCGCGGCATGGGGGTGCGCCTCGGCCCAGTCGTAGATCAGCCCGGAGCTGCGCGCCGTGCGCTCGGCGGCCCAGTCCATGCCGCCCTGGTCGTTGAGCCAGCGCACCTGCTCGTCGAGCATCACGAGCGTGGCAAGGGCCGGGGTGTTGTACGTCTGGTCCTTGCGCGAGTTCTCCAGGGCCGCCCCCAGGGACAGGAAGGCCGGTATCCAGCGCTCGGAGGCGGCCACGGACTCGATCCGCTCGATCGCCGCCGGCGAGAACGCGCCGAACCACAGCCCGCCGTCCGAGGCGAAGTTCTTCTGCGGCGAGAAGTAGTAGACGTCCGTCTCGGAGAGATCCACGGCCATGCCCCCGGCGGCCGAGGTGGCATCGACCACGACCAGCGGATCCGCCGCGCTGCGTGCCGGGGCCAGGCCCTCGGGGCGCACGACGGGGGCGGCCACGCCCGTGGAGGTCTCGTTCTGCGGCCAGGCGTAGACGTCGATCCCGTCTTCGAGCTGCACGGAGGTGCGCGTGCCGGGCTCCGCACGGCGGATCGACGACGGCTGCAGGAACGGGGCGCCGTCGGTGACCTCGGCGAACTTGGCGCCGAACTCCCCGAAGGCCGCGTGCTGTGCGCGCTCGCGCACCAGGCCCAGGGCCGCGGCATCCCAGAAGGCGGAGGCTCCGCCCATGCCCAGCAGGATCTCGTAGCCGTCAGGGACACGGAGGAACTCGCCCAGGCCCTCGCGCAGGCCGCCCACCAGGCCGCGCACCGGGGCCTGCCGGTGGGATGTGCCCATGAGCTGACGATGGGCTCGGGCGACCGCTCCCATCTGCTCCTCGCGGACCTTGGAGGGTCCGGCGCCGAAGCGCCCATCGACGGGCAGCAGGCTGTCGGGGATCGTGAGGCGGTCGGTCACGGGCGGTGCTCCTGGGACGAGGGATCGGGCGGAGGACCGGCAGGACCCTCCGTCCGGCCATTGTGCCGCACGGAGCCGATGCGCTGTCGGGGGATCTGCGTAGACTCCTGCGATGAACCGGCATGCGCCGCCCAGCCGCGGCCACGTCCCCAGATGTCTGCTCGCCCCCTGCTCAGGAGCTGTCACATGACCGAACTGATCGACACCACGGAGATGTACCTGCGCACGGTCCTCGAGCTCGAGGAGGAGGGGATCCCTCCCATGCGCGCCCGTATCGTGGAGCGCCTCGATCACTCCGGGCCCACCGTCTCCCAGACCGTCTCCCGCATGGAGCGCGACGGCCTGCTGACCGTGCAGCCGGATCGCCGGCTGGCCCTCACGGAGGCGGGGCGGGAGACCGCGGTCAAGGTCATGCGCAAGCACCGCCTGGCCGAGCGCCTGCTCGCCGACGTCATCGGCCTGGACCTCTCGGTCGTCCACGACGAGGCCTGCCGCTGGGAGCACGTCATGAGCGAGGCTGTGGAGGAGCGACTCGTGGATCTGCTGCACAACCCGCAGATCTCGCCCTACGGCATGCCGATCCCGGGCCTGGCGGGCCTGGGCGCGGCCTCGGAGGAGGCCGCTCACCAGGCTCTGCTGCAACCGCTGCAGTCCCTTCCCGGCACCGACCAGATCCTCTCGGAGGCCGCCCCGAGCGAGCTCGGCGGGCGCTTCGTGCTCAGGGGCATCCCGGAGGTCGTGCAGACGCATCCGGAGGTGCTGAGCCTCCTGGGTCGCTGCGGGCTGCTGGCCGGTGGACCGTTCGCGGCGCGCAAGGAGGACAGCGGTGAGGTCGTCGTGCGGGCTCTGGAGCCTGCCGAGGGCGTGGAGGCGGAGGACATCCGCATCCCGGAGGCCTCCGCCCACTCCATCGTGGTGGGGCAGGGCTGAGCCGCCCGCTGCTGAAGCGCTTCTGACGGCACCGCCGGCGACACGATCGCCGGCGGTGCCGTCGTCTGCGCGGGTCGGTTGCGCACCCGCGGCTCCACAGGCGCAGCCCCCAGCGGATCATGTCGCGGCAGAGGAGCGGTCCCCGCTGCTCAGCGCTCTCGGGGGTCTCAATGCGGCGAAGGGCAGCAGGCGCGCGGCGGCACGTGGCATAGCGTGCGCGGGCATCGCCGTCGTCGATGCCCGCCGCCGCGGCGGCCGCCGCACGCTTCCCGTGAGAGGTTCCGCCATGAACGCCATCCCCCTCCGATCCGCCGATCCCGTCCGGGAGACATGGGCCTTCGACGCCCGTGACATCGCAGGCCTGCGATCCGCTCCCGCTCTGCGACCCCTGGCAGGTCAGATCGAGCCCATGCTCTCGGCCCGGGCCATGTGCCCTTCAGGCGGAGCCGCGAGCCGGGTCCTCAGCGGTGGCCGCCGCACGGTTCGGGCTCCCGCGCCGCTGGCGGGTGCTGCGGGGCTCGGGCTCGTGGGGGCGGCGCTTCTGGGAGCAGCCCCGGCGCAGGCCGCTGCGATCGAGTTCCCCGCCTGGGTCACGGTCACCGGGACCGTCCCCGACGACGCCGGGCTGGATCGCGCGGCCGCCGAGGCCAACGACTGGACCTTCTCCTGGTCCACGGACGCCGACGGCGTGGTGAGCTTCGCCTACGCCGACGGCAGCCGCTCCACCTCGCTGGACCCCACGGCCCGCCATGCGGCCCAGCCCACGGCAGCCGACACCGCCGTCGGTGATCAGCTGGGCGTCCAGAGCCTCCAGGACACTCTGTGGGAGTCGGACCCCGCCCAGCCGGCGGCGGATCCCGGGCTCGACGACCTGGCCTCAGCGGCCACGGCCCCGTTCGAGCGCAGTCCGGGCGCCGAGACGCTCTCGGCAGGACCTCAGGCAGCCCTTGCGGCCCCTGCCGCTCCTGCTCATGCGCCGACGACCGAGCAGGCCACGACCAGCGCCGCGGACACAGGCGGCGGGGTCTCGGACGAGGAGATCCTGGCCACTGCTCGGCTCGGGCTCGGCGGGCAGTACGTCTGGGGCGGCACCGATTTCAAGGCCTGGGACTGCTCCGCGTTCGTGCAGTGGGTCTACGCGCAGCACGGCCTCGAGCTGCCGCGGGTCACGTGGGAGCAGTTCGCCGCCGCCGAGCCCACGGCGGACCCCCGCCCGGGCGACCTCGTCTCGCAGAACGGAGGATCGCACGTGGGGATCTACCTGGGCGGTGATCGGATGATCTCCGCGCTGAACCCCCAGCAGGGCACGATCGAGCACTCGGTGCACGACATGGCCCTGGACGGCTTCTACACCGTGCGCTGAGGCCACCGGCCGCGACGGCCCACCGCCTCGGCGCGGATAGGCTGGAGCCATGGCACAGGACCCTCGAGGACAGCAGCGACCCCCGGCGGACTACAGCGCGGCCGCGCGCACCGGCAGCGACCAGGAGTACACCTACCTGGCCGTGGGCATGGTGGCCGGAGCGGTCCCCGGAGTCATCGCGGGGCTGCTGGTGTCGCTGGCGATCGGGCACGCGGCCATGTGGGTCTCGGTCATCGGCGGCGTGGGCATCATCATCGGGCTCGTGACGGCCAGCATCCTGTGGCGCCGGCGCCGGACCCGTCTGCAGGCCGAGCAGGCAGGGCAGGCCCAGGGGCAGCAGCCTCCCAGGAGCTGAGCGCCGTCCCGTCGCGCAGTGTCGCCGAGCGGTTGTTCACCGCGGACCGGCGCTGAAGAACCGCGGATCCCGGCGGCGCAGCAGCGGGATGACCTGGCGGCGCACCAGCGGGGCCAGAGACGGCTCGGCCTCGGCGACCGCCTCCGGTCGCAGGTCCAGCGGACGCAGCTCCTCGATCTCCGCCTGCGGACGGGGCTGCTGCGCCTGCTCGTCCAGATCGACCGTGAAGACGGTCGAGGAGACCCAGGTGTCCGCCTCGTTGGCCGCCGGCGAGTGGAAGCGGCCCAGCAGCTGCAGGTCCTCCGCGCTGATCACGGCCCCGACCTCCTCGGCGACCTCGCGCTCAGCGGCCTGCTCGGCCGTCTCACCGGGCTCGAGCTTGCCGCCGACCAGCATGAACTTCTGCGTGCCGCGCTTGCGGACGGTCAGCAGACGACCCTCGCGCAGGAAGCACACGCCCACGATCGTGAGCACGTCCAGGCCCTCCGGCACCTGGATCTCCCGCAGGGACTCCAGGCGCAGGTCGTCGATCTCGACGGCGAGGTTCTCCGCCGCCTGCTTGGCCCACAGCTGCTGCCCCTTGGGCGTGCGGTAGAGCTCGGCCGCGGAGAGCTGCTCCAGGATCTGCAGCCGCCCCCGCACGAAGTCCGGCCGCGGCACCGAGGCGTACTCCTCGGACACCCTGCGGACGTAGTCGGCGTACACGGCCGGGGCGCCGCCCAGCACCGCCAGATCGGCATCGCACAGCAGCTGCCCCGCGTCGTCGTCGGGCCGGGGACGGTGGGAGGCGGTGAGGCGGACCAGGCGGGCGACTTCGGCGACCTCCGAGGCCTGGAAGCCGGCCTCCGGCAGCAGGCGCTCGGCCAGCTCGGCGGAGGCCTCCTCATCGGCGCCGGGGCGGCCGTCGTAGACGGCGTCGTGGAACCAGGCGGCCAGCACGACGGACCGCGGCGGGGCATCGTCGGTGAGCAGATCCAGCGCCCTCAGCATGGCCAGCAGGTGGGTGCGGTCGTGGTAGCGGCGGTGGGGCTCGCCCCAGCGCTCGAGCAGCTCGGCGCGCAGGCCGCGCAGCTCGGGGCCGATCCCGATGCCGCTGTCCCAGCGCGAGCGCAGCGCGTACTCGGCACGCTCGCTGCGACGCGCAGCCGGGATCCTCAGCCCGGACTGCACCAGGCGCCGGGCCAGCTCCTTGCCGTCGACCTCGATCGCGCCTTCGGCCACGGCCTTGTCGTAGTGGGCCACTGCGACGTCGTAGTGATCGCCGTCGAAGGCCCGGGGGCTCACGCCGATCCGCCGAGCCATCTCGTGCAGCTCGTCCAGGGAGCTGTCGGAGACCAGGTGCGAGAAGACGGTGCCATGGGCAGGCCAGCGCGCGGGATCGATGTAGACAGCCATGCGCGTCAATCTATCGCCCGCACCGACCCCGCCCGGCACTCGCGCTGCCGCCCGCTGTTCGGAGCGGCAGGCTGCGGGCCCTATGATGGTCGCCGTCGCCCCCGTAGCTCAGGGGATAGAGCACGGCTCTCCTAAAGCCGGTGTCGCGCGTTCGAATCGCGCCGGGGGCACCCCTTCTTCCTTCTTCCTTCTTCCGCGCTTGCACGCGGTCCTGTACCGGGCCGCCGGCTCAGGCCTGCTGGTCCTGGCGCCCGCGCTGCGCCATCTCGCCGGCGATCCGACGCACCGAGCGCAGCATGGCCCACACCAGCAGTGCGACCATGCCCAGCAGCAGCGCCCCGCGCAGGTTCATCAGCAGCGAGGCCATGCCCACCAGGGTCTCGTCCTGCGGATCGGCCACGGCGCGGTCCAGGACCGAGCTGCCGAGCAGGTAGACGATCGCGAACAGCGCCACCACGCCCAGGCCGGCCCAGCGGAACAGCGCCGCGCCCCTGGACTGCAGGAGCACGAAGGCCGCCCAGCCCACGGTCATGCCCAGCGGGGCGATCAGCGCCGTGGAGCGGTGGATGGAGCGGTAGGCCTCGGCGGCGCCGTCGTCCATGGCGTCCGTGAAGCTCCGGAACCACTCGGCGTCGAATCCCAGCAGGCGCAGCTCGGGGACGCCGTGGCCGCCGGCCATGGCCGAGGCGAAGCCCGGCAGGATCACCAGGTTCACGTAGAGCAGGAACAGCGCTGCGACCGCCATGAGCACGCCCACCAGCATCATGGGGCTCGACGGCGAGCTCTCCGGCTCCGGGCGCAGCTGCTCGCGACGCTGAGCCGCGGCTGTGGTCGTCGAGGCCCCGGTGCTCCGGGCCGCCGGGCGCGATCGGGCGGCAGTGGTGCGGCCGGTCGGTGCCTGCGCAGCGCTGTCGCCGTGCTTCTTGATCTTCTGCGCCCGCGAGAGTCCCATGCCTGCAGGCTATCGGCCCTGCGGCACCGGATCACGACGCCCGCTGTGCTGTCCGGCGGCTCTTCTAGACTCGAGCCCATCATGGACTTCCTCACGGACAACCCCCTGCTCTCCTCCCCGCCGGCCTCGGGCGCAGCCAGCGCCATGGAGTCAGCTCCGGGGCGGCGCAGCCCGGAATCCCTCCTGGAGGGGCTCAACGGGCCGCAGCGCCAGGCTGTCGAGCACGCCGGCTCGCCGCTGCTGATCGTGGCCGGGGCGGGCTCGGGCAAGACCCGCGTGCTGACCCACCGCATCGCCTATCTGCTGGGCACGGGGCGGGCGCATCCGGGGGAGATCCTGGCGA
Organism: Kocuria sp. 2SI; assembly: GCF_005502825.1. Lineage (NCBI taxonomy): Bacteria > Bacillati > Actinomycetota > Actinomycetes > Micrococcales > Micrococcaceae > Kocuria > Kocuria sp. 2SI. Next base: position 97,624 of record NZ_SCNB01000005.1, on the reverse strand, counting down.
TCACCTTCACCAACAAGGCCGCCGCGGAGATGCGCGAGCGCGTGGTCGAGCTCGTGGGGCCGTCTGCGCGGACCATGTCTCTGTCCACGTTCCACTCCTTCTGCGTGCGCGTGCTGCGGCGGGAGGCCACCGCGATCGGGCTGAAGTCCACGTTCTCGATCTACGACTCCGCCGATTCGCTGCGAGTGATCACCGCAGTGGCCAAGCAGCACGAGCTGGATCCCAAGCGCTTCGCACCCAAGGCGCTGCAGCACGCGATCTCCTCGCTGAAGAACGAGCTGATCGACGATGAGACCTATCTCTCCCGGGCCACCGGGTCGGATCCGTGGGAGCAGGCGGTCGCGCAGACCTACCGCGGCTACACGCAGCGGCTGCGTGCGGCCAACGCCCTGGACTTCGACGACCTCATCTCGCAGACGGTGCACATGCTGCGGGCCTTCCCCCAGATCGCGGAGTACTACCGCCGCCGCTACCGGCACGTCCTGGTCGACGAGTACCAGGACACCAACCACGCCCAGTACTCCCTGATCCGGGAGATCGTGGGGCATCAGGGTGATCTCACGGGCCTGCCGCCTGCGGAGCTGACGGTCGTGGGCGACTCCGACCAGTCCATCTACGCCTTCCGCGGGGCGGACATCCGCAACATCACCGAGTTCGAGAAGGACTATCCCTCCGCCCGGACCGTGCTGCTGGAGCAGAACTACCGCTCGACCCAGACCATCCTCTCCGCGGCCAACGCCGTGATCTCCCGCAATGCCGGGCGCCAGGACAAGAGGCTGTGGACCGCCGAGGGCGATGGCACCGAGATCGTGGGCTATACGGCCGAGTCCGCCCACGAGGAGGCGCGCTGGATCGCTGAGGAGATCGACCGCCTCCAGGATGCCGAGGGCATCCGTCCGGCGGACGTGGCGATCTTCTACCGCACCAACGCGCAGTCCCGCTCGCTCGAGGAGATCCTCATGCGCGTGGGCCTGCCCTACAAGGTCGTGGGCGGCACCCGGTTCTACGAGCGCAAGGAGATCAAGGACGCCCTGGCCTACATGCGCGCGCTGCTGAACCCGGATGACGAGGTCACGGTCCGGCGCATCATCAACGAGCCCAAGCGCGGGATCGGCGACCGAGCCCAGGGCGCTCTGGCCGCCCTGGCCGAGCGCGACGGACTGTCCTTCATGGACGCCGCCCGCCGGGCCGAGGAGGCCCCGGGCATGGCCTCGCGCTCCCTCAACGCGGTGAAGGCCTTCGTGCAGCTCATGGACGACCTCTCGACCGTCGCGGAGGGCAACAGCCCGGCCTCGGTGGTGGAGGCCGTGCTGGAGCAGACCGGCTACCTGGAGGCCCTGCGCACCTCGGAGGACCCCCAGGACGAGACCCGCGTGGAGAACCTGGCCGAGCTCGTGGCGGTGGTCCGCGAGCACGAGCGCGAGCATCCGGAGCACGGGCTGGCGGAGTTCCTGGAGCACGTGGCCCTGGTCGCCGACGCCGATCAGATCCCCGATCCCGACGAGCAGTCGCAGGGCGTGGTGACCCTGATGACCCTGCACACGGCCAAGGGCCTCGAGTTCCCGGTGGTGTTCCTCACCGGCATGGAGCACGGGATCTTCCCGCATCAGCGCTCCATGACTGACGAGAAGGAGATGCAGGAGGAGCGGCGCCTGGCCTACGTGGGGATCACCCGCGCCCGCCGCCGCCTCTACCTGACGCGCGCGGAGAACCGTTCGCAGTGGGGGCAGACCCAGTACAACCCGCCGAGCCCCTTCCTGGAGGAGATCCCGTCCGAGCTGATCAGCTGGGAGCGCGAGGGCTCCGGCGCGCGGCCGGGCTGGGGCGGGGCCGCCTACGGCTCCGGGCTCATGGGCTCCGGCGGCTCGCAGGGCGGGGCGGCGGCCACGTTCCGGCGCGGTGCCCGCACACCGGCAGCGGGGCGCGTGGATCCGCAGCGGGAGGTCCTGGCGCTGAGCATCGGCGAGCAGGTCGACCACAAGAGCTTCGGGCGCGGCACCGTGGTGCAGCTGGAGGGCCGCGGGGACCGGGTGATCGCCAAGGTCAGGTTCGGCTCGGAAGAGAAGCGGCTGCTCGTGCGCTCGGCCCCGCTGAGCAGGGTCTCCGAGTGAGCATGACCTTCGAGTGAGCCGCTGAGCGGCTGGCGGTCGTCTTCAGAGGAACATCATCAGGAACCACGACGCCGCCGCGCTCCAGCGCAGGCGCCCACCCACCAGCAGGTGCACGACTCCCAGCAGGGTGCAGCTGACCAGTGTCGTGAGCAGGTCGGCCCACCCGCCGACGAACAGGTCCGGAATGCCCAGCAGCAGGCCCAGCGCGATCCCGCCCAGAGGGACGCGTCGGGTCCAGGCGCGGCGGATCAGCGATTCGCCCATCGACTGGACCAGCGCCAGGATCAGCGCGAAGAGGACCGCGTAGCCCGTATGGAAGATCACCCAGGCCGCCGTCGCGAACGCCACGGAGGTCCCGTAGGTGCCGTAGAGGCCCAGCCACAGCTCGACCGGCTGCATGGTCCAGCCGCCCACGAGCAGCGGCGGGAGGATCACGGCGGACAGCAGCGCGACCACGAACAGGACCAGCGCCAGGGTGGGGGAGCGGGGGTCCGCCTCGACGTCCGGCTGGCGTCGTCCGGCCGTGAAGACCCGGCGAGCCCCGGAGGCCCGCTGCAGGCTCAGATATCCGCGTCGGGCGCCGAGCAGGGCGATCAGGCCCATGCCGAGCCACAGCAGCGACTGGGGCCACAGCGGAAGCAGCCTGCCGGGCGGGTCGAGCAGATCGGGGACCTCGGCCAGGGGGATGCGCAGCGCGCACAGCGCAAGGCTGATCAGCAGGACCCATGTCGAGGCTCGGAGCATGGCCGCCCGGGCGGGCGGCATGGAGCGGGGCCGCTGCCTCTCGCCGCGCCGTCGGGTTGCCTGCATGCGGGACAGTCAATCAACTCGGAGGCCCCGATGGGCGCAGGGCGGGGCCGAGGGCGAGTCCGCTAAGGTGGGTTCAGGAGAGGCACGTCGCTGTGCCCTGCGCCGGAGATGCACCCGGCGGAGCAGGGCCCGCGCGCCTCGACGGCAACGATCGGGCGCGCATCCGCGCGGCCGGACCAAGAACTTCGACGAAGAAGGGCTCTCAACCGTGGACCTGTTCGAATACCAGGCACGCGACATCTTCGAGAAGCACGGCGTGCCCGTGCTCCAGGGCATCGTCGCGACCACTCCGGAAGAAGCAAAGGCAGCTGCTGAGAAGATCGGCGGCGTGACCGTCGTCAAGGCGCAGGTCAAGGTCGGCGGCCGCGGCAAGGCCGGCGGCGTCAAGGTGGCCAAGACCGCCGATGAGGCCTACGAGTACGCGCAGCAGATCCTGGGCATGGACATCAAGGGCCACACCGTCCACCGCGTGATGATCGCCCAGGGCGCAGACATCGCCGAGGAGTACTACTTCTCGGTGCTGCTGGACCGCGCCAACCGCTCCTACCTGGCCATGTGCTCCGTCGAGGGCGGCATGGAGATCGAGCAGCTGGCGGTCGAGCGCCCCGAGGCCCTGGCCCGCGTGGAGGTCGACCCCGCAGCCGGGTTGACCGAGGAGAAGGCCCGCGAGATCGTCGCCCAGGCCAAGTTCGACGAGGAGACCGGCGCCAAGATCGTGCCCGTGCTCGTGAAGCTCGGCGAGGTCTACAAGAACGAGGATGCGACGCTGGTCGAGGTCAACCCGCTGGTCAAGACCGGCGAGGGCGACATCGTGGCCCTGGACGGCAAGGTCTCGCTCGACGACAACGCCGACTTCCGCCACGAGGACCACGCCTCCCTGGTCGACAAGAACACCGAGGACCCGCTCGAGGCCAGGGCCAAGGAGAAGGGCCTCAACTACGTCAAGCTCGATGGCGAGATCGGCATCATCGGCAACGGCGCCGGGCTGGTCATGTCCACGCTCGACGTCGTGGCCTACGCCGGCGAGAAGCACGGCGACGTCAAGCCCGCGAACTTCCTGGACATCGGCGGCGGCGCCTCGGCCGAGGTCATGGCCAACGGCCTGGACGTCATCCTGAACGACCCGCAGGTCAAGTCCGTGTTCGTCAACGTCTTCGGCGGCATCACCGCATGCGACGCCGTGGCCAACGGCATCGTGAAGGCCCTGGAGATCCTGGGCGACACCGCGACCAAGCCGCTGGTCGTCCGCCTCGACGGCAACAACGTCGAGGAGGGCCGCCGCATCCTGGAGGAGGCGAACCACCCGCTGGTCACCTCCGTGGACACCATGGACGGCGGCGCCGACAAGGCCGCAGAGCTCGCCGCAGCCGCCAACTGAAACCGCCGGAAACCGAAAGCAGAGGAATCAGAATGTCCATCTTTCTGAACAAGGACTCGAAGGTCATCGTTCAGGGCATCACCGGCGGCGAGGGATCCAAGCACACCGCCCGGATGCTCGCAGCAGGCACCCAGGTCCTGGGCGGCGTGAACGCCCGCAAGGCCGGCACGACCGTCTCGCACAAGGACGCTCAGGGCGCCGACGTCGAGCTGCCCGTCTTCGGCGGCGTGGCCGAGGCCATGAAGGAGACCGGCGCGAACGCGTCGATCGTCTTCGTGCCCCCGAAGTTCTGCAAGGACGCCGTGATCGAGGCCATCGACGCCGAGATCCCGCTGGTCGTCGTGATCACCGAGGGCATCCCCGTGCAGGACGCGGCGGAGTTCTGGGCCCACGCCAAGGCGAACGCGGGTGAGGACGGCCGTCCCAAGACCCGCATCATCGGCCCGAACTGCCCCGGCATCATCTCCCCGGAGGAGTCGCTGCTGGGCATCACCCCGGCGAACATCACCGGCAAGGGCAAGCTGGGCCTGGTCTCAAAGTCCGGAACCCTGACCTACCAGATGATGTTCGAGCTGCGCGATCTCGGCTTCACCACCGCGATCGGCATCGGCGGCGACCCCGTCATCGGCACCACCCACATCGACGCTCTGGAGGCCTTCGAGGCCGATCCGGAGACCGAGGGCATCGTGATGATCGGTGAGATCGGCGGCGACGCCGAAGAGCGCGCGGCCGAGTACATCAAGGCCAACGTGACCAAGCCGGTCGTCGGCTACGTCGCGGGCTTCACCGCCCCGGAGGGCAAGACCATGGGCCACGCCGGCGCCATCGTTTCCGGCTCCTCCGGGACGGCCCAGGCCAAGAAGGAGGCCCTCGAGGCCGCCGGTGTGAAGGTCGGCAAGACCCCCACCGAGACCGCCGACCTGATGCGCGAGCTCATGGCCGGCAAGTGATCGATCCGCGCTGAGAGCGCCTGCCCTCAGCGGAATCATCGAGCACCGGGGCCCCCTCCTTCAGGAGGGGCCCCGGTGCTCTCGCGCATCCGGGGCATCGCCCGGCAACAAGGCACGGGGTGGTGCGCGTCACGGCCTAGGTTGGGGCACCTCTCCGTCCGCCTGCAGGGACCCGCATGCCCGTGCCGCCCTGCCCTATCGAGAGGCACCCAGATGCCCCACGCCGACACCCTCCCGGCCACAGCCACGATCGACGCCGACAAGGTCGATCCGTACCTGGTGACCGGCCGCGAGACCGCGGAGCCCCCGGAGCGCATGGGCGGGCGCTTCCGCTTCCTGGGCCCCGGCATGATCACCTCCGCGGCCGTCTCGGGCTACGACGACGTCCCTCCCCGACTCGGTCGGCGCGGCTGGATGTCGTAGCCGGTCCTGCTGATGTTCGCGCAGTTCCTCACGAGCCAGGCCGGTGTGATCGCGGCAATGCGCCGGGGGGCACCATCGTGAAGGTGGGCAACCTCCCCGGGGCGAGGTCCCCGTGGCCCTGGGCGGGATCGTGACCCGGGAGACCACCTACCGAGGCTCCTACCGCTTCGTCGACGAGATCTCCGATGCGCTGCGGCTGATGGCCGAGGGCGTGGACGTCTCCCCGCTGATGACGCACGAGGTGACGCTCGCCGATGCCCTGCACGGCTTCGAGCTGGCCGCGGCCCATTGCATCGCAGTGCATGGGCTCGTGACCTGGGGCATCGCGTCTTCACCTGCGTGACGACGCGGTGTCACCTCGGCGTGGGCGCGCAGACGGGCGGGGTTCGGATGATGGGGCCATGACTTCCGTCTCCCGCCGCGGTCTGCTCACCGCCACTGCCTGCACCTCCGTCCTCGCCGTCTCCGCCGCCCCCGCCACGGCCTCTCCGGCGGTCGCCTCGCCCAGCCAGCGCCCCTCGGCTGCGGGTATCGTCCGCCGCCGCCTCCACCTGCCCTCGGGCATCATGACGGGGGATGCCTCGAAGGACTCCGTCGTCGTGTGGTCGCGCTCCTCCGGCGACGGCCGCATGATCGTCAAGGTCACCGCGGTGGACGATGCCTTCAACCCGGCCCGCGGGCGCGGGCGCTTCGAGAAGACCGTCGAGTCCGGATGGGTCACCGCCGAGACCGACCACACCGCCAAGATCGGCGTGACCGGGCTGCCCTCCGGCTCGCAGTTCCTCTACGCCGTGCAGTTCGAGGACGAGTCCGGTGTCCGCTCGCCCGCGGAGTTCGGGACCTTCCGCACAGCTCCCGAGGGGCTGCGCCCGGGCCGCGGCCAGCGCGTCCGCCGGCCCTCGGGCACCCGTCAGTCCTTCGTGTGGACCGCCGACACCGCGGGGCAGGGCTTCGGCATCAACCCGGATCTGGGCGGCATGCGCACCTACCGGGCCATGGCGGCCACGAACCCGGACTTCTTCATCCACGCCGGCGACACGATCTACGCGGACGGCCCCATCGAGGCCGAGCACCAGGAGCCCGACGGCCAGGTCTGGCGCAACGTGGTGACCGAGGGCGTGGCGAAGGTGGCCGAGACCCAGGAGGAGTTCCGGGCCCGCCATCGCTACAACATGATGGATCACAACATCCGGGACTTCTACGCGCACACCGCCCTGCTCTCGCAGTGGGACGACCACGAGACCACCAACAACTGGTACCCCGGCGAGACCCTGGAGGACGAGCGCTACACGGTCCTCGATGTCGACACCCTGGCCCAGCGGGGCCGTCGCGCGTGGCAGGAGTACCAGCCCATCGGCGACGCCCGCGCGCTCAAGCCCGGGACATCCGGCTTCGAGGATGCGCGGATCTACCGCAAGATCGAGCGCGGCTCCCAGCTGGACGTCTTCTGCCTGGACATGCGCACGTTCAAGGGCGAGAACACCGCCGGCAAGGAGGCTCACGAGACGGACATCCTGGGCGAGGAGCAGACCCAGTGGCTGATCGACGGCCTGCGGGACTCCACTGCCACCTGGAAGTGCCTCTCGGCCGATCTCCCGCTGGGGCTGGTGGTCCCGGATGGCAAGGCCCAGGAGTCGATCTCCAACACCGATCCGGGCAAGCCGCTGGGACGTGAGCTGCAGCTGGCCCGAGTGCTGAAGTCGATCAAGGACAACGGCGTGAAGAACGTCTTCGTCATCACCGGCGACGTCCACTACTGCGCCGCGCACCACTACACGCCGGAGAACGCGGCCTTCCAGGACTTCCACGAGTTCTGGGAGTTCGTGGCCGGCCCCATCAACGCGGGCTCCTTCGGGCCGAACAAGCTGGACCGGACCTTCGGCCCGCAGGAGGTCTTCTCCAAGGCAGGCCCGGCCATGGGCTCGCCCCGGGACGCGGCGTTCCAGTTCTTCGGCCACGTGGACCTGGACGAGCAGGACCTCATGACGGTCTCGCTGCGCGACGGCAACGGGGAGATCGTGTGGGAGAAGCAGTTCGAGCCGCAGTCCTGAGCCGACCCGGATGAGCGCCCGGACCCTTCAGGGTCCGGGCGCAGTGCGTGGCATGACAGGCCGATGGCCGTGAGGTGACGGATGCAAGGCACCCGGCGCGGGGAGAGATGCGCCTCCAGAAGGAGAATGCTCGCGGCCATCGGCAGACAGTCATGTCTCAATGAAGGGAGTCGTGGGCTGAGCGACTGCTGCCACTGCTGCTGCCGGCGACGAAGCACCCCCCAGTGCGGCCGTGCCGACGTCTGCGACAGTGGTCCTTCATTGCTGTGTGGCGCAAAGGCCACGAGCCGGATCATATCCCAGCCTTGGGGACTGCGGTGCGTCCCTGCGGGAAATACGTGCCTTGAGTGATGCAGTTCACAGCGTCGGAACAGGCTCCGGACATGGGCGGACGTGCACCCGGGCCGCTCAGCCGACCGTCGTGTTGAACAGCAGGCCCAGCAGGTAGGTCGCGATCGCCGCTCCGTAGCCGATCGAGAGCTGGCGCAGGCCCCTCTTCAGCGGGGACGCCCCGGACAGCAGGCCCACGGCGCCGCCGGTGACCAGCAGGGCGATGCCCACCAGGACCATGGCCAGCACCAGTGCGGGCATGCCGGCCATCCCCAGGATGAACGGGATGATCGGGATGATCGCCCCGGAGGCGAAGAAGCAGAAGCTCGAGGCGGAGGCGCCCAGATCGGTCCCCAGGGCCACGTTGTCCTCGCCGCTGTCCGCCTGGTCGTCCTCGTCCTGGTAGGACAGCGACGGGTCGCAGTCGCAGTCGAGATAGCCCAGGCGCTCGGCCGCGCGATGGGCGGCGGCCTCGGCCGACATCCCGCGGGCTCGGTAGACCAGCTCGAGCTCATTGGCCTGCAGATCGAGCTGGGGCGCCACGTCGAGGGTGACCTGGGTGGGCAGCGAGGCATCGAGCATCTCGCGCTGCGAGCGCACGGAGACGAATTCGCCTGCGCCCATGGACAGGGCACCGGCCAGCAGGCCCGCGATGCCCGTGAAGAGCACCTGGGATCCCGCCATGCCCGTGGCGCCGACGCCCATCACGAGCGCCAGGTTGGACACGAGGCCGTCGTTGGCGCCGAAGACCGCGGCGCGGAAGTTGCCGGACAGCCGCTGACGGCCGTCGTTGGCCAGGGCACGCACGATCTCCTCGTGCAGGGCCTCGTCGGCGGCCATGGAGGCGGGGACATCGACATCGTCGGCGTACGGCGAGCGCGACTCGGCGCGCTGCAGCAGCGCGAGCACGAAAACGGTGCCGAAGTGCTCGGCCAGCAGCATCAGGGTGCGGGAGCCGAGCGACGGGCGCGTGGGGCCCAGCCCGTACGGGGCGAGCTGGCTCTGCCAGTGCCGGCTGTGCCTGCCCTCGGCCTCGGCCACCTCGAGCAGGATCCGGCGGTGGCGTCCCTCGGAACGCTCGCCCAGCCTGCGGTAGATCTCCGCCTCGGCCTGCTCCTCGGCCAGGTAGCGCCGCCAGCGGCGGACCTGGGAGCGGGTGGCTGCCCCGGGATCGCCCGGGTTCAGCGAGGCGGGGGAGTCGGAAGAGGGCGCGTGTGAGCCGTTCATGGAGGAGTCCTGTCCTGTCGAGGCTCGGGCGGTCTGGGACCAGCCTGGCCGATGGGCTGAAGGTCTCGCTCATCCGCATGCGGACGGCTCGCCGGGACTCCTCCGTGAATCCGGTATGTCGACGAGCCTCCGGGGGCCGAGGCCGCCCTGGAACTACTCCCCTTCGATCGAGCCAGTCTACCTGCCCCGCGGATCGCCGGTCCGCCTCAGGGTGTGGAATCGCTCACGGCGCGACGGCCTGGGAGGACTTCAGGATGTGGGGCGATGGAACGAGACCACCGGGGCCACTGGACCCGAGGCCTGGGGGTCCTCCTCCGCTGAGCCGGTCTGCGCATCTCCCACGCCCCAGCAGAAGCGGTAGGGATTGCCGCACAGCCGCCCGATGCGCATGCCCTCGACCATCAGCTCGGCGGCCTCCTCAGCCGGCATGGGGCCGCAGCTCCAGGCGACCCCGCCATGGGCGGGCTGGCGCCAGCGGGGCTCGACGAAGTAGTCCTCGGCCCTCGGCCACAGGGCGCTCGGGCTGTTGACCCCGGAGAGACTGACGACGGTCCCGTCGGGCCCGGTGCGGGCCCAGGCAGACGGGGACGGGGGAGCGTCCTCCTCCGGAGGCTCGGAGTAGCGCAGGACCAGGATGTCCTTCCAGGCGAGCTCCTCGAGCTCGTCCAGCAGGCGGTCCCGCAGCTCGTCCCAGACCTCATGGGGCCACTCGCCCGTGGATGCCGGCGCTGCGATCAGTCCGATCCCGGGGTCGTCGAGCTCCTGGATCTCCCGGGCCACCGGCATGTCCCTCTGCCTCGGCTCGCCGGGCTGGCCTCCGTCCAGGCCCATCCCGTGCAGCGCGATCGCCCAGTCGCCGCCGCCCAGACGGCGGGCGACGACGGAGGCGGCCGGCGGCCAGCGCAGCTGATGGGACTGCGGGACATCGGCGACGAGCCGGGTCTCCATGAGCAGCTCCTGGTACCGCGACTGGCGCAGGACCGGGCGCTGGCCCGAGTGCACATGCTGGCGCAGCGCGCCGACCAGCATGAGGCTTTTGGCCAGGATGGCCCCGGAGGGGTCATACCAGCCGGTCAGGTCCTCGAGGATGTCGATGTCCTCGGGGCTCAGCAGGGCTGTCGCCTGGGGATCGGGCTCCAGGCCCTCGGCCACGGCGGCCACGACCTCGACGCCCAGGCGCAGCTGACGGTCGTCGTAGTGGGCCCGGCCGCGGGCGACCGGCTCGCCGAGCACATCCCGGCGCAGCCACCCGGCCCAGGAGCTCGGTGCCCTGTCCGGGAACAGGGTGTGCAGACGGCGGCGGATGTCGGCGGGTGCGAGCCCGGAGGCGACGAGCGAGTCGGCGACCAGGGCCGGGACGCCCTCGGACTCGGGCCGGTCCGCTGGGATGTGGGACACGGCGATCACTTCCTCGGCAGGCAGAAGGCGGTTGCGCGGCGGTGCGCGGGTGGTGTCGGCAGCTGAGCGTGCGTTCCACGGGGCGGCGGATGGCTCCGAGCGCGACCGAGAGCGGCTCATGGGCGGGCGGAGACGCCTGTTCGGACGCTTGTCGCATCCGGTCGGCCCGCGGGCGCCCTGACGATCTCGCGCGGCCTCCACGCTAGACGAATCCGGGCGCAGTCTCACGGGACCACAGGCCCCGGACGGCATTATGACGCCGCGGGCGCGGGCGCGGGGCCGGTGGGTGGGAACGGCATCAGTCCCGCAGCAGCTCGAGGACGTCGTCGGCGCTGAGCTGGGAGGCGAATGTCCCGTCGTCGTCCATCACGGAGTCGAACAGCGCGGCCTTGCGGCTCTTGAGCTCCATGACCTTCTGCTCGATCGTGCCCTGGGCGATCAGTCGGTAGACGAGCACCTTCCGGGTCTGCCCGATCCTGTGGGCTCGGTCGATCGCCTGGTTCTCCGCCATGGGGTTCCACCAGGGGTCCAGCAGGAAGCAGTAGTCGGCCTCGACCAGATTCAGGCCCGTGCCTCCGGCCTTGAGGGAGACCAGGAAGACGCGGGTGCGTCCCGAGCGGAAGTCCTCGATCGCCGTGGCGCGGTCGCGGGTCGAGCCGTCCAGGTAGGAATAGGGGATGCCGAGCCGGTCCAGGCGCGCGGCCGCGAGCTTGAGGAATCCGGTGAACTGCGAGAACACGAGCGGACGGTGCCCCTCTGCGATGATCTCCGGCAGGTGCTCGAAGAGCACCTCGAGCTTGGAGGAGGGGACCTCCATCTCGGGATCCACCAGCGACGGGTCCAGGGCCATGAGGCGCAGCTTGGTCAGCGACTGGAAGATCGTGAACCGGTTGCCGTTGAGATCCTGCAGCAGCCCCAGGACTTTGGATCGCTCGCGCTGCAGGTGCAGGTCGTAGAGCCGGCGGTGCTCCTCGGACAGCTCGATCTCGAGGGTCTGCTCGATCTTGGGCGGCAGCTGAAGATCCACGGACTCCTTGGTGCGGCGCAGCATGAACGGGGCCAGGCGCCGGCGCATCCGCGACAGCGCGGTGCGATCGCCCGAGGCCTCGATCGGGCGCTGATAGGCCTCCGCGAAGCGCCGTCGGGACGGGAACAGCCCCGGGGCGGTCAGTGCGAGCAGCGCCCACAGGTCGGTCAGCCCGTTCTCCAGCGGGGTGCCGGTCACGGCGATCGTCGTGTCGGTGCGCAGGGCCCGCGCGGCGCGGTGGGCGCGGGTGCGCGGATTCTTCACGAACTGGGCCTCATCCAGCACCACGGCAGAGAAGTCGATCGCGCTCCACAGCTGCTCGTCCAGGCGCAGCAGCGCGTAGGAGATCACCACGACGTCGTGCGCGCCGGCCAGCTGCTGCGGCTCCTCGCCGGTGGCCGCGGCCGTCCCGGGCATGGAGCGCACGGACAGCTCCGGGGCGAAGCGGCGGATCTCCGAGACCCAGTTCGGCGCCACGGAGGTGGGGGCGACCACCAGGAAGGGCCCGCCTGCGGGGGCCTCGGCGAGGCCTTCGGCAGCGCGGTCGTGGGCGCGCTGGAACATGGCGATGGTCTGCACCGTCTTTCCCAGGCCCATGTCATCGGCGAGCACGCCGCCCAGGCCGAGATCGTGCAGCGCTGCCAGCCAGCGGAAGCCGTCGACCTGATACGGGCGCAGCTGCGCGTGCAGAGCCTGCGGCACCTCCGGCGGATCCTCCTCCTCGAGCCCCGCGTTCAGGCGGGTCACGGCCTCGCGCCACCGGCTGACCGGCTCGGAGCGATCGGCCAGCTCCTCGAACTCCTCCCACAGCCCCAGCTGATGCCGAGAGATCATGGGAGCGTCCGAGGGCGTCTCCTGCAGCGAGCGGGCCTCCTTGAGCAGCTCCCTCAGCTTCTCGAAGCGCGGGGCGTCGAGGCCGAACCAGGTGCCGTCGGGAAGCATCATCACGTCCTGGCCCTGGGCCAGGGCCTTGAAGATGTCGGCGAAGGCCACGTGGAAGTCGCCCACGCGGATCGACACGCCCAGATCGAACCAGTCGCGGCGCTGGCTCGAGGCAGTGCTCACCGTGATCTCCGGCGGATCCTGCGACGGGCGGTAGGCCGGCTCCGTGCCGCGGATCTCGATGCGCAGGTCGTGGATACGCTCGAGCTCGGGCAGCCAGTCGCGCAGCAGCACCACGGCGTCGTAGCCCACGTAGGCGCTGCGGCGGAACTCGAGGTCGGGGATGCGCCGGTGGACGGCGGTGGTCATGGACGACTCCCAGGTGGAGTCGCGGCGCACCGGCTCGGTGCCCAGGGGATCCGCGGGGCGGAAGGGCAGCCGCAGGCGCTCAGCTCCCAGCTGGTACTCCCACTCCCACTCCAGGCGCACCGTGAGGTCATCGTGGGTCACCGTGAGGACCATCTCCGGGGCGGCGACATCCGGCAGCTCGATGGAGCCGTCGTCGCTGGTCATGGCGATGCGCTGCTGCAGGCGGGGGAACCACCGCTCGACGAACTCCTGGACCTCGTCGTCCGGGACCGTCATCTCCTGCGCGGTCTCCAGGAAGCGGCGCTGATCCCGGGTCAGGCGCGTGCTCAGGGGCACCAGGCGCAGCGACATGGCGTTGAGATCGGACTCCGGGTCCAGGTGCTCCGGCGCGGAGCCGGAGAAGGCCGGAGGGGCGTCGTCCTCGGCCACGGGGAAGAACAGGCCGTGCCCCGGATCGCCCACGACCCCGGCCGAGGTCAGCGGGATCACCCGGCGCAGGCCCTCCTCTTCGACCACGACCTCCGGGTGCAGGACCAGGCCGTGGTCCTCGTCGCGGCTCAGATCGACCTGGAAGCGCCCGGCCGGATCCAGCACGACGGGCCGGCCGTGGCCGGCGCCGACCAGGGAGACGTCCAGCTGCTCGGCGCGCTCGAGCAGCGACCACAGCATGGGCGACTCGTAGTGCTCCACCCTGATCCAGTGCCGGTCATGGGCGACCTGGCGCGATCGCACGTTCGCGAGCACGCGCAGCTCGTCGAACCAGTCCGCCTGCTCGGGGCTGACGACCCCCGTGCGACCGGCGTCCACCACGCGCTCCCAGTCCAGCCCGCCGCGGATCCAGGTCCCGCGCGCCCCGCGTCGAACCGGGCGCATTCCCAGGGTGTAGGGAGCCCCGGCGGCGGGCGCCGCCTGACGGACCCTGCGCAGCAGCGGCAGCTGCAGGTCGAACTCCAGCCCGACCTGGGCCGATGGGCCGTCGTCGAAGGAGGCCTCGAGCGCGCCGTCCTCCTCGTCGTCGAGCATCCGCTCGAGCGCGCGCTTCCATCCAGAGGCTCCGGAGTCGGGTGAGGCGGTCATCCGACCGATTCTACGCGGCGCCCGGCACCTACAATGGGAGGTGCTGTCCGAACGCACCCGTTCGGGCACAGGACATGACACCAGAGGGGCGGCTTGCGGATCGCGGCCGACCGGCATCCGGCATCAGGACGGCGGCTCGGGGAGCCGCGGACGGAGGAGAAGTTGGCTCATACGCGAGGACTCAGCCTCGGAGACCATCGGATCGCCCGCAGCGCCGCGGAGATCGAGTACCTGCGCTGGAACGACGCCGTGTGCGCGGCGCTGTTCGGAACCGACAAGGCGGGCGAGCTGGTCCCGCTGGATCTCGACGACGCCGTGCTCGCCAGGATCGGCGCCGAGCACGAGATGGACGGGCCCTCGGTCCTGCGCGCGATCGCCGACTCGGTGACGCCGCTGCTGGTCCTCGACGGATCGCGCACCCCGGTCCTCGAGGCGTTCACGCGGATGAACACGCTGTGGTACCGCGACTCGCGCCGCGCCCTGGACTCCCTGGAGGAGCTGGCCCCGCCGCCCGTCGTCGCGCTGCTGTGCCTTTTCGCCGTGGCCGGGCGCCACACCTCCCGTCTCGCCTCGCGCACCGGCGCCAAGGCGGCCACGGCCTTCTACCTGCCCCTGTCGATCCTGCTCGGAGCCGGCCAGGACAACGCCAAGGCTCTGGAGGCCTCGTTCAAGAAGGACGCCGAAGGCTACTGGGACGCCGTGCGCTACTGGCTCGAGCTGCGCGACGGCGAGGTCGGCCTGCCCGTGGGCGATGCCCTGAACCAGCGGCCCGTGGGCCTGGCGCTGTCCCAGTCGCTGCTCGGGGAGTCCGAGCGGCGCCAGCTGCACCAGATGTTCGAGGACATGGGGCTGACCATGGCCCAGGGGCTCTCGGCGGGGGAGCTCGGCATCTACCTGGACTTCTGGCTCGACGTGGCCGACACCGAGGTCTCGCCGGAGATGAAGAAGCTGTGGTCCACCTCCTCCACCCGCGACCCGGGTCTGGAGATCGCCCGCTCCGAGCTCATCCGCTGGGAGCGCTCGCGCGAGTCCGCCGGAGGCCCGGTGCCGGTGCGCCGCTCGGCGACCTCCCGGCCCGGTGAGCATTCGGCATCGCTGACCCTGGTCGACTCGGTCGACTACGTCGGCAATCCGCAGTTCGAGTTCGGCTTCGTGGTGCCCAAGCGCTACATGGCCGATCGCGATGTCGAGCTGGAGACCACCGCAGGGCCGCGCTCCGTCTTCCTGTCCTACATCGGCGATGCCTACCTGGGGATCTCCGCATACTCCGCGCGCATCGACCCGCAGTCGCTGCTGCTCGGCGAGCTGCGCCTGTCCGCCGGCGCCCACAGCTTCCGGCGCTCGCCGCGCCCTGTCGTCGTGTTCGCCAAGGACGGCTTCTCGGAAACCTACATCTCCGTGGACCACATCCCGGCCGCCTGGCCGTGCCGCGTCCTGGTCCGCGACGACGAGGACCTGATCGCCGGCATGCGCGCGATCCTCGAGGACTCCGCCTCCCCGGACTTCGCCTTCCGTCCCGCGGGCACCGCTGGCCTGCCGGAGGGCTGGGCCCTGTTCGACGGCGTCCAGGTCCTGCGCGCCGGCAACCCCGAGCTGACCGCCGATGACAACTTCTCCGGGATGGTGCCGCGGCTGGTCCCGTCGATCCGTCTCTCCGGCGGGCTGCGCATCCCCGGCGACGTCATCCGCTGGTCCACGCAGCGCCCGCCGCAGATCACGGTGGTCTCCGACTCGGATGATCCCCTGACCCTGGAGGTGGAGTGGCGCCACGCGGAGACCTTCCGCCTGGAGCGGCACAAGCTGGCCGAGAACCGCACCCCTCCGTTCCAGATCTCCGTGGAGTCCACTCCCATGGTCGGCCCGGATGGCCGGCTGCGGCCCAACGACTACATCCTGGTCCTCAAGGCCGGACGCACCGTGAAGCAGCGGATCGCCTACCAGGTCCGCGACACCAGCTTCTACATCACGCAGCGCTCGCTGGGATATGAGGGCGAGATGCTCCACGAGCCCACGGATGCGCTGTGGCCCGTCACGGCGGCGACCGCCGAGGAGCTGCCGGAGGAGTACGTCCAGGGCGCCTTCGACAACCTGGAGGCCCATCCGGTCGAGACCGATCTCGAACTGCCGCTCGTGCCGGGCTGGCACTCCGAGGAGGGCCAGCTGCTGGTGCCCCGGGAGAACGTGCTTCCGGAGCACGACGGCCCCTCCTGCCTGCGGACGGGGCGGCACCGCATCGTGATCCCGCCCATGGACCCCAAGTCCAAGGCGACCTGGATCTTCGGGCGCTGCCGCGACTGCGGCATGGAGAAGCGCTACCCGGGACGGCTGACCAAGGCCTCGGCGGTCTCGGAGGTCGGCTCGGCGGACGCCCTGCAGTTCATCGGCCCGGAGGTCGGGGAGCACCCGTCGTCGTGGGGCCCCTTCCGGGACGCGCTCACGTTCCTGGGCGGCGGCAAGCGCTCGTCGCTGTCCATCGTGGCCCGACAGCTCGAGGACACCGAGCGCTTCGAGGAGTGGTTCGTGGGCAACCTCCACGCGCTCGGATTCCTGGAGACGATCCGCGACGCCAACTGGACGGTGCGCCGCTGGCAGGTCTGCTCGCCGGCGCTGGCCCAGCTCGTGGACGGCTCGGTGCTTCTCACGGGCGGGTGGACGCCGCAGAAGGAGGCCCAGGTCGTGGCCGCGGCCGAGAAGGCGGGCGGCTCGGTGGTGACGCTGTCGCCCGAGGACCACTCCATGTCGCTGATCATGGATGCCGAGCTCGAATCGGTGGCGGAGCATCTGCCCGAGGGCCTGTGCGACGTCGTCTACGAGGCCGGTCCGGTCATGCTCGACACCCTCCCTCCGCTGTCGGAGGTCGAGCAGGGACTGCCGCGCGCGGAGATGCAGTACAACGGCGTGGCCGAGCGCTTCGACCCGGCCGATGCCACCTGGCACGCCACGACCGACCGCGAGCAGGTCGGGCTCTTCCGCATCAACCACCACCACCGCACGCGCTACCGGTTCCGCACCGAGGCAGACGTCGAGTCGGGCCACAGCCGACTCGTGAACTCCGGGCTGGGCAAGCATCTGGCAGCCCGCCAGGCCGGAGCCCCGCTGGCGGCGTGGGACGAGTCCCTGCAGCTGCTGTCGGTGCCGATCGGCGCGGAGCTGCCCGGGCTCTACGCCCGTGCCGCCGTGCTGTGCTCGGGGCTGATCCCCACCCGCGTGGACGACGACTTCTCGCTGAACTACGGCGACATCACCCGCGAGTTCGCCGAGGTGCTGGTCGCCAAGCTGATGGGCTGAAGAACCCGATCCGCCACGACGGCGGGGCCGGTGCGCGTGCAGCGCACCGGCCCCGCCGTCGTCGGTCCCCTGATCAGCCGGCGCGCACGATCCGGCGCACCGAGCGGTGGCGCTGGGAGGTGATGCGGGCGCGCTCGTAGTGGGCGAGCAGCTGGTCTCCGATGGCCGCCCAGGTGCGGGACTCGACGGTCGCACGTGCGGCGCGGGCGAAGGCCGCCCGCTTGGCGTCATCGCCCACGAGGTCGCGGACGTGGTGCTCCAGCTGGCCCAGGTCGCCCGGGCGGTACAGCCAGCCGTTGCGGGACTGATCCACCAGGTCCAGGGGGCCGCCGCGGCCCGTGGCCACCACCGGGACGCCCGAGGCCATGGCCTCCTGGATCGTCTGGCAGAAGGTCTCGAACTCTCCGGGGTGCACGAAGACGTCGAACGAGGCCATGGTCCGGGCCAGGTCCTCGCCGCCCTGGAAGCCGGCGAAGTGCGCGTTCGGCAGCCTCCGGCGCAGAGCCTCCCTCTCCGGGCCCGAGCCGACGATCACCAGCCGGGAGTCCGGCAGGGCGTCCAGGCGGGCCAGGTCCTCGACCTGCTTCTCCGCTGCGAGCCGGCCGACGTAGCCGATCAGCTTCCGGTCGCCGCCGATCTCCTGGCGCCAGGCCTCGTCTCGCTTGGCGGGATCGAAGCGCACGGCGTCCACGCCCCTGCGCCACATGTGCACGCGCTGCACCCCGTGCTCGTGCAGCTGGCGGATCGCGAACGTCGACGGCGCGAGCGTCACGGTCGCGAGGTTGTGCAGCGTCTGCACGTGGCCCCACAGCACGTCCTCGAGGAACGGGGCGCCGTAGCGGGCGGCGTAGCCGGGGATCTCGGTCTGGTAGACGGCCGCGCAGGGCACGCCGAGCTGGTGGGCGGCCTGGACGCCGCGCCAGCCGAGCACGAACGGGGAGGCCAGGTGGACCACGTCAGGGGAGAAGCGCTTGAGGAGCCGGCGCACGGTCGCGGTCGGCCCCGCGGCCAGGCGGACATCGGGGTAGCCGGTCAGCGGCACGGCCGGCAGGCGGTGGACGACGAGCCCGTCCAGGGACGGATGTCCGGCGGCGTCGCCGTCGAGAGCCTCGACCGTGTGCGTCATCTGCAGCGGATCGGCGGCGGGGCAGATGACCATCGCATGATGGCCCTGGGACCGAAGATGCTCGATCACGCGGATGACGGAGTGGGTGACTCCGTTCATATGGGGCAGGAACTGTTCGGCGATGACAGCGATTCTCACGCTGTCCAGTGTGGCGCTGCACGGGGCACGCAGCGTCGCCGAGCAGTGGCCTGGCGGTGAAGCCGATGTGAACTCATGCCCGCCGTCTGTGCGGTCCGTCTCCCCGGGGACTGGCAGGCGAGCGTGAGACCATGTGCGGCGATGACCGATCGACCTGCTTCCCCGGCTTCCCCATCCGCTCCGGAGTCCTCCGTCGCCCCTGGCGGGGCCCCGGAGGAGATCCCGGCCGTCTCGGTGCCCTGGCACCGCGGCGTGCTGCCCGGGCTGGGCATCGCTGTGCCCGTGCTCGCGCTCACCATGATCGCGCTCGTGCTCTCGACCGTTCTGGGCGGCTTCGAGCATCTGCCCGCCACGGTCGCGGGCGGGCTCGGTGCGCAGCTGTGGCTGCTTTCCCTCGGGGTCCCTGTCGACGTCCTGATCGCCCCGGCGGAGGGGCTGGGAGCCGAGGGAGGCGTGGTGAGCCTGGTGCCCCTGGGCCTCAGCGCGCTCACCGCCTGGCTGTCCTTCGCGGTCGGCGTGCGCATGGCACGGGGTGCGCCCTCGGGGGCCCGGCTCGGGGCCGCGGTGCTCACCGCGGGGCTCACCCACGCCGTGCTGGCCGCCGCGGTCGCGGTCGTGGGGCGCACCCCGGCCTCCACCGCCTCCCCGCTGTGGGCCCTGCTGATCGGCGGCTGGCTCGTCTGCCTCTTCATCGCGATCGGAGCCATGGTCGAGGAGGGCTCTGCGGCCGCCCTGGTGGGGCAGCGCACGGTTGCGCGAGCACAGCGGATGCGCCAGGACTACCGGTGGGCCGGATCCTATCTCTGGGCGCTGCTGCGCGCCGGAGGCATCGGCGCCCTGTGCGCCGTGCTGGCCGGTGCGGTGTGCATGCTGCTGGCCCTGGCCACCGGGGCCGAGTCCCTGCTCGAGGCCCACCGCGCGCTCGGCACGGACATCCCCGGCGACATCGCCGTGGCGGTGCTGCACTTCGCCCTGCTGCCCAACCTCGTGCTGTGGGCCTCCGCCTGGGCCTCGGGCGCCGGCTTCGCGATCGGCGACGGCACCGCGATCACGCCGGCCGGAACCCAGGCCGAGGCACTGCCCATGCTGCCGGTGCTGGCGATCCTGCCCGGTCACGACCCGGCGCCGGGGCTGCTGGCCGCCCCTGTGCTGCTCGTGCTCGGCGGGTTCGCCGCCGGTCACTGGTTCGCCCGCGAGGGCGAGGACCACCTGGGCGAGTGGATCGCGGTGCGCCTGCCGAGCCGGTGGCTGTCCGCGCCCCTGGTCATCGTGCTGAGCTCGGTGCTGATCGGGGCGGTCGCGGGTGCGCTGATGCTGCTGCTGGGGGCGGTCTCCTCCGGATCCCTGGGACTGGGCGCCCTCACGGAGGTGGGTCCCGATCCTGCGCGCCTGGCGCTGGCCGTCGGGCTCGAGGTGGCGCTCGGGGCCCTGATCGCCCTGATCCTCAGCCCCTGGACGGACCATCGCCGTGCGGTGCGCATGGGCGCGGCAGCCGCCGAGCCGGAGGCGGGTGCTGCCGAGGACGACGAGCTGTGGAGCGTACAGGGCGAGGACGAGCGGGCTCGGCAGGAGGCGGCCTCGCGCGCCGAGGCGGACCGCCAGCGGGAGGCGCGCCGACGCGCGGAGATCAAGCAGCGTCGCCGCCAGCGCGCCGAGGCCGTGCAGGCCAAGAGGCAGCGCAGGGAGTCCGCGGACGAGCGCCGTCGGCGCAGGCGCAAGGCCGTCCGCGACCGCTGAGCCCCGGCCCTCTTCAGGAGGTCGGCCCGTTCGCCGAAGCATCCTGGGCAGAGCCCGGCAGGATCGCTTCGCGCAGCCCGTCCTCGAGCTCCTGCTGGCAGGACGACGTGCCGGCGATCGTCACCGAGCTCGACATGCAGGTGTCGTAGGCGGAGACCTGGTCCCAGAACAGCAGCCGCGCGCCGCCGCCGATCAGGCTCCACAGCCCGATGACCAGCGCGATGACCGAGGTCATGATGATCGTGGCCTTGCGCGGCGCGCGACGGATCCGCGCCAGCGCCACGACGGCCAGGATCATCCCGGCCACGGCGGCCACGAGTCCGGCCAGCGTCATCCACAGCGGCCCGGAGCTCAGCAGCATGGCCGCGCCCACCGCCAGCAGCGCGATCAGCGCGGTGCCCGCGGGCCCGCTGAGCACGCGCGGCTCCTGCTCCTCGCCGCCTGGCCCGCCGTCGCCGCCCGGTCCCGGTCGCGGGGTCGTGGGGCTCGGAGGGGGAGGTGCGGAGCTCATGGCCACGAGTCTACGGGCCGGCCTGCGCCGATCGCACCGGTGGCCCGCAGGGCCGGGCACGGGCAGACACCCGACGCCTGACGCGGCACCTGCTCGGGCGCCGCTAGGATTCCGGACATGCGCCTCGTCATCCTCCTCTCCGGCTCCGGGACCACCGCACAGGCTCTGCTCGACGCCGTCGCCGACGGCCGGATCCCCGCCGAGATCGTCGCTGTGGGAGCCGACAAGGACTGCGCCGGGCTCGAGCGCGCCCGTGCCGCAGGCGTCGAGGACTTCCTCGTGGCGCCGTCGTCGTACTCCGACCGCCCCAGCTGGAACCGCGCGCTCCAGTCCGCGGTGGCCGAGCGCGAGCCCGACCTGGTGATCCTGGCCGGGTTCATGCGGATCCTCGACGCGCAGTTCGTGGCAGCGTTCGCCGATCGCCTGATCAACACCCATCCAGCCCTGCTGCCGTCCTTCCCCGGCGCCCACGGCGTGCGCGACGCCCTCGCCCACGGGGTGAAGATCACCGGCGCCACGGTCCACCGCGTGGTCCCGGAGGTCGATGCGGGGCAGATCCTGGCCCAGACCGCCGTCGCCGTGCTGCCCGAGGACGACGAGGACTCGCTGCACGAGCGGATCAAGGCCGCCGAGCGGGAGCTGCTCGTGGACACGGTCGCCCAGCTCTCCCGCGGCTGAGCAGGGCACAGGCGCCTTCCCTCCACGGGTCCTAGACTGGTGCGCGCGCCGGAAGCGGCGCCGAGCCCCGATCCACCATCAGGAAGTGACCGTCTGTGAGCCAGAACCAGCTGGACCGCCTGCCCCTGAAGCGCGCGCTGATCTCCGTCTACGACAAGACCGGTCTGGAGGAGCTCGCCCAGGGCCTGCACTCCGCCGGAGTCTCCCTCGTCTCGACCGGCTCCACGGCCAAGCGCATCGCCGAGGCCGGCGTTCCCGTGACCGAGGTCGCCGACCTGACCGGGTTCCCCGAGTGCCTCGAGGGCCGGGTGAAGACCCTGCACCCGCGCGTGCACGCCGGCATCCTGGCCGATCGCCGCAAGGACGACCACGTCCGGCAGCTGCAGCAGCTCGAGATCGAGTCCTTCGACCTGGTGGTCGTGAACCTGTACCCGTTCGCCGAGACCGTGCGCTCCGGCGCCGGGCAAGACGAGGTCGTCGAGCAGATCGATATCGGCGGGCCGTCCATGGTCCGCGCGGCAGCCAAGAACCACCCGTCCGTGGCCGTGGTCGTGGACCCGGCCCGCTACGACGACGTCGTGGCCGCCGCCTCGGACGGCGGGTTCGACCTGGCCGCGCGCCGCCGCCTGGCCGCCGCCGCCTTCTCGCACACGGCCGCCTACGACACCGCCGTGGCCGAGTGGACCCAGAAGACGCTGCTCGC
Organism: Kocuria sp. 2SI; assembly: GCF_005502825.1. Lineage (NCBI taxonomy): Bacteria > Bacillati > Actinomycetota > Actinomycetes > Micrococcales > Micrococcaceae > Kocuria > Kocuria sp. 2SI. The sequence continues at coordinate 75,410 of NZ_SCNB01000005.1, read as the reverse complement.
GGACGACCCGCAGGCGGACCTGGTCATGCCGCCGTACGCCGGTCTGGGCTTCGAGCGCGCCGAGACCCTGCGCTACGGCGAGAACCCCCACCAGGCCGCGGCCCTCTACCTGGATCAGGCGGCGTCTGCGGGCATCGCCCAGGCCGAGCAGCTGCACGGCAAGGCCATGTCGTACAACAACTACGTCGACGCCGACGCCGCTCTGCGCACCGTGGGCGACTTCGACGAGCCCGCCGTGGCGGTCGTCAAGCACAACAATCCGTGCGGTCTGGCCGTGGCCACCCCGGGCGCCGAGGACCCGGTCGCCGATGCCCACCGCAAGGCCCACGCCTGCGATCCGCTCTCGGCCTACGGCGGAGTGATCGCCGTGAACCGGCCGGTGAGCGAGGCCATGGCCCGCACCGTCAAGGACATCTTCACCGAGGTCGTGGTGGCTCCGGACTTCGAGCCGGCCGCCCTGGAGATCCTCACGCAGAAGAAGAACATCCGCCTGCTGCGCCTGCCGGAGGGCTTCGGCCGCGATCCGCTCGAGTTCCGTCAGATCTCCGGCGGCGCGCTGATGCAGGTGGCTGATCGCAGCCAGGCCGAGGGCGACGACCCCGCGAACTGGACGCTCGTGGCCGGTCAGGCCGCCGATGAGCAGACCATGGCCGATCTGGCCTTCGCCTGGAAGGCGCTGCGCCCGGTCAAGTCCAACGCGATCCTGCTCGCCGATGACGGCGCCACTGTCGGCATCGGCATGGGCCAGGTCAACCGCGTGGACTCGTGCCGCCTGGCGGTCGAGCGGGCGAACACCCTGGACTCGGACGGCAAGCGCCGCGCCGAGGGCTCGGTCGCGGCCTCGGACGCGTTCTTCCCGTTCGCCGACGGCCTGGAGGTGCTGCTGCAGGCCGGCGTGCGGGCCGTGGTCCAGCCCGGCGGGTCGATCCGCGACGAGGAGGTCATCGCGGCCGCGGAGGCTGCCGGAGTGACCATGTACACGACGGGGGCGCGTCACTTCTTCCACTGAGGCTCCCCGCCGCCATGAGCTGAGGCCCCCGCACCGATGGTGCGGGGGCCTCAGCTCATGGGTGCTGCGGATCAGCGATCGACCGTGGAGAGCCCCTCCAGGAACGCCTGCTGCAGCTGCTGCTCATCCGTGGCCTGGTGGTAGGTGCCGCCGGTGACGCCCGCGATCGCGCCCAGGGCGACCTGATCGGCGTCATCGGAGATGCCCAGAGTCACGATGCGCACGGGCTTGGCCGGGTCCTGCTCCCGCTCGAGCGTGCTGATGAGCTCCTCCATGCGCATGGGGCCGTCTTGGCCGTAGACCTGCTGGCCGCCGTCGGAGACCAGGATCACCGCGTTGAGCTGACCGGGCTGCCAGTTGCGCTGCTGCTCACGGAAGGCCGCGAGCGTGGTCTCGTAGAGCTCGGTCTCGCCGCCCTCCTTGTACCCGGCATCGGCGATGTCCGTCTGGAGGACCTCGCGCTGGGTGCGCCCGTCCTCCCCGTGGACCTCCTCCTCGATGCCGCGCACCGGCTGCAGCTCGATGTAGGGCTCTCCTTCAGGGCCCATGTCCTGGGAGAACAGCCACAGTCCCAGGCTGTCGCGGGCCGGGAACAGCTGTGCGCCCATGGACAGGGTGCCCATGGTGGAGTCCCAGCGGGTCTGGCCGCTGTCCTCCTCCTCGCCCATGGAGCCGGAGGCATCCACGACCACCAGCGCATTGAGGGGGGCCGACTGACGGTCGTAGGTCTCGGCCACCTGGTCGTAGGCGGCGCGATCCTCGATCTCCAGCCGTTCGGGAATCTCGATCGAGCGGTCGTCCTCGAGCGGTGCACCGTCGGCGGGGCGCAGGCCGGCATCGGCCAGGGCCTCGCGGCCCTCATCGGTCTCGAACCAGGCGGAGATCTCGTCGGCGGCGGTCTGCACGGAGTTCGAGCTCGACAGCGAGTCGCTGGTGACCATCAGGGGGTAGTCCAGGAAGGCCGTGCCGCTGTCCGGCACGCCAGCGCGCAGATCGGAGGCGGCGTCGTCATCGAGCAGGTCGTGCTCGGCCACGATCGACTGGCCGCCGTCCTGCTCGACGGCTTCGAGCAGCCCAGTCGCGTCCAGCAGCGGGGAGGAGACGTCCTGGGTCTGGGCGCGCAGCGTCAGCGCTTCCTGGGCCGCCGCGGGGTCGACCTTCTCGCTCTGCGCCTCGGCGGTCACCGCCTGCATGGCCGCCTGGGCGCCGCCGTCGTCGAGGGGATCGCCCATGCGGGCGCTGTTCTCTTCGAGCAGCTCGGTCCAGGTGCCGGGCAGGTCCTCGGAGCCGTCTGCGGAGGCCACGACGACGGGGGAGGAGGCCAGGGACGGGGTGTGCCTCTGCACCGCGTCGTCGAAGCCCGACTCATCGACGCGCCCGGAGGAGTCCGGGATCCAGAGGGGCTCGGAGAGCTGGCCGCTGCTCGCGCGCTCGGCGGTCTGCGCGCTGGACTGCTCCACGACGTCCAGGCGGACGCAGGAGTCGGCTTCGATCGGCTTCTGCTCGAGCGCCCGCGCCATCTCGGGCGTGGCCGCCACGGCGATGCGCACGGTGGATTCGCAGGAGGAGGGCGTGCCTCCGGTGCCGCCTGCGGTCACGGCCCACAGGCCGGCTCCGCCGACCACGAGCAGGCCGACGGCGCCGACGACCGCCCAGCGGCCGCCGGACTTCTTCTTCTCCGCTTCGCGCGCGGCACGGCGGGTGTCGCCATTGGGCATGGGGGTCTCCTCCCAGGGGGCGTCGCCCTCACTCCCATCGTGAGGGCGGCGGACGCGCCGACGAAGGGGACCGAGGGCAGCTGGGGTTCGTGGCGCAGGCCGTTGCATTCTGGCACGGGCCTGGGCAGCGGAGCAGGTCATGATCGTCCCCACTCCGGGGGAGACGCACGCAGAAAGGGGTCTGCTCGGTAGTACATGAATAATGATATAGGTAGAGCGCTTGCCTGCCTATCGGCAGCGGCCGGATGAGACGGAGCCGGCACGGCCGAGGCGCTCCGTGCACGTCCGCGCATCATGTCAGCGCGCTTTGTGATGCGCTCCGGGTGAGCCAGACTGAGGGGGTGATGGAAGAGCAGAGCAGCGCCCCAGCAGACGATCCTGCGCCGTCGGAGGCCGCCCAGGGGCCGTCCGCGTCCAAGGGCCGGGCGCCCACCATCTACGACGTCGCGCGGAGGGCGGGAGTCGCTCCCTCGACCGTCTCCCGCGCGTTCGCCCGCCCGGGACGCGTGTCCTTCGAGACCGCCGAGCGCATCCGCTCCGCGGCCGATGAGCTCGGCTACCGCGCCCGCACGATCACTCGGCGCACTGATGCCCGCGAGGGCACCCGCATGATCGCCCTCGTGCTCAGCGACATCTCCAACCCCGTGTACTTCGATCTGCTGCGGGGGGCCGAGGAGGCCGCCGCCGACGCCGACTACACGATCGTGCTGGCCAACTCGCAGGAGACCGTCAAGAAGGAGCAGGAGGCGCTGGGGCGGGTCCTGCCGCTCGTGGACGGCGTCCTGATGGTCTCCTCCCGCATGTCGGACTCCGCCGTGCGGATGACGGCCAAGCAGAAGCCCACGATCATGCTCAACCGGGCCGTCTCCGGGGTGGTCTCCGTGGTCACGGACAACGCCATGGGCACCCGTCGGGCCGTCGAGCACCTGGTCTCGCAGAACATCCGGGACATCACCTACGTCGCCGGGCCGGAGGCCTCCTGGACCGACGGCATGCGATGGCGGGCCGTGCGGGAGACCGGGGCGGCGCTGCACGCGCGCATCCACCGGCTGGGGCCGGTCGCTCCCACGATCGCGGGCGGCAGGGCCGCAGCGCTGAGCTGGATGGAGCACCGCACCTCAGGAGTGATCTGCTACAACGACCTCATGGCGGTGGGGTTCGTGCGCACCCTGCAGGAGCACGGGCTCTCGGTCCCGCGCGACGCCGCGGTGATCGGATACGACAACATCATGCTGCTGCCGTACGTCTCCCCGAGCATGTCCACGATCGCCGCCCCCGTGCACGCGATCGGCGCCACGGCCACGAAGAACCTCGTGGCCATGATCCGCGGAGCCCAGCCGACCTCTAGCCGGCCCCTGGTCCTGCCGAGCAAGCTCGTGGTGCGCCAGTCGAGCCGTGTCGTGGAGACGCCGCCGGCACGGCTCCGCTGAGCCCGCACACCCCGAACGCTCGTTCCGGATAGGATCGGGCCATGCCCAGGGTCAGCGATCAGTTCCGCGCCGCACGTCGTCAGGCCGTCGTGGAGGCGGCCTCCGCGTGCTTCTTGGCCCACGGCTACCGCGGCGCCTCGATGCATCAGATCATCGCGGCCACCGGCCTGTCCGCCGGAGCGCTCTACCATCACTTCCCCGGCGGGAAGGCGGAGCTGGTCGCCGAGTGCGTGCGCACGGGCCTGGACAGCGTCCTGGAGGCCATCTCCCCGGCGGACCCGCGCACCGAGCAGACGCAGGACGGGTTCCAGCCGGACGCCTGGCTCGTGAGGTCTCTCGAGCAGCTGGCGGGCTCGCCGCGGCTGGCCCGCCCTGCTGCTGATCACCTGGGCCGAGGCTGCGGTGGACCCAGCTGTCGCCGAGCTGATGGGCGCGCACCAGGAGTCGCTGCGCTCGGCGATCGACCGCGTCTTCGCCGACTGGGCCGTCGCCGAGCTGGGGCTGGCGGAGGCCAGCGCCCGACAGTGGGTCGAGATGTTCTCCCAGGCGGTGCTGTCCGTGCTGCAGGGCTGGGTCGTGCAGTCGGCGCTGCTGCCGGGCTTCGACCACGAGGCCTACCTGGACTACGCCCGCACCCTCGTGGCCTCCGACGAGGGCTGAGCAGACCCGGCCCCGCAGCGCCGTCCTGCGCGTACTGTGAGGCCATGGATCCTCAGCAGCAGCCCCTGCCCGTGCCCACCCTGCTTCCGTGGAAGGGCCGTCTCCCCGACGTCGCCGACGACGCCTTCATCGCCCCCACCGCCGTCCTGATCGGCGACGTGGCGGTCGGGCCCGGCAGCGGGGTCTTCTACGGCACGGTCGTGCGCGGGGACCGCTCCGCCCTGTGTCTGGGGGAGGGGTCGAACCTGCAGGACAACTGCACCGTGCACTCCGATCCGGAGCACCCCTGCACCATCGGGGACCGGGTCTCGGTGGGCCACGCGGCGGTGCTGCACGGCTGCACCGTGGAGGACGACGTCCTGATCGGCATGAGCGCCACCGTGCTCAACGGGGCGGTGATCGGCACGGGATCGCTGGTGGCCGCCGGCGCCGTCGTGCTCGAGGGCACCGTGGTCCCGCCCGGCAGCCTGGTGGCCGGCGTGCCTGCCAAGGTGCGTCGCGAGCTCACGGACGAGGAGCGCCAGGCGGTGCGGAGCAACGCCGCCGAGTACCTCGAGCTCTCGCGGCGCCACCGCAGCCTCCAGCACGAGGCCTGAGCCGACCGGCTGGACGACGAGAGGGTGCCGACGCTCCTGGAGCGTCGGCACCCTCTCGTCGCAGTGCTCGCCGTGCGCCCGTCGCGAAGGGACGGACGCACGGTGCGGCTCAGGCGCTGCCGGTGCGCTGTCCGATCGCCACGGAGATCCTCTGGCCCGCCTGGAGCGTGTACTCGGAGCCGTCGACGTGGATGGTCACCGGATCGGCGCCCTTGGAGGAGCCCTCCACCTCCAGGACCTCGTGGTCGATCCTGACGCTGAGGACCTGCCCGCGGTACAGGACCCTGAAGCTGACGTCGTGCAGCTGCGGCGGCAGGTGCGGGCTGAACTCGATCCAGTCGCCGCGCACGCGCAGGCCGGCGTAGGCCCGGGTCACGACCTCGACCGAGCCCGCCATGGCACCCAGGTGGATGCCCTCGCCGGTCGTCCCGCCCTGGGTGTCGTCCAGATCGATGACCAGCGCGTCCTGGAAGGAGGCCCAGGAGCGGTCCGGATTGACCCAGGCCTGCACGGAGGCGTTGACCACCTTGGACAGAGACGACCCGTTCGACGAGCGCTGGATGTAATAGTCCACGGTGCGCTGGATGACGTCGTTGTCGACCTCGTAGCCCATGCGCCCGAGCTCCTCGATCACGCCCTCCGGGCCCAGCAGGTAGACCAGCATGATGGTGTCGGCCTGCTTGGAGAGCTTGTAGTTGTTCGTCATGTCGCCCTCGTTCTCCAGCAGGAGGTCCAGGCGGCCGATGTTGCGGTACTTGCCGCGGTAGAAGTCCCAGTCCAGCTCATCGAGGGAGTCGTAGCCGTCGTACTGGGAGATCGTGCCGTCGGAGTTGAACGGCACCGCGAGCTTCTGCGAGACCTCGTGCCAGTGCTCGGCCTCCTCCGCGGTCACGCCGAAGCGCGCCGAGAGCTCCTCGCGCTGGTGCTCGACCATGTCCTGGAAGATGTGCGCCGAGTGGCGGAACAGCCACGCGGCCAGGACGTTCGTGTACGCGTTGTCCTTGAGACCGCCCCCGTGCTGGCCGCGGGGGCCGTCGTGGTACTCGTCGGGGCCCATGACGCCGCTGATGTGGTAGCGGCCGTCGGCCTCGTCGTACTCGGCCAGGGAGTCGAACAGGCGCGTGATGCCGATGATCAGGTCCGAGCCGTGGCCCGAGAGCCAGTCCAGGTCACCGGTGGCCTCGTAGTACAGCCACGCGTTGTAGGCGATGGCCAGGCCCACGTGGAACTGCCGCCACGAGTTGTCCGGCAGCCAGCGCTGCGAGTGGTGGTTGAACAGCTCGGGCGGGGTCTCCTCGCGGCCGTCCGAGCCCGACTGCCACGGGAAGGCCGCTCCGCGCAGGCCGAACTGGGTCGCGCGGTGCTGCGCCTCCGCCAGACGGCGCCAGCGGTAGGACAGCAGCGAGCGGGTCACGTGCGGCTGGTGCAGCGAGATCACCGGCAGGATGTAGAGCTCGTCCCAGAAGATGTGGCCGCGGTAGCCCTCGCCATGCAGTCCGCGGGCCGGGACGCCGGCATCGCGCAAGGACATGTGCGGGGCCAGCGTCTGCGCCGTGTGGAACGTGTGCGTGCGCAGGGCCAGCTGGGTCAGCAGGTCCTCAGGGCGCTTGTCGATCTCCTCGTCCAGGGCGACGTCGTAGCGGCGCCACAGCTGCTCCCACTCGACCACATGGGCCTCGAGCAGCTGGCCGAAGTCCTGCGGGTTGCGGTTCAGCTGGGACAGGGCGCCCTCGCTCGGGGAGCCGATCGCGGCGTCGCGGCTGGTGACCACCGCGGTGGTCTGGGCCACGGTGACCGGCTCGCCCTTGCGCAGCGCGATCTGGAGGCGGCGGAACTCCGTGCCGCCGGGGCGGATCTCGCGGCGGGCGCGCACGGAGGCGGCCCCGTCCACGTGGGTGCGCTGGGCCGTGGCGATCTGGATCTGCGACTGGTTGGTGCGCACGAGCGACAGCAGCGTCTCCTGCTCGTCCGCCAGCGTGGTGGACTCCTCGAGCACCAGGTGGTGCGAGTTCAGCTCGCGGTACTCCTTGACGCCGTCGTTGACGACGCTGGGGTCGATGCCCGTGCGCACGTGGATGCGCCCGGTGAAGTTCTGCGACTCGAAGACGGTCTCCTGCGCGCCGATGTGGCGGTGGCGCAGGGAGACCAGGCGACGCTGGATGACCTTCAGCACGGCACGCTCACCGGACTCGGCCGGGTCGCCCTCGCGATCCGTCAGCGTCATGGTGCGGGTCAGCAGGCCGCGGCGCAGGTCGAGCTCGGTGCGCTCGTCGGAGTAGTCCAGACCGCCCTCGGACAGCCACGTGCCGCCGGCGATGCGCACGTCCAGGGTGGTCCAGTTGGGGACGTTGACCATGGACTCGTGCTCGACGTCCCGGCCGTTGATGTGGCTGACCACGCGGTTGAACACGCCGGCCAGGTAGTTGCCCGGGCTGTGCACGCCGTCCTGGGAGCGCTCGCTGTGGGAGCCGCGCACGCCCATGTAGCCGTTGGACAGCGTCATCAGGGTCTCGCGGCGGGCCTGCACGGCCGGGTCGAAGCCCTCGAAGACGAGCTTCCACGGGTCGTCGCGGCGCGCGCCGAGGTCCAGCTCGCCGACGTCGTTCAGCACGACGTCCGCGCCGCCGCGGTAGAGCGCCTGGCGGTCGCCATGGCGGGCGATGCCCACCACCAGTCCGAAGCCGCCTGCCGCGCCCGCCTGCACGCCGGCCACGGCGTCCTCGACGACGACCGCATCGGCCGGGTCGACGCCGAGCTCCTGGGCGCAGCGCAGGAAGGTGTCCGGGGAGGGCTTGCCGGGCAGGCCCTCGGCCTGGGCCATGGCGCCGTCGACGATGAAGTCGAAGAGATCGGCGACCTCGGCGCGCTCGAGCACCATGGTCGAGTTGCGGGAGGCGGTCACCAGGCCCACGGGGACCTCGCCCTCGCGAAGGCGGCGGATCAGTTCGATCGTGGCGTCGAAGACGCGGACGCCCTTCTGCTCGAGCGCGGCGTTGAAGTAGTCGTTCTTCAGCGCGGCCTGGCCCTGGACGGTCCACGTGCCGGGGGCCTCGTCGTCCGAGCCCTCGGGCAGGAAGGCCCCGCGGGAGGCCAGCAGCGTGCGGATGCCGTCCTCGCGGCGGCGGCCGTCGACGAAGTCGCGGTAGTCCCGGGAGATGTCGAACTCCCGGCGGTCGATGGTGCCGTCGGACTCCAGGGCCTGGAGGCGATCATCCGCCAGGAGGGCGTCGAACAGCGACTTCCAGGCGCTGGCGTGGACGGCCGCCGTATCCGTCACCACGCCGTCCATGTCGAAGATCACAGCGGCAAAGGTGGTCCGCAGGCGGTCCGCGGAGCTCTCGGCGGCGGGGCCGTCGGGATGGATCTGCTCGAGCGATGCGGTGAAGGGCGATTGCGGAAGGGCGTTCACGGGCACTCCTGAGGGTCCTGCGCTGGGCCCGAGTCGACCGGCAGACAGACCGGCGATGCTCAGGATCAGGGCGCGGCGGTGCGTCTGGCTGGAGGACTTCCTGCCGGTCGTCGGCGAGCAGCGCCGTGCGCATTCGCTTGCCGACGGAAGCAGGTCCGGGGCAACCCTACCGGCGAGAGGGCCTCGGCGCAGTCCCTGCGGACGTGTCGGGATGTGCGCACTTCGGGTGCCTCGAGCAGGTCGTGCCGCCGGGCTCGGAACACGATGAGCCGCAGCACTAGAGTGGATGAGAACGTTCAGGACCGTCCGTGCCAGATGAGGAGCCACGATGAGCCCCAGTCGTCCCAGCATCACCGATGCGCCGCTGTCCGAGGTGGACCCGGAGGTCGCCGCTGCGATCACCGCCGAGGTCGGTCGTCAGCGCGACACCCTCGAGATGATCGCCTCCGAGAACTTCGCCCCCCGCGCGGTCCTCGAGGCCCAGGGCTCGGTGCTGACCAACAAGTACGCCGAGGGCTACCCCGGACGCCGCTACTACGGCGGCTGCGAGCACGTCGACGTGGTGGAGAACCTCGCCCGCGACCGCGCCACGCAGCTGTTCGGGGCCTTCCACGCCAACGTGCAGCCGCACTCGGGCGCCCAGGCCAACACGGCGGTCATGGCGGCCATGATGCAGCCCGGCGACACCCTCATGGGCCTCTCGCTGGCCCATGGCGGGCACCTGACCCACGGCATGAAGCTCAACGTGTCGGGCAAGCTCTACGACATCGCCCCCTACGAGGTGGACCCCGAGACCCTGGTTCTTGACATGGACAAGGTCCGCGAGCAGGCCGTCGCCGCCCAGCCCAAGGTGATCGTGGCCGGCTGGTCCGCCTACCCCCGCCAGCTCGACTTCGAGGCCTTCCGCTCGATCGCCGATGAGGTCGGGGCCACCCTGTGGGTCGACATGGCCCACTTCGCCGGTCTGGTCGCCGCGGGTCTGCACCCGAACCCCGTGCCCCACGCGGACATCACCACCTCCACGGTCCACAAGACCCTGGCCGGACCCCGCTCGGGCGTCATCCTGACCACGGAGGAGTGGAAGAAGAAGGTCGACTCCAACGTGTTCCCGGGCCAGCAGGGCGGACCGCTCATGCACGCGATCGCGGCCAAGGCCGTGGCCTTCAAGATCGCAGCCTCCCAGGAGTTCCGCGAGCGGCAGGAGCGCACCCTCGAGGGCGCGCGCATCCTGGCCGAGCGCCTGACCGCCTCCGATGTCACCGAGGCAGGCGTCTCCGTGCTCACCGGCGGCACCGACGTCCACCTGGTGCTCGTGGATCTGCGCGAGTCCGAGCTGGACGGCAAGCAGGCGGAGGATCTGCTGCACGAGGTCGGCATCACGGTCAACCGCAATGCGGTGCCGTTCGACCCCCGCCCGCCCATGGTCACCTCCGGCCTGCGCATCGGCACCCCGGCGCTGGCCACGCGCGGCTTCGGCGCGGCCGAGTTCGAGGAGGTCGCCGACATCATCGCGACCGCCCTGAAGCCCGGTCCCGACGTCGCCGCCCTGCGCGCCCGCGTCGACAAGCTGGCCGCCGACTTCCCGCTGTACGAAGGGCTCGAGAACTGGTGAGCGCACAGATCCTGGACGGCCGCGAGACCGCACGGCAGATCAAGAAGGAGCTCGCCGAGCGCGTCGCCGCGCTCGGCGAGCGGGGTGTGGTCCCCGGGCTCGGCACGGTCCTGGTCGGCGACGACCCCGCCTCGCACTCCTATGTGGCGGGCAAGCACCGCGACTGCGCTGAGGTCGGCATCACCTCGATCCGCCGCGACCTGCCGGAGGACATCTCCCAGGAGGACCTCGAGGCCGAGATCAGGGCGCTGAACGAGGACCCGGCCTGCACGGGCTACATCGTGCAGCTGCCGCTGCCGAAGCATCTGGACACGAACCGGATCCTCGAGCTCGTGGATCCGGACAAGGACGCCGACGGCCTCCACCCCACGAACCTGGGGCGCCTGGTGCTCAACGTGTCGGATCCCATGGACTCGCCGCTGCCCTGCACCCCGGCCGGGATCGTGGAGCTGCTGCAGCGCCACGGCGTCGAGCTGCGCGGCAAGGAGGTCCTGGTGGTGGGCCGCGGCGTGACGGTCGGACGGCCGATCGGGCTGCTGCTGACGCGCCGGGAGATCAACGCCACCGTCACGCTGGCCCACACGGGCACGCAGGACCTGGACTCGCTGCTGGCCCGCGCGGACGTCGTCGTGGCAGCCGCTGGTCAGCCGCACATGATCGGCGCCGAGCAGATCAAGCAGGGCGCGGTCCTGCTCGACGTCGGAGTCTCCCGAGTGGAGGACCCGCAGAAGGGCAAGAAGGTCCTCACCGGAGACATCGAACCGGCCGCAGCCGAGCGGGCCTCCTGGATGTCGCCCAACCCCGGCGGCGTCGGGCCCATGACCCGGGCCATGCTGCTCGTCAACGTGGTCACGGCCGCCGAGCGGCTGGCGCAGCAGGGCTGAACGTCGGCGGGGCGCGGCCGTGCTCGTCCCGCGAGGCCTCACGAGACAGGCCCCTCGGTGCGCTCGGCGCACCGAGGGGCCTGTCCGATTGCCGAGGGACCGCGGGACGAGGATCCGCCGGGGGCGAGAGCCGGGCGCGCTGATTCGCGGGTCCCGTGCCGATGCGGAACAATGTGGGGCATGCAGCAGATCGGCACCGAGAACCCGTCCCGTCAGAGCCCTCACGCAGCCTCTGGGCGCACGGGGCTGTGGATCTCGCTGATCGGGATCGCGGCGCTCGTCGTGATCTTCGTGGTGGCCCTTCTGCAGGCGGCCAACGAGAGCTCGCTGCTCGGCTGGATCCTGGCCGGCATCGCCGCCGGCTGGCTGTTGATCGCCGCGTTCGTGCTGTGGTCGGTGCGCAAGGCGGCCCGCTTCGGCGCCCGGCAGATGGAGGAGGCCCAGCGCACCGCGCAGCGAGCCTTCGGACGGGCCCCGGCCGCCACGCAGAGCGCGCCGGCTCCGAGCCGCTCGATCACCGATCAGAAGATCGAGCACTCGTTCCAGATCATCATGGTCCAGACGCGCGTGATCTCCGCGAATCTGCCCGCGGCAGACGGCTCGAACCCGGGAGATCGCGCCCAGGTCGACCGCGCTCTGGATACGATCGCGGTGACCGCCTCGAACGGCATGGGCATCGTGCAGGACTCCGCCGCTCCGGTGGACGGCGACATCGTCGACTGAGCGGTGCAGCGTAGCTCGGAGGCAGCAGGACGCTCCGGGCCGCAGAGCCGGCAGGCCCCGGCCGGGACCGAGGACTCGGAGGAGGCCGCCGGGCGTTCGAGCAGACCCCATGAACGGACGCAGACCACGAGAGGAGCGCCGGTGAGCGCAGAGACCACCGCACAGCCCGCAGAGCAGGAGGGCGCCTCCGTGCCCCGCGAGCAGCTGCTGCGCATCGCCAGCATGAACGTGAACGGCATCCGGGCCGCGTACAAGCGGGGGATGGCCGAGTGGCTGGCCCCGCGCGACGTCGACGTCCTGTGCCTGCAGGAGGTCCGTGCCCCCGACGCGATCGCCCGCGAGCTGCTCGGCGAGCAGGAGTGGGAGATCCACCACCAGGAGGCCGAGGCCAAGGGCCGCGCCGGAGTGCTGACCGCGGTGCGCCGCGGCGCCCATGGCGGAACCCTGAGCCCGGAGGCGCGCCGCGAGGGCCTGGGCGACGGCCTGAACGACTCCGGGCGCTGGGTCGAGGACGACCTGCGGCTGCCGGACGGCTCGCTGCTCACCCTGGTCTCCGCCTACGTCCATTCGGGCGAGGTCGAGACTCCCAAGCAGGTCGACAAGTACGCCTTCCTGGAGGCCATGCTCACCCGCCTGCCGGAGCTGGCCCAGAACGCGGACCACGTGCTGGTCGTGGGCGATCTGAATGTGGGCCACACCGAGCTGGACATCAAGAACTGGAAGGGCAACGTCAAGAACTCGGGCTTCCTGCCGGAGGAGCGAGCCTACTTCGACCGGTTCTTCGGCGACCTCGGCTACGTCGACGTCGCCCGCCGCCTGGCTGGCGAGGTCCCGGGCCCCTACACATGGTGGTCCTACCGCGGCAAGGCCTTCGACACCGATGCCGGCTGGCGCATCGACTACCACATGGCCACCCCGGCACTCGCAGAGCGTGCCGTGCGGGCCGTCGTGGACCGCGCCGAGAGCTACGACACCCGGGTCTCGGACCATGCCGCGCTCGTGGTCGACTACCGGCTCTGACCGCGGGTCGGGAGCAGACCCGAGCCCCCAGCACCGAATCATCCGCGACGACGGGCCCCGTCGTCCTCGCAGCAGAGAGAAGCACCGCTCGTGACCACCGCAGACACCCCGACCGCCAGCACCAGGCCCCGCGTCCTGTCGGGGGTGCAGCCCTCGGCCGATTCGCTGCACCTGGGCAACTACGTGGGCGCCATCCGCAACTGGGTGTCCATGCAGGACGGCAGCGACTGCGTGTTCTTCGTGGCGGATCTGCACTCGATCACCGTGCCGCAGGATCCGGCGGAGCTGGCCCAGCGCACCCGCGTGACGGCCGCGCAGTACATCGCAGCGGGCATCGACCCGGAGCGCTCCACGCTGCTGGTGCAGTCGCACATGCCGGAGCACAGCCAGCTCGCCTGGGTGCTCAACTGCATCACGGGTTACGGCGAGGCTGCGCGCATGACGCAGTTCAAGGACAAGTCCGCCAAGCAGGGCGCGGACTCCACGAGCGTGGGCCTGTTCACCTACCCGGTGCTGATGGCCGCCGACATCCTGATCTACCAGGCCGATCAGGTCCCCGTGGGAGAGGACCAGCGCCAGCACCTCGAGCTGACCCGCAACCTGGCCCAGCGCTTCAACCAGCGCTTCGGCGAGACCCTTCGCGTGCCGGAGCCGCGGATCATGACGGAGACCGCCAAGATCTACGACCTCCAGAACCCCACGGCCAAGATGTCCAAGTCGGCCGAGTCGGAGAACGGCCTGATCCGCCTGCTGGACCCGGCCAAGAAGAACGCCAAGAAGATCAAGTCGGCCGTGACCGACGACGGCGCCGAGATCCGCTTCGACCGCACCGCCAAGCCGGGGGTGTCCAACTTGCTGACCATCTACTCGTCCCTGACGGACCGCCCGATCGACGACATCGTGGCCGACTACGAGGGCAAGATGTACGGCCACCTCAAGGTGGACCTGGCCGAGGTCGTGGCCGAGACCCTGGATCCCATCCAGTCCCGCGCCCAGGAGCTGCTCGACGATCCCGCCGAGCTCGATCGCATCCTGGCCCGAGGGGCGCAGAAGGGACACGAGATCACCTCGCGGACGCTGTCCGAGGTGATGGACGCCGTCGGCTTCCTGCCGCCGGCGCGCTGAGGGCCCTTGCCCAGCTCGGCTCGCGGCCAGGGGCCGCCGATCGACCCGGAGGAGGAGGGGGCGCGCCGCCCACAGGCAGGCGCGCAGTCCTACGTCCTGGAGCCGCCGGCCGTCCCTCCGGCGGCAGTGGACCGCGACGGGCTGCGCCGTGAGGCCAAGAGGCAGCTGTCGATCCTGCGCCTGAAGCGGCGGCAGGGGGCCGGTCTGCTCTCTCAGCTCGGCAGCGTCTTCGGCTGGGCTCTGGCCTCGGTGTGGACCCTGCTGCCCGGTCGGCTCGTGATGCACTACCTCTTCCACGGCGGGCCCCTGATGGCCGCGGGGCTGTCCTACAACATGCTCTTCGCCTCCGTGGCCGTGCTCGTGATCGGCTTCGCGATCATGGGCCGCTGGCTGGGCTCGGACTCCGAGTTCCGGGACCTGGCGATCGACGCGGTGGAGCAGTCGGTGCCGGGGCTGCTGAACTCCGGGCATGGGGGCCTGATCCCGGTGTCCATGCTGGAGACCACTCAGCAGTTCACCGTCACCTGGATCGTGGGCGCCGCCATCCTGGGCTTCACCGCCTGGCGATGGGCTGCGGGGATCCGGCTGTCGACCCGGCGGATGTTCGAGGTCCCTCCTTCACGAGGAGCTCCGGCCGCGGCGGTGCCGCGGGACATCGTGGGGCTGCTCGTGCTGGTGATGGTGCTGTCCGTCTCGCTGGTGCTCAACGCCGAAGCGGCCGGCGCCCTGCGCCTGCTCGAGGACCAGGTGGGGCAGGTGCCGGTGCTCAGCCCCCTGGTCCGCTTGATGGACGGCGAGGTCGCCTACGGGGCAGCCACCGCGGTCGGGGTCGGAGCCGATGCGCTCATGCTGTTCCTGATGTACCGGGTGGTCGCCCAGCTCAAGCCGTCGTGGTGGGTCATGACCTGCATGCTGATCCTCGGCGCCGGCGGGAACTACGTGCTGCGCGAGGTCGGCGGGCTGGTCATCCAGGCCATGACCTCGAGCCCGTACCTGCTCTCGATCGCCATCACCGTGGGCGTGCTGCTGTGGTTCTACTTCTTCAGCCAGATCATTCTGGTCTCGGCGGCCTTCGGCGCCCTGGTCCAGGCCGACACCCATGGCGGGCATCCGCAGCCGGTGGGGGAGACCCGGGCCGTGGCCGCGGTCGCGGTGGCCACCCTCGACGACGTCCGCGCCCACGAGCGCGGCCTGCTCTGACGCACTGCTGCCCGCTGCAGCTCCTGCGGGGAGCCTCCTCGCGCTCGGTGCGGCCTCTGCGCCCCCTTCGCTGCCCCGCTGCTGCGCGCCCCGTCGATGGGGGGCGTCGTCGCCGATGCCGCACCTGCGCAGCCCCTCAGCGCTGACGGGCTGCCGTCCTGCGGGGCCTCATCCGGTCGGATCCGCGGAGGCCGCAGAAGCGCCGTCGATCACCGCTGAGGGGCTGCGGTGGTGCGGCGTCAGCTCGCCGGGCCGGCTGACGGCGGCGCTGAGATCGCCGGGGAAGCGACGAGCCCCGTCGGTTCGTGGACCGACGGGGCTCGTCGTGCGTCTGAGCGGCCGCTGGGGCGCTGCTCTGCGGGAGATCACATGGAGGTGGCCAGCGCGGCCTGCTTCACCTCGGCGATGGCCTTCGTGATCTGGATGCCGCGGGGGCACGCCTCGGTGCAGTTGAAGGTCGTGCGGCAGCGCCACACGCCCTCCTTGTCGTTGAGGATCTCCAGACGCATGTCTCCGGCCTGATCGCGCGAGTCGAAGATGAAGCGGTGTGCGTTCACGATCGCCGCGGGGCCGAAGTACTGGCCGTCGGTCCAGAACACCGGGCAGGACGACGTGCACGCGGCGCACAGGATGCACTTGGTGGTGTCGTCGAAGCGGGCCCGGTCCTCGGGGGACTGGTAGCGCTCGTACTCGGGCTCGTTGTCCTCGTTGATGAGGAACGGCATGACCTCGCGGTACGACTGGAAGAACGGCTCCATGTCGACGATCAGGTCCTTCTCGCAGGGCAGGCCCTTGATCGGCTCGATAGTCAGCGGCTTGGACAGGTCCAGGTCCTTGAGCAGCACCTTGCAGGCCAGGCGGTTGCGGCCGTTGATGCGCATGGCATCCGAGCCGCACACGCCGTGCGCGCAGGAGCGGCGGAAGGACAGCGAGCCGTCGATCTCCCACTTGATCTTGTGGAGGCAGTCCAGCACGCGGTCGGTGCCGTACATGGTGACGTTGAACTCTTCCCAGGTGACCTCGGAGGAGAACTCGGGGTTGTAGCGACGGATGCGCACCGTGACGTCGAAGGACGGAATCGACTCCGACTGGGTGCTCTCGTCGGTCTTCTCAGCAGCGGCAGTGGACATCAGTACTTGCGCTCCATCGGCTCGTAACGGGTGAAGATGACGGGCTTGGTCTCCTGGCGGATGCCAGCGGTCTCCGAGGACGGGTCGTCGTAGACCATCGAGTGGACCATGAAGTTCTCGTCATCACGATCGGGGAAGTCCTCGCGGGCGTGACCGCCGCGGGACTCCTTGCGGTGCAGAGCGGCCACGGACATGACCTTGGCGAGCTCGAGCAGGAAGCCCAGCTCCACGGCCTCGAGCAGATCCAGGTTGTAGCGCTTGCCGCGGTCCTGGATCGAGATGCGGGAGTAGCGCTCCTGCAGCTTCTCGATGTCCTGCAGGGCCTGCCAGATGGAGTCATGGGTGCGGAACACCTGCATGTTCATGTCCATGGTGTCCTGCAGGTCCTTGCGGATGGCGCCGACCTTCTCCTCGCCGTGATCCGAGCGGGCGTTGTCCAGCAGCGCCTCGGTGCGCGCCGTGGCGTCGTCGGGGATCGGCAGGAACTCGGCGCGCTCGGCGTACTGGGCGGCGAAGATGCCGGCGCGCTTGCCGAACACATTGATGTCGAGCAGCGAGTTGGTGCCCAGGCGGTTGGAGCCGTGCACGGACACGCAGGCGACCTCGCCGGCGGCGTACAGGCCGGGGATGGTCTTCTCGGAGTTCTCGAAGACCTCGCCCTTGATGTCCGTGGGGATCCCGCCCATGCAGTAGTGGGCGGTGGGGAACACCGGGATGGGCTCGTGGTACGGCTCCACGCCCAGGTAGGTGCGTGCGAACTCGGTGATGTCCGGCAGCTTCTCGTCGATGTGCGAGGGCTCCAGGTGCGTCAGGTCGAGCAGCACGTAGTCCTTGTTCGGGCCGCAGCCGCGGCCCTCGCGGACCTCGTTGGCCATCGAGCGGGCCACGATGTCGCGGGGCGCGAGGTCCTTGATGGTGGGGGCGTAGCGCTCCATGAAGCGCTCGCCGTCCGAGTTGCGCAGGATGCCGCCCTCGCCGCGGGCGGCTTCGGAGACGAGGATGCCCAGGCCGGCCAGGCCCGTGGGGTGGAACTGCACGAACTCCATGTCCTCCAGCGGCAGGCCGCTGCGGAAGGCGATGGCCATGCCGTCGCCGGTCAGGGTGTGCGCGTTGGAGGTGGTCTTGAAGACCTTGCCGGCGCCGCCGGAGGCGAACACGACCGACTTGGACTGGAAGACGTGCAGCTCGCCGGTGGCCAGCTCGTAGGCCACCACGCCCGCAGGACGGCGCCCCTCGGGGGTGTCCACCATGATCAGGTCGAGCACGTAGAACTCGTTGTAGAACTCGATGTTGTGCTTGATGCAGGCCTGGTAGAGGGTCTGCAGGATCATGTGACCGGTGCGGTCAGCGGCGTAGCAGGCGCGGCGCACGGGGTTCTTGCCGTGGTCGCGGGTGTGTCCGCCGAAGCGGCGCTGATCGATCTTGCCCTCGGGCGTGCGGTTGAACGGCAGACCCATCTTCTCGAGGTCCAGGACGGCCTCGATGGCCTCCTTGGCCATCACCTCAGCGGCATCCTGGTCCACCAGGTAGTCGCCGCCCTTGACGGTGTCGAAGGTGTGCCACTCCCAGTTGTCCTCCTCGACGTTGGCCAGGGCGGCGCACATGCCGCCCTGCGCCGCGCCAGTGTGGGAGCGGGTGGGGTAGAGCTTGGTGAGAACCGCGGTGCGGGCGCGCTGGCCGGATTCGAGGGCCGCGCGCATTCCAGCGCCGCCGGCGCCGACGATCACGACGTCGTACTTGTGAACCTGCATTCCAGTGTTCTTTCTGTTGGGTGTTCGTGGGAGGAGCTGCGGCGGCGGACGGTCAGCTCGCGGTGCAGAAGCTGGCCAGCAGCTCGGGATCCGCGCCGGCGGGGCAGGGCTCGAAGGTGAAGATCACCATGGTGCCGAGCAGGATCGTGAAGGCGACGGCGACGAAGAGCGCGATCTTGAGCCAGAAGCGGACGCCGCTGCGCTCGGCGTAGTCGTCGATGATCGTGCGCATGCCGTTGCCGCCGTGCAGCAGGGCGAGCCACAGCAGCAGCAGGTCCCAGACCTGCCAGAACGGGTTGGCCCACTTGCCTCCGACGAATCCGAAGTCGATGGCGCGGACGCCGCCCTCGGGGGCGATCAGGTTGACGAAGAGGTGGCCGAACACCAGGACCAGCAGCACGACGCCCGAGATGCGCATGTAGAGCCATGCCAGCATCTCGAACTTGCTGCGCCCGGACGTGGACCGGTTGTATTTGACGCCGGCGACCTCGCGGTCGTTGCTGCGAGGGACGGCGATCTTGGACTTCAGCGGAGTGCTCATGTGTGTGGATCCCCTCGCGATCAGTGGATGAACATGTGGTACACGTGGACGATGGCGAACGGCACCATCACGACCAGCCAGGCGATGGCCACCGCCCAGAAGAGCTTCTTCTGGTGGTTGGCGCCGTTCGACCAGAAGTCGACCAGGATGATGCGCACGCCGTTGAAGGCGTGGTAGACGATGCCCGCCACCAGGCCCATCTCGCCGATGCCCATGATCGGGTTCTTGTAGGTCGCCATCACGGCGTTGTAGGCCTCGGGATCCACGCGGACCATGGCGGTGTCGAGGACGTGGACCAGGAGGAAGAAGAAGATGCCCACGCCGCTGATCCGGTGGGCCACCCACGACCACATTCCGAATCCTCCGCGATAGAGGGTGCCCGATCCGATCTTCCCGGCGGATTCCGGCCGGGTCCGGACCGCGGGTGCTGTGGTCGCCACGATGTGATACCTCCCTGTATCTCCTCAGGCCGATTGCCCGTTCGGGATCTCGGCGGGCGCGCGTGCGCGCCGACGGCCGAGCGCCTGAGGCGTGTTGCATGGAATTGTCAGCGGATTCACGGGTCACACTACCAGTCGGATGTCTGGGAAGCGGCCACTTGGCGACGAGGTGTCAGCGTCCTCACGCGGCGGTTTCGCGCGGTTCTCACAGCTGCTGAGGGCTCCTGCAGGGCCCGGCCGGACTCCTGAGCGCTCAGCACGCCCGCACCCGGAGCCTCGCCGAACGGTGGACGGCCCGGCAGGGTGGCGCTGGGCCGGGCGGCGCGCCCCGGGCGATAGCATGCGATCCGTGACGGAACCTCTTGAGCATTTCCACCCCTTCATCCCCGCCGGCGGCGTGGGGTCCCGGCTGTGGCCCCTCTCGAGGGCGGACGCGCCCAAGTTCCTGCTGGATCTCACCGGCTCGGGCTCGTCCCTGCTGCGCGCCACCTACGAGCGCCTGGCGCCCTTGAGCCGCGGCTCCATCATGGTCGTGACCGGACGCAGCCACGCCGGGGCCGTGAGCCAGCAGCTGCCGGAGCTGTCGTCCGAGGACCTGGTCCTGGAGCCGTCGCCGCGCGATTCCGGGGCTGCGATCGGGCTGGCCAGCATCCTGCTGGAGCGCCGCGATCCAGGAGCCGTGATCGGCTCGTTCGCCGCAGATCACGTGATCGAGCCCGCGGATGTCTTCCAGGAGGCCGTGCGTGAGGCCGTGCTGACCGCCCGCACCGGCAAGGTCGTGACCATCGGCATCCGCCCGACCGCTCCGTCGACCGGCTTCGGCTACATCAAGGCCGGGAAGCCCCTGGACGTCGACGGCGCGCCGTCGGCCCGCGACGTCGAGCAGTTCGTGGAGAAGCCGGATGAGGGCACCGCCCGCTCCTACGTGGCCAGCGGCGACTACCTCTGGAACGCCGGCATGTTCGTGGCCCCGGCGGCCCTGATGATGCAGCACCTGCAGACCAACGAGCCGGAGCTCTTCTCCGGGCTGTCCGAGATCGCCGATGCCTGGGGCACCGAGGATCAGGACGAGGTGATGGCCCGGGTCTGGGAGCAGCTGCCCAAGATCGCGATCGACTACGCCGTGGCCGAGCCGGCGGCGGCGGTCGGGGATGTCGCCGTGGTTCCGGGGTCCTTCTCCTGGGACGACGTCGGGGACTTCGCGGCCATGTCCCGGCTGAACCACCCGCGGGAATCGGACGACGTGGCGGTGCTGGGCGAGAACCCGCGCGTGCTCGTGGACAGCTCCTCCGGGATCGTCGTCTCGGACACCGGACGGGTCGTCGCGCTGATCGGCGTCGAGGACATCGTCGTGGTGGACACGCCCGACGCCCTGCTGGTCACCACGCGCGAGCACGCCCAGCGTGTCAAGGAGACCGTCAACTCCCTGAAGGCCGCTGGCGACACCGACGTCCTCTGACCAGGACCCTTTCTCCGGCGCGCGGCCTCCTCCGGGCGGCCGCGCGCCGTGGTCCGTCGGCTCGCGGCTGCGCCGTATCCTGAGGCAATGTCCGATTCCCCCGCCGCGAGCACGTCCAGCAGCGAAGCCCCCCGGCACCGGTTCGACGACGGCGGCCAGGCCCTGTCGATCGCGCCGTTCGTCCGCCGCTTCCTGCCGCACCTGATCGAGTTCCGCCGCGACCTGCACTCGCACCCGGAGCTGTCCTACCGGGAGCACCGCACGACCGACCGGCTGATGGCCGAGCTCGAGGCCGTCGGCCTGGAGCCGGTGCGGCTGCGCAGCACGGGCTGCTATGTGGACATCGGGACCGGCGAGCTGTCGGTCGCGCTGCGAGCGGATATCGACGCCCTCCCGATCCAGGAGGCCACGGGTCTCGAGTTCTCCTCGCAGAACCCCGGGGTCGCGCACATGTGCGGTCACGACATCCACACCACCGTGATGCTCGGCGTGGCCACCGTGCTGGCCGATCTGAACCGCACCTCGCCGCTGTCCGGGCGGGTCCGCGTCGTGTTCCAGCCGGCCGAGGAGCAGCTGCCCGGCGGCGCCCTGACCGTGATCGAGCAGGACGTCCTGGAGGGGGTCCCGCGGATCTTCGCGCTGCACTGCGAGCCCAAGGTCGACGTCGGCCAGGTCGGCACCCGCATCGGGGCGATCACCTCGGCCTCGGACACGGTGCGGCTGCGGCTGTCCGGAGCGGGCGGTCACACCTCGCGCCCGCACCTGACGCAGGACCTGGTCTTCGCCATGGCCCAGATCGCGATCAACGTCCCGGCGATCCTCTCGCGCCGCATCGACGTCCGCTCGGGCGTGCAGGTGGTCTGGGGCGAGATCGGAGCGGGCGTGGCCCCCAACGCCATCCCCTCGGAGGGCACCCTGGCGGGGACCATGCGCTGCCTCGACGCCGAAGCCTGGCACCAGGCCGGAGAGCTGCTCGACCAGGTCGTCGGGGACGTCGCCGCGCCGTACGGCGTGGAGGTGGACCTGGAGCACGTGCGGGGCGTCCCGCCGGTGGTCAACGGCGAGCTGGAGACCACCATGATCGAGAACGCCGCCCGCGCGGAGCTCGGCGAGGACGCCGTGGTGCTCGTGGAGCAGTCCATGGGCGGCGAGGACTTCGCCTGGTACCTCCAGGAGGTCCCCGGCGCCATGATGCGCCTGGGCACCCGCACCCGAGGGGGCCAGACCCACGATCTGCACCAGGCCGACTACATCGCCGACGAGGACGCCATCGCCTGCGGCATCCAGGTCATGGCCAGCACGGCCCTGCGCGCCGTGGCGCACCACGTGAGAGAATCCGCCCTCCGCTGATCGCTCGTCCCCTCTGCACCGGAAGAACCCGGCCGCTGCGACTCCAGCCGGATGCTCGAAGACTCCCTGGGCATCGAGGTGCGCACCGAGGAGTCGGGCTCGCCCCGGGAGTCCGAGCAGCTGCTGAAGGAGATGGCCGATCCGGCCGGCGGCTGCGACCTGGTGGTCGCCATGGGCTCCACGCTCGTGGAGCAGGTCGAGGCGGCCGCCGAGCGCCATCCCGATCAGGACTTCGCGATCATCGACGACGACTCGATCCATCTGCCCAATGTCCGCACGCTGGTCTTCGACGCCTCGCAGCCCGGGTTCCTCGCCGGATACGCTGCCGCCTGGGCCACCGAGACCGGGCGCGTGGGCGCCTTCGGAGGGGAGGACATCCCCGAGGTCCACGACTTCCTCGACGGCTACGCGGCCGGGATCGAGCACTGGAACGAGGTCCACGACGACGACGCGCTGTTCGTGTGGGTCGACGTGGACGGCTGGGAGGTGCTGCCCGATGAGCAGAGCACTCGGCAGCTGACCTCGGTGCGCAAGGAGGTGGGCTCCGCCGTCGCCGATGTGATGACCCAGTACGCGACTGCCGGGGCTGAGGCCGACGACTACACGGGGACCCTGGCCAACCGGGGCGTCGCTCTGGGGGACTTCCATGATCAGGCGCAGCGCGTGGACGAGCAGACCACCCAGGAGCTGAGGCAGCTGCGCCAGCAGATCATCGAGGGTCGGCAGCCGACCCGACCCGGCGCGGGAACGTAGACTGCAGGCGATCGCCCTCCCCACAGCACCCGGAAGCAGCCATGTCCCTCCGCCGTCCCGTGCCAGCCGCCTGCGCGGTCGGTCTGAGCGCGCTCGCGCTCAGCGCCTGCGGCGAGCTGTCGGAGGACTCCGGGCTCGGCGCGGCGGAGGAGGCCACCGTCTGCATGGTGGCCGATGGAGAGGGCTTCGAGGACCTCAGCTTCCATCAGAGCGCGCACCAGGGGCTCGAGCATGCGGCCCGTGACACGGGGGTCTCGACCCGTGAGTCCGTGGTGGGCTCGGATGCCGAGTCCGCCCCTGCGCTGCGCTCCATGGTCCAGAGCGGCTGCGACCTCACGATCGCCAACGGGCAGCCGTTGTCGCAGGTCGCCCTGGAGGTCGCCGCCGAGAACCCGCAGGCCGCCTTCGCGACCGTGGACGACTCCGCAGGCGAGGGCCTCGGCAATGTCAAGCCGCTGAGCTTCGACTCCGGCACCGCCGCGTTCCTGGCCGGCTACCTGGCCGCAGGCACCACCGAGACCGGCACGGTCGCAGCCTTCGGGGGCGAGGACATCCCCCGGGTGAGGCTCGTGCTCGACGGCTTCGCCGAGGGCGTCGAGCACTGGAATGAGCAGAAGGACGACGACGTCGAGCTGCTCGGCTGGGACCGGCAGGAGCAGGAGGGCACCATGCTCGGCTCGTTCAAGGACGTCGAGGGCGCCCGGGAGGTCACCGAGGGCTTCCTGGACAACGGCGCGGACATCGTCCTGCCGGCCGCCGGAGGCGCCTCCGAGGGCACTGCGCAGGCCGTGGCCGCCACGGGTGAGGGCACGGACCAGGCGCTGTTCATCTGGATCGACACCGACGGCTACGACGTCCTGCCGGAGGCCCAGCGATCGCACCAGCTGACCTCGGTGCTCAAGGACCTCACAGGGCCCGTGGAGTCGCTGGTGCGCGACCTGGAAGACGGTGAACTCGATCTGGACCCCTACGTGGGGACCCTCGAGAACGGGGGAGTGGGCATCGCCGATCACCACGACCAGCAGGAGCGCGTGGGCCCGGAGCTGGCCGCCGAGGTCGCCGGGCTGCGCCAGCAGATCATCGACGGCGAGCTGGAGATCGAATCCCAGGAGGACGCCGGCTGAGGCGTCATGGCCGGGCCCGCACAGCACGGGGCGCGGCCGTCGAGACGAGGAGGAGCAGGAGATGACCGAGAGCATCGAAGGCGCACGGCTGGAGGAGCTGATCGCCGAGCAGCCCTGGGCGGGGCTGATCGAGGAGGCCCGCCGGGCCATGCAGCACGCCTATGTCCCGTACTCCCGCTTCAAGGTGGGGGCGGCCGCGCTCGTGGACGACGGACGCGTGGTCTCCGGGTGCAATGTCGAGAACGGCAGCTACGGGCTCACGCTGTGCGCCGAATGCGGCCTGGTCAGCGCCCTGCACGCCAGCGGCGGCGGACGGCTGACGCACTTCGTGTGCGTCGACGGCCAGGGCTCGGTGCTCATGCCGTGCGGCCGCTGCCGCCAGCTGCTGCACGAGCACGGCGGGGATCAGCTGCAGCTGCTCACCGTGAGCGGGCTGCGCACCATGGACCAGGTCCTCCCGGACGCCTTCGTCCTGTGAGCGCGCAGCAGCAGTCCCCGGTCCGCGAGCCTTTCGCTGCCGTGGACGTCATCCGGGCCAAGCGGGACGGGGGTCGGCTGGATGAGCCGCGGATCCGCTGGGCCGTGGACGCCTACGTCCGCGGGGTGCTGAGCGAGGAGCAGATGGCCGCCCTGGCCATGGCGATCTGGTTCCGGGGCATGGATCGGGAGGAGACCTCGGCCTGGACCGAGGCCATGATCGACTCCGGCACCCGCCTGGACTTCACCGGGCTGCGCCGCGGCGGGCGAACGCTGCCGACCGTCGACAAGCACTCGACCGGCGGCGTGGGGGACAAGACCACCCTGCCGCTGGCTCCGCTCGTGGCCGCCCACGGGGTCGCCGTCCCGCAGCTGTCGGGCCGCGGCCTGGGGCACACCGGCGGCACCCTGGACAAGCTCGAGGCCATCCCCGGGTGGACGGCAGAGCTCACCCACGACCAGCTGCTGGCGCAGCTGCAGGACGTGGGCGCGGTGGTGTGCGCGGCCGGCGGGGATCTCGCTCCGGCCGATCGCCGTCTCTACGCGCTGCGCGACGTCACCGCCACGGTGGACTCCATCCCGCTGATCGCCTCGTCGATCATGTCCAAGAAGATCGCCGAGGGCGCCGGCGGCCTCGTGCTGGACGTCAAGGTCGGCTCCGGCGCGTTCATGAAGGACCGCGGATCCGCGGAGCAGCTGGCCCGGACCATGGTCGGTCTCGGCCACGACGCCGGCCTGCCGACCTCCGCGGTGCTCACCGACATGTCCGCCCCTCTGGGCCGAGCCGTGGGCAACGCCTGCGAGGTGCAGGAGTCCCTCGAGGTCCTGGCCGGCGGCGGTCCGGCCGACCTGGTCGAGCTCGTGCTCGAGCTGGCCCGCCGGATGCTCGCCCTGGCCGGAGTGGACGACGATCCCGCCGACGCGCTCGCCGACGGCCGCGCCATGGACTCCTGGCGCCGCATGATCGCAGCGCAGGGCGGCGACCCCGATGCCGAGCTGCCGCGGGCGCGGCACGAGCAGGAGGTCGTCGCGGCAGAAGGCGGAACGGTGCAGGGCATCGAGGCGCTCGGCATCGGCACGGCCAGCTGGAGCCTGGGCGCCGGGCGCGAGCGCAGCCAGGACCCGGTCCAGGCCGGAGCCGGAGTGCTCCTGCACGTGGAGCGAGGCCAGCCGGTCCGGGCGGGGCAGCGCCTGGCCACGCTCATGACGGACACCCCGGAGGCCTTCGAGCGCGCCGAGCAGCTCGTGCTCGGGGCGATCTCGGTGGGCCCCGACCGGCCGCAGGCCTCGAGTCGGGCCGACGTGGTCCTCGGAGTCGTGGAATTCGAGGACTTGTGAGAGACGACTTGTAGTCTGGTGGCAGACAGTGCCGGCGGTGCGCCGATCCGGCGGAACGAGACTGACGACCTGGAGGACATGATGGGACTTTTCAGCAGGAAGCAGACCCCCGAGAGCGAGCCGCGCACAGCGGACGCGGATGTCCAGCAGACGCAGCCTCGCGGCGCTGAGACCGCTGCCGCGGGCCAGCAGCTGCCGGAGTCCGGCCCGCTGCGCAGCCTGGTCGACGGCCTGCTCGTCGACGGCGCCGAGCGCGCCAAGCTGACCCTGGTCCAGCGCGGCTCGACCATGAGCTACCAGTCCGAGCGCGCCGCGGCCGACGGCTCCCCGGAGACCGATTCCGGCGTGGTCGACCAGGCCTCGCCCCTGTTCGACGACGTCGCCGCCCTCTACACCGAGTCCATGAACTCGTCCACGGGCGCCTGGCAGACCGTCGTGATCACCGCGGCCGCACCGGAGGCCGATGGCCGATCCGTCACCGTGGACTACGACTTCCCGGCCGCCGAGCACCGCACGGAGCAGTACCGGGTCGCCAGCGGCTCCGCGCAGGCCGGTGCCGCCGCGCAGGGCCCGCTGGGCGATTCCTCGCAGGGCGGCGCCAGCACCGGGGCCACCGCAGCGGGTGTCGGCGCGGGGGCCGGCGCCGGTGCCGGAGCTGCTGCGGCCGCCGGCGGCCGCGACCAGTCGGCTCCGCTCGGGCAGGATCAGGCCGGCACGGCCGAGCCCGCCGCTGAGCAGCGCGACCTGGGCGCCGAGTCCCGCGAGGACCGTCGCCGCGACTCCGAGGCCCTGAGCCGCGAGCCGCAAACCGTCCAGGACACCGAGGCCCGCACCCCCGAGGCACGGACCCAGGAGGCTCGTCCTGCTGAGGCACGGGCCGCTGATGCTCGGGGCACCGAGGCAGCAGCATCCGAGACCTCGGGCGCCGAGGCGCGCCCCGTCGAGGCCGAGCAGCGCTCCGCGGGTGCCGGCGTCGCCGGCGCCGCGGCCGGTGCCGGCGCGGCAGGCGTCGTCGCCGGCTCGGAGCAGCGGCGCGTGCCCGAGGGCCAGCTGACCGACAACGGCACGGTCGACAACCTCGCGCCCCGCCAGCAGGGCCAGGAGCCGATCGAGGTGGACCACGAGGTCCAGGAGTCGGTCGCGCGCACGGCGGGCCACCAGTCCGCCGCGAGCTCGGGCACGAGCGAGCAGCACGCGGGCACCTCCGCAGCCTCGCAGGCCCAGGGCGAGCAGATCCCGGCGCACGTCGATCACGACGAGTGGCGCGATGACAGCGGCGCCCGGCGCTCCCCGGCAGCCGCGCCCACGGGTGCGGCAGCCGCGCACTCGGTGTCCAGCCGGGACGGCTCCGGCGCCCCCACGGTCGCCAGCGGCGCCGATGTGGCCCCGTCGTACCGCGCCGCGGAGCAGGCAGCGGGCGGCGAGGACCTGGCCCAGGGCAACAAGGTCCTGTCGCAGAAGGACATCGCCCGCCGCGTGGCCGGCGCGCAGAAGCGTCTCTTCGGTGCCGACGGCTCCGCCCGCGACGTCTCGACCGTGCTGATCCGCGTGCGCACGCTGGGCACCTACTACGACGCCCTGACCCACGTGCGCCAGGGCGGCTTCTGGGACCAGCGCTCGACCTTCGACCTGATCCCCGAGGAGGACCTGCAGGTCCAGGCCCTCAAGCAGGACTCGTACGTCGAGGGCGAGGGCGCCCCGCTGGCGATCATGTTCCGCTTCCGTCCGGGCATCCCCCCGGAGGTCTCCTTCGACTACGACGACGAGGAGGCGTTCGTGCGCTACGAGAACCGCCTGCCCTCGCAGAACTACGTCGAGGAGCTGCGCATGTACCCGCGCACCGGGGCGAACATCCCGCAGCACGTCAACGACGCCCTCCAGGATTGGAACTACTGATCCCATGACCCAGATCCCGAGCACCGGCCCCGCCGGTCAGCGCGGGAGCCAGGACCCCGTCGGCTCGGCCGGCGGGGTCCTGCGCTCCCTTCCCAAGATCAGCCTCCACGATCATCTCGACGGCGGCCTGCGCCCGCAGACCCTGCCCGAGCTCGCCGAGGCCGCGGGGACCGAGCCGCCCGCTGACTCGGCCGCCGAGCTCGAGCAGTGGATGCGCGAGTCCGCGGACTCGGGCTCGCTCGAGCGCTACCTGCAGACCTTCTCGGTGATCCTCGAGGTCCTGCAGAGCGCCGAGGCCCTGCGTCGGGCGGCTCGCGAGGCCGTCGAGGACCTCGCCGCCGACGGCGTGATCCACGCCGAGCTGCGTTGGGCCCCCGAGCAGCACGTGGCCGGCGGTCTGAGCCTCGGCCAGGCCGTCGACGCCGTCAGCGAGGGCCTGCAGGAGGGCGTGGTCGCGGCCGCCCAGCAGGGCCTGGAGATCTCCGCCGGGCAGCTGCTGTGCGCCATGCGCCAGGCCGACCGCAGCCTCGAGATCGCGCAGCTGACCATCGAGCGCTTCTCCCCGGACGAGCCCGGCGGCGTGCTGGGCTTCGACCTGGCCGGGTCGGAGGAGGGCTTCGCGCCCAGCCGGCACCAGGAGGCCCTGGACCTGCTGGCGCGCAGTCTGGTGCCCGTCACCCTGCACGCGGGCGAGGGCGCCGGCCTGGACTCCCTTCGCTCGGCGGTGGTCGACGGCCGCGCGCTGCGCCTGGGCCACGGCGTGCGCCTGGTCGAGGACGTGGCGCTGTCGGACGCCCCGGACGACGACGTCTCGATCGAGCTCGGCGAGCTGGCCCAGTGGGTGCGCGACCGCGGCATCGCCCTGGAGGTCTGCCCGCGCTCGAACAGCCAGACCGGTGCGGTCGCAGGCTGGAACCCTCCGCACAACCTCGTGCGCGTCCTGGGCCCCGGCACGCAGCGCCATCCGATCGGCTTCCTGCACCGTGCGGGCTTCCGCGTGGTGGTCGGGGCGGACAACCGGCTGGTCTCGGGCACGGATCTCACGACCGAGCTCGGCGAGCTCGTGGCCCTGCACGGGTTCTCGCTGGATGACCTCGAGACCCTGCAGCGCAGCGCGGCCCAGTCGGCCTTCCTGCCGCTGGATCAGCGCGTGGCCCTCGAGGCGCGGATCGGAGCGGAGTTCGACGCCGTGCGCGGATCGGGCATCCCGCTGGGCCTGGGGGACATGATGGCCGCTCATGAGGCCGAGGCCTCCGAGGGCACCTGGTGAGCGAGGACGGATCGGGGGCGGCCTTCGAGCGGCTGCTGGCGATCATGGACCGTCTGCGCTCGCCCGGCGGCTGCGCGTGGGACGGGCGCCAGAGCCACTCCTCGCTCGTGAAGCACCTGATCGAGGAGTCCTACGAGGTCGTCGAGGCCGTCGAAGCCCCCGGCGGGCCGGAGGCCCACCGCGACGAGCTCGTGGAGGAGCTCGGCGACGTCCTGCTCCAGGTGGTCTTCCACGCGAGGATCGCCCAGGAGCGCAGCGCGCAGCAGGGCGGGTTCGACATCGACGATGTCGTGGCGGGGATCAGCGAAAAGCTCGTGCGCCGTCACCCCGAGGTCTTCGCCGACGGCCAGAGGGCCGAGGCCTCGGACGATGCCGCCCTGCACGCCCGGTGGGAGGAGCTCAAGCGGGCCGAGAAGCCCCAGCGCACCGGCCCGTTCGACGGCGTGCCGCCGGGGCTTCCCGCCCTGCAGCGCACCGAGAAGATCCTCTCGAAGGCCAGGCGCCACGGACTGGAGCCGCAGAGCCCCTCGGAGCCGGACGAGGACCGCCCGCGCACTCAGGAGCAGCTGGGGCAGGCCCTGTTCGAACTGGTGCGCCAGGCCTCGTCGGACGGACTGGATGCCGAGCGCGCCCTGCGCGAGCACAGCGCCCGGTGGGTCCGTCAGCGCGATCCGGCACGGCTCCCGCAGGACTGAGCGGAAGCACAGGCAATAATGATGTTCGTGACAGGGCCTTCTCGATAGGCTCGTCAGCAGAAGCACCGGGTCCTGGCGGGACGCCTCGGCCCGTTTCCGCAGCACCGATCGAAGGAGACCTTCCATGGCCATGATCATCGACGTCCACGCACGTCAGATCCTCGATTCCCGCGGCAACCCCACGGTCGAGGTCGAGGTCCGCCTCGAGGACGGCAGCTTCGGTCGCGCGGCGGTGCCCTCGGGCGCCTCCACCGGTGAGCACGAGGCCGTCGAGCGCCGCGACGGCGACAAGAACGTCTACCTGGGCAAGGGCGTCCTGGGCGCGGTCGAGGCCGTGAACGAGGAGATCGCCGAGGCCGTCATCGGCATGGAGTCCACCGACCAGCGCCTGGTCGACCAGGCCATGCTCGAGCTCGACGGCACCCCGACCAAGTCCAAGCTCGGCGCCAACGCCATCCTGGGCGTCTCGCTGGCCGTGGCCCGCGCCTCGGCGGAGGAGGCTGACCTCCCGCTGTACAAGTACCTGGGCGGCCCCAACGCGCACGTGCTGCCGGTGCCCATGATGAACATCCTCAACGGCGGCTCCCACGCGGACTCCAACGTGGACATCCAGGAGTTCATGATCGCCCCGATCGGCTTCGCCACCTTCTCGGAGGCCCTGCGCGCCGGCACCGAGGTCTACCACGCGCTGAAGTCCGTGCTGAAGGACCGCGGCCTGTCCACCGGGCTGGGCGACGAGGGCGGCTTCGCGCCCGACCTCGAGTCCAACCGCGCTGCCCTGGACCTGATCATGGACGCCATCAAGAAGGCCGGCTACAAGCCGGGCGAGCAGATCGCGCTGGCGCTGGACGTCGCCTCCTCCGAGTTCTTCGACAAGGGCTCCTACACCTTCGAGGGCGGCAAGAAGTCGGCCGATGAGATGGCGGCCTACTACGAGCAGCTCGTGGCCGACTACCCGCTGGTCTCGATCGAGGACCCGCTGGACGAGAACGACTGGGACGGCTGGGCCAAGCTCACCTCCTCGGTCGGGCAGAAGGTCCAGCTCGTGGGCGATGACCTCTTCGTCACCAACCCCGAGTTCCTGGCCCGCGGCATCCGCGAGGGCGTCGGCAACGCCCTGCTGGTCAAGGTCAACCAGATCGGCTCCCTCACCGAGACCCTGGAGGCCATCACCCTGGCGCAGACCAACATGTTCCGGTGCATGGTCTCCCACCGCTCGGGCGAGACCGAGGACACCACGATCTCGGACATCGCCGTGGCCACCAACGCCGGGCAGATCAAGACCGGCGCCCCGGCGCGCTCGGAGCGCGTGGCCAAGTACAACCAGCTGCTGCGCATCGAGGAGGCCTTGGGAGACGCCGCCTCCTACGCCGGCGTCTCGGCCTTCCCGCGCTTCTCGGCCTGAGAGCGCGGGTGAACGGCTGAACGCAGCCGCCCGCACATGGACCGCCGTCGTCCTCCTGACTCGGGAGGGCGGCGGCGGTCCGTCGTCGCGGGGGCAGGCGCTGCCTCGTCGGTGCCGAGCGGGGTCCGAGCGTGCCACTAGACTGGGCCCGCTCGCTCGTCGAACGCGCGTCCCGCAGCCCTCGCACCGGAGGGGACGCCCCGAGCACGCAGACCGTCGCAGAGCCAGGAGCAGCATCCGTGTCCGATCACCGCACCGAGGACCGCGCGCCGCGGTCCGAGCGCGGCTCCGAGCCGGATCCGGCCGAGCGCGACGAGGCCCCCGCGCGCAGCCTGAGACGCTTCACGACGTCGTCGGGCAGCCGTCGCCTGCTGTGGGTCGTGGCGATCGTGCTGTTCATCGTCTTCCTGGCCGCCCCCACGACCAAGATCTACCTGGACCAGCAGGCGGAGATCGCCGAGCTGGAGGCCAGCATCGAGGAGAAGTCCGCCGACCGGGATGCCCTGCAGGACGAGCTCGAGCTGTGGGAGAACCCGGACTACGTCGAGCAGCAGGCAGGGGAGCGGCTGATGATGGTCGAGCCCGGGCAGCGCTCCTACCTGGTGGTCGGCGCCGACGAGGTCGGCACCGGGGCCGCGGACACCTCTGCCGTCGAGGAGTCCGCCAGCAGGCCGGCCTGGGCCGATGCCCTGTGGGGCTCGCTCAAGGACTCCGCCTGGCCGCAGCGCGCCGAGGACTCCGCCGACAGCTTCCCCGAGCTCGACGAGGCGCAGGAGGACCCGTCCGCCTCGCCGTCGCCCACCACCGAGACCACCGAGTGAGGACCCCCGTGAGCGAGCAGAGCACCAGCAGCGATCAGCCGCGCCCGGATCTGGAGCAGACCGTCTCCGGGATCGCCCCGGCCGGTGTGGACGTGGCCGAGCCCCGCGGCCTGAACTCCACGGCCGCCAACCGCCGCCCGCAGGAGCTGGACCTTCAGGTGCTGGCCCGCCAGCTGGGCCGTCCCGTGCGCGATGTGGTGGAGATCCCGGCCCGGTGCGCCTGCGGCAACCCGCTCGTGGCGGCCACCGCTCCGAGGCTGTCCGGCGGCACGCCGTTCCCCACGGTCTACTACCTGGCCCACCCCGTGATCACGGCCGCCGTCTCGCGGCTGGAGGCGGAGGGAGCCATGTACGGGATGACCGACCGCCTGGGCGAGGACGAGCAGCTGGCGGCGTCCTACCAGCGCTCGCACGAGGACTACCTGGCCCGGCGCGAGCGCATCGGCGCCATCGCCGGCTCGGGGGAGGTCCCGGAGATCGACGGCATCTCCGCAGGCGGCATGCCCACCCGCGTGAAGTGCCTGCACGTGCTGGTCGGACACTCGCTGTCCGCGGGACCCGGCGTGAACCTGCTCGGCGACGAGACGCTCGAGCTGATCGCCGACACCTGGTCCCCGCAGATCTGCCGATGCGATCCCGCCTGGCGCGAGTCCTGAGCACCGCCCCACCCCCTGAAGAGCCCGAGTACACCGAGGAGCCCCCATGCGCGTCGGAGCCATCGACTGCGGCACCAACTCGATCCGCCTGCTGATCACCGAGGCGGCCGACGACGCCGTGGGCGCCTCCCCGGCCGAGATCGAGCTGAACGAGCTCGTGCGCACCAAGGAGATGGTCCGTCTGGGCCAGGGCGTGGATGCGACAGGCTGGCTGGCCCAGGAGGCGCTGGAGCGCACGTTCGCGGCCGTCGACGGCTTCGCCCGCCTGCTCGATGAGCACGCCGTGGACTCGGTGCGCTTCGTGGCCACCTCGGCCACGCGCGACGCCGGCAATCGGCACGTCTTCGTGGACGGCATCCGCTCGCGCCTGGGCGTGGCCCCCGAGGTGATCTCGGGCGAGGAGGAGGCGGCCCTGTCCTTCGCGGGGGCCACCATGGTGGCCGCTCCGGAGTCCGAGGACGATCGCACGCTTGTCGTGGACCTGGGCGGCGGCTCGACCGAGCTCGTGCTCGGCAGCTCGGCGGGGATCCTGGCCTCGCGCTCGCTGAACATCGGATGCGTGCGCATGACCGAGCGCCACCTGGGCTCCAACCCGCCCACCGAGGCGCAGCAGCGCGCGGTGCTGGCGGATGTGGACCGCGCCCTGGACTCCGCGGCGCTGACCGTCTCGCTGGGCCAGACCCGGAAGATCGTGGGCGTGGCCGGGACCGTCACCACCATCACCGCACTGGCCCTGGGCCTGGAGGACTACGACGAGCAGCGGATCAACGGCGCCGAGCTGCCGATCTCCGATCTGGAGCGCACCTGCCGCGAGCTCACCGCCATGACCCGGGAGCAGCGCGACGCCCTGGGCGTCATGCACCCTGGGCGCGGCGACGTGATCGGCGGCGGCGCCCTGGTGTGGGGGCGCGTGCTGCAGCGGATCGCCGAGGCCACCGACGGGCGTGTGAGCACCGCCACCACGAGCGAGCACGATATTTTGGACGGCATCGCACTGTCCCGCCTGTCCACCATCCCCCAGAAGGCTCCGCTGGCCTGACGTCCCCGGTGCGCCTGCCGACCCGGATCCGCTTCGCGGAGTCCACGAAGGACCTGACCATGAGCCCCTCAGCCTCCGAGCGCACCTCCGGCAATGGAGGGCGGGGCCCGGTCCGCACCGCCGTGGCGCTGAGCGCCTCCGTCGTGCTGAGCGGGATGCTCACCAGCGCGGTCATCGCCGGCCCCGTCCAGGCCACCGAGGAGACCCCGGTGCCGGATGGCCCCGCGCCGTCGGTGCCGGTCACGGACCCGTCGGACGTGCCGGTGCCGGAGCCCTCGCAGCCGGCCGAGTCCACCGAGATCTCCGAGTCGCAGGCCCGCGCGGACGAGTACTGGCTCGATGAGTACGGCGTCCGCGACGCCTGGAAGGCCTCGCGCGGGGAGGGCGCCACGATCGCGATCATCGACACCGGCGTGGACGGCTCGCACCCGGACCTCGAGGGGGCCGTCTCCGGGGGAGCGGACGTCTCCGGCATCGGGGCCGCGAACGGCCAGGAGCCGCTGGGGGCGGATCCCGATCACGGGACCATGGTCGCCTCCGTCGCGGCCGGGCGCGGCCACGGCGCCGGTCACGCCGAGGGCATCATCGGCGTGGCCCCCGAGGCGGAGATCCTGGCCGTGTCGACCGCGCTGGGAACCGATGAGGCCGGCGTGCGCTCGACCGACGAGCAGATCCCCGACGCCGTGCGCTGGGCCGTCGACAACGGCGCCGACGTGATCAACATGTCCGTGGGCTCCCCGCAGCAGTCCTGGCCCGAGTCCTGGGACTCGGCGTTCGCCTACGCGGAGGAGAAGGACGTCCTGATCGTGGCGGCGGCAGGCAACCGCGGAAACGGCCTGGTGCAGGTGGGCGCTCCGGCGACCATCCCCAGCGTGCTGACCGTGGGCGGGGTGGATCAGGACGGGCAGGCCGGCTGGGAGTCGTCGTCGCAGGGGATCTCGATCTCGGTGGCGGGTCCGGCGGAGGAGCTCGTGGGAGCCACTTCGGGAGACGGCTATGCCAGCTG
Source organism: Kocuria sp. 2SI (assembly GCF_005502825.1). NCBI lineage: Bacteria > Bacillati > Actinomycetota > Actinomycetes > Micrococcales > Micrococcaceae > Kocuria > Kocuria sp. 2SI. The sequence continues at coordinate 40,873 of NZ_SCNB01000005.1, read as the reverse complement.
GACGGGCACCTCCGCCTCCGCCCCCATCGTGGCGGGCACGGCAGCCCTGATCCGCTCGGAGCATCCTGAGCTCAGCGCCGACGAGGTGGCTCACCGGATCACGGCCTCGGCCGAGGACGCGGGCGAGCCCGGCAAGGACCCGCTCTACGGCTACGGGATCCTGGACGTGAACCGGGCGGTGACCGCGGACCTGCCGGAGATGGAGGACTCTCCGCTGGGCTCCATGGAGCAGTGGATCGAGGTGCATCGCCGTCACGACAGCCAGCCGAGCGCCTCGGCAGCGACCTCCGGGCCGCCGCTGACGGAGGATGTGACGGTCGAGGCGGAGGCTCCGGAGCCCGTCGAGCCGCTGAACTCGACCGGGATGCTGCCGATCTTCGTGCTGGCCGGATTCGGGCTGCTGGTCGCCGCGATCACGATCGGGGCGGTCCGGCACATCCGTTGGCTGCTGCGCCGCGGATGAGGCCCCGCACCTCTCGGCGAGCCCCTCGTGAGGGCTCCCGACCGGGCGACGGATGAGATGTGCGTGAACTCTCGAGACGCACGGGGGAGCGGGGGCGAGGACGGCCTCGTCCTATGACTAGACTCGAAACCATGTCTAGCTCTTTCCTGGCAAAGGACCGTAATCGCATCCTCATCGTGGGCGGCGGGTACCTGGGCTACCACGTGGCTCAGGGGCTCCAGAAGCGGATCAAGGAGTCCGGCGGCATCGTCACGATCGTCGATCCGAACCCCTACATGATGTATCTGCCCTTCCTCCCGGAGGTCGCTGCCGGCAGCCTCGAGGCGCGCTCCGCCGTGGCTCCCTTCCAGCAGTTCCTCAAGGACACCGAGTCGCTGTCGGGCCGTGTCATCGGCATCGACCACGACAAGCGCGTGGCCACTGTGGCCTCCATCAACGACGGCCCCGTCTTCGAGGTCCCCTACGACGAGATCGTGCTCGCCGCGGGCTCCGTGACCCGCGCCTTCCCCATCCCGGGGCTGGGCGAGTCCGCGATCGGCATGAAGTCCATCGAGGAAGCCGTGGCGGTGCGCAACTGGGTCTTCGAGCGGATCAGCGCCGCCTCCCAGATGGAGGACGGTCCGGAGCGCCGCAAGGCCCTGACCTTCGTGCTGGTCGGCGGCGGCTTCGCAGGCATCGAGACCATCGGCGAGCTCGAGGACGCGGCACGCAGGGCCGCAGAGCGCAACCCGCGCGTGAAGGTCTCCGACCTGCGCTTCGTGCTGGTCGAGGCGGCCGGGCGCATCATGCCCGAGGTCTCCCAGGACCGCGCGGAGAAGGTCGTGGCCGAGCTGCGCTCGCGCGGTGTGGAGGTGCTGCTGAACACCTCGCTGGAATCCGCCGAGGACGATCACATCAAGCTGATCAACATGCAGGACAAGTCCCCGGCCGGCGAGTTCGACGCCGACACCCTGATCTGGACCGCTGGCGTCCAGGCGAACCCGCTGTTCAAGAAGAACACCCCGTTCCCCGTCGACGACCGCGGCCGCGTCCGCGCCGGAGCAGACCTGCGGGTCACCGGCGACGACGGCCCCATCCCGGGCGCCTGGACCGGCGGTGACAACGCCGCAGTTCCGGATCTGTCCGGTCAGGGCCCCGGCGGCTTCTGCGTCCCGAACGCGCAGCACGCCATCCGCCAGGCGAAGGTCATGGTCAAGAACATCCTGGCCGCTCGGGAGGGCAAGCCGCTGGAGGACTACTACCACGAGAGCCTCGGCACCGTGGCGGGACTGGGCCTGTACAAGGGTGCTGCCAACCTCAAGGGCGTCGAGTTCTCCGGCCCCCTGGCCTGGCTCATGCACCGCGGCTACCACGCCTACGCCATGCCGACTCTGGACCGCAAGTTCCGCATCCTCAGCGAGTGGACTGCCAATATGGTCTTCGGGCGCAACACCACCCAGATCCGCCACGTGCGCGATCCTCGCCTGAACTTCGAGACGGCCACCGGCCAGGAGGTCGTGCGCAAGCAGGTCAAGCTCTGAGCTGATGCGCGCAGGAGCCCCTCTCGCTCTCGGCGGGAGGGGCTCCTGTCATAGCCCCTATAGCCCAATCGGCAGAGGCAGCGGACTTAAAATCCGCTCAGTCTGGGTTCGAGTCCCAGTGGGGGCACCAGCCGACCCTCGGATCGACGGCCCGCATCCGATCAGTGACAGATGAGCACCCCCGTCAGCGCTGACGGGGGTGCTCATCTGTCAGCAACCGGCAGATTGCCGGGGATCAGGCCCGTGCGACCGGGTACATCTGGGCGCGCAGCTGCGAGGCGGGGACCACCTCGCGCCCGAAGGGGAAGCAGGTCACGGGGATCAGCTTGAGGTTCGCCCATGCCAGCGGGATGCCGATGATCGTGACCGCCTGGGCCACTGCGGTGACGACGTGGCCGAGAGCCAGCCACCAGCCGGCGATCACGAACCAGACGATGTTGCCGAGCCCGCTGAAGGCACCGGCGCGCCGGGTGGTGATGACCTCGCGGCCGAAGGGCCAGATCACGAAGCCGGCGATGCGGAACGACGCCAGCCCGAACGGGATGGTCACGATCAGCAGGCAGGCCAGGATCCCGGCCAGCGCGTAGCCCAGGAAGAGGGTCCATCCGGCGGTCAGGAACCAGATGATGTTGAGGATGAATGACAGGAGGCTTCTCATATACCGAGACTAGCCGACTGGGCGCTGCGGCCGCGGGTCCCCGTGACTGCCCGGTAATGCATCGCTCCAGTTCACAGGGCAGATGAGCGCCCCTGAACTGGGGACCGATAAGGTGCCATCGGGGTGGGGCCCGGTCCTACGATGGGGGAGCGGGTCTGGTCGCCCGCGCAGCTACGACGCAGGCAGGGGAGACGAACATGAGCGCTCAGAAGGAACTGACGGGGACTTGGAGCATCGATCCGACCCACAGCCGGGTGGGGTTCTCCTCGCGCCACGCGATGGTCACCAAGGTCCGAGGGGCCTTCAACGACGTCTCGGGCACCGCGCAGCTGGACGCCGAGGACATGTCGCGCTCGAAAGTGAGCGTCGTGCTGAGCGTGGACAGCGTGGACACCCGCAGTCCTCAGCGCGATGCCCACCTGCGCAGTGCCGACTTCTTCGATGCACAGCAGCACCCCACCATCGAGTTCGACTCCACGGCGGTGGATGAGGTGGACGAGAATCAGTTCATCGTCACCGGCGAGCTCACGATCCGGGGCGTGACCCGCACGATCTCCGTGCCGCTGGAGCTGCTGGGCGTGGACACCGATCCGTTCGGGCAGCTGCGGGCCGGCCTGGAGGGCTCGCGGCGCATCGACCGCAAGGACTGGGGCGTCTCCTGGAACACCCCGCTGGACTCCGGCGGCGTGCTCGTCTCGGACAAGATCACCCTCGAATTCGAGCTCTCCCTGGTGAAGGATGCACCCGCAGGCGCCGATTCTGCCCCGCAGGGCTGAGCGGCTGCCGTCGCGGCCGACGGTAGTGTCCCGGACATGGATTCTCCCCTGAGCGCACCCGAGCCCGGCACCCTGAGCATCGACATCTGGTCGGATGTGATGTGCCCGTTCTGCTGCCTGGGCGACCGGCATCTGCAGCTGGCGCTAGAGCAGTTCGAGCACCGCGATGCCGTGCGCGTGGTCTACCACTCCTTCCTGCTGGCTCCGGAGTTCCCGGAGGGTCGGACCATGCCCATGCTCGAGATGCTTGCTCAGCACAAGGGCATGAGCCGCGAGCAGGTCGAGCAGATGAATCATCCGGTGATCGAGCGCGGTCGCGAGGTCGGGATCGACTTCGCGATGGATCGGGTGCAGTCGTCGTCGACCCGCAGGGCCCATGAGCTCTCGCACTTCGCCCAGGCCAGAGGCAAGGGCCGCGAGATGATGCAGCGGCTTTTCCGGGCCTATTTCTCAGAAGGGAAGGTCCTGGACGACATCGACGTCCTGGTGGCCCTGGCTTCGGAGATCGGGCTGGAACCCGAGCAGGCCCGTTCCGCCCTGCACGAGCGCACCTGGCGAGAGGCGGTCCAGGATGACCTGACGGTGGCCCGCAGCCTGTCAGTGCAGGGCGTTCCGTTTTTCGTGCTGGGCTCCCGATACGCCGTCTCTGGGGCGCAGCCGCCGGAGGTGCTGCTGGAGGCCCTGCGCAGTGCCTGGGCGGCCGTCGTCGAGGACACGAACGCTGCGACGGGCCAGGCGGCCAGCCCCGACAGTGCGGGCGAAGACCCGAGCGAGCCGCGCCCCGCAAGCTGACCGGCGGGGCTGATCCACAGGACAGGCCGCTCACACTCGACCTGGATACCTGGCTGTTTCCAGACATTCCCCATACCATCACCAGGTTGCTCGACTCGTAGGAGTTGCCTGGGAATCTCCCCATAGCAGTCGTGATCTCCTCTGGATGAGGCGCTCGCACGCTCCTGCGGTTCGACCCGAGCACTCGAATCCAGCGAAGGGAGCACTGCGTGAGCGAATCCGAGCAGGAGAAGACAGCACGTGAAGGAGGACAGCGGACGCCGCTGGACCGCCAGCGCCTCGGCGGCACGGACAAGGACCAGCAGCGCGAGACCAAGCGCGAGGAGAGGCGGGCCCCCGTCTCCTCCTCGGAGCTCTCGGCCGGATACTCCGCCCTGACGCAGGACAGGGGCCCGCAGGTCAACTGGGTGGTGTTCCTGATCGCGGCGTGCGCGATCCTGGCGTTCTCCGCCTTCGCGATGGCCGCCCCGGACAGCGCTCGGGAGACCATGCACGGCATCGTGCTGTGGATCGCCGAGAATCTGGGCTGGTACTACGTCCTGACCGTGACCCTCGTGATCGGCTTCGTCCTGTGGGTGGCCTTCTCCAAGGAGGGCTCCGTCCGCCTGGGACCTGATCACTCGCGCCCCGAGTACAAGTTCTTCACCTGGCTGGCCATGCTCTTCGCCGCCGGCGTGGGCATCGACATGCTGTTCTACTCGGTGACCGGGCCCATCACGCAGTTCATCCACCCGATCGACGGCGACCCGCGCAGCCTCGAGGCCGCGGAGGAGTCGGTCGTGTGGACCATGTTCCACTACGGCGTGGCCGGCTGGTCCATGTACTCCCTGATCGGCATGGCCCTGGGCTACTTCGCCTACCGCTGGGGCATGCCGCTGTCGATCCGCGCGGCGCTGTACCCGCTGCTGGGCAAGCGCGTGCGCGGAGCCACCGGCGATGTCATCGACATCTTCGCCCTGGTCGGCACCGTGTTCGGCGTGGCCACCTCCATGGGCATCGGCGTGGTGCTGCTCTCCGTCGGCTTCTCGACCCTGTTCGGCATCCCCGACGGGCTCGGGTTGCAGATCGCACTGATCATCGTGGCCGTGGTGCTCACGATCGCGGCCTGCACCTCCGGCGTGGACAAGGGCATCCGCATCATCTCCGAGCTGAACATCTGGTCCGCTGCGGCCATGCTCGTCTACATCCTGATCTTCGGGCAGACCGCGTTCCTGATGAACGGCATCGTGCAGAACATCGGCCGGTTCATCTTCACCCTGCCCGAGCGCACTCTGCAGACCATGGGCTACAACCCGGACGGCGCGGAGTGGATGGGCTCCTGGACCCTGTTCTTCTGGGCCTTCTGGCTGGCCTGGGGCCCGTTCGTGGGCCTGTTCCTGGCGCGCATCTCCCGCGGCCGCACGCTGCGCGAGTTCGTGCTCGCCGCGATCACCGCGCCGGTGCTGTGCGACTTCCTCATCGTGACGATCTTCGGCAACTCCGCGCTGCACGAGGTCATGGTCAACGGCAACGGGGAGTTCGCCCAGCTGTCCATGGACAGCCCCGAGCAGGGCTGGTATGCGCTGCTGGAGATGTTCCCGGGGGCGACCTTCCTGATCGGGCTGGCCACGCTGTCCGGGCTGCTCTTCTACCTGACCTCCGCCAACTCCGGCGCCATGGTCATGTCGAACTACTCCTCGACCATCCCGGACCCCGCCGACGACGGCCCCAAGTGGCTGCGCATCTTCTGGGCCGTGCTCACCGCGATCCTCACGATCGCGATGCTGATCGCCGGCGGTGTGACGACCATGGAGTACGCCACGCTGATCTTCGCCCTGCCGGTGACGATCGTGGCCTACCTGCTCATGGCTTCCTTCCTGAAGGCGCTGCGCATGGAGAAGGCCGACCGCGAGGGCCGTGAGCTGCGTCGGTCCAACACCGCCGCCAGCGGCGGCCACGCCCCCGAGCGCAGCTGGCGCCAGCGCCTGGCCAACCTGCGCTCCTACCCGTCCAAGCGCCAGGTCGTCGAGTTCGTGACTGGCACCGTGCAGCCGTCGCTGCGTGACGTGGCCCATGAGTTCGAGAAGCAGGGCTACGAGGCCACCATGGCGGTCAACGAGCTGACCGGGCACCAGATCCCGTCGTCGTCGATCGAGGTGGCCATGGGTGATCAGCGCCCGTTCCGCTACGAGGTCGCGGCCGTGGAGACGAACGTCCCCATGGTGGGCGCGCGCATGGGCCAGAACCCCGAGCGCTACTTCCGCCTCGAGGTCTTCACACAGACGGGCTCGGAGGGCTACGACCTGATGGGCGTGACCCGCCAGCAGATCATCGACGACGTCCTGGACCGCTTCGAGTCCCACCTCGGGTTCCTGGACTACTCGACCCTGCACTCGACCGCCTCCGTGCTGACCCCTCCGCAGGAGACGGATCCCGCAGACGACCTCACGCCGGTGCCCGGAGATCTGCCCGGCCCGCAGCCGGATTCCTCGCGGGTGGCCATGCCGTCGCCCGATGCCCCGGATCCGGATCAGCGCCGCTGAGTCCTCCCGAGCCCCGCAGGGAACAGGCCCCCGCTCCGACGCCGCGCGTCGGGGCGGGGGCCTGCGTCATCTGCGGGATCGCCTCGCCCGTGCCGGCCCACGGCTCGGCGGCTGGCGCCGTCACCGCGCACGGAGGACACTTGAGGGGATCGGCCCCGTGGCCGATGACCCGAGCCGGAAGGAGTGCGACATGGCGGTCTTCCACCATCAGGAGGTCCTTGAGCATCCGCTGGAGACCGTCTGGGACTGGCACTGCCGCAGCGGAGCCCTGACCCGGCTGAGTCCCGAGTGGGCCCAGACGGTGCTGCAGGAGTCCTGGCCGCCGCTGTCGACGGGTTCCCGGGCCCACCTGCGCACCAGCGCTCCGGGCACCGCCGGGTCGGTGCGCGTGCCGTTCGTCAGCGAGCACGAGCCCGGCCCCACGGAGCACTCGTTCGTCGATCGGATGGTGCGCGGTCCGCTGAGCAGCTGGGAGCACACGCACACCTTCGCCGCGCATGAGGACGGCGCGACGCTGATCGCCGATCGGATCGCCTACGAGCCGCTGCCGGGCCGCCTGGGTGAGAGGGCGAGGTTCGTCGCCTCCGCCATGCGCCCCACGCTGGAGGCCACGTTCCGCGCGCGCTCCACCAAGCTGCGCGCGGACCTGGACTTCCAGGGGCAGCTCGACGGGATCAGCGGAGGGCGCAGGCTCAACGTGCTGATCGGCGGTGCCTCGGGGCTCGTGGGCTCCCAGGTCGCTGCCATGCTCTCGACCGGTGGGCACAGCGTGCGCAGACTGGTCCGGCGGGCGGCCCAGCGCGAGGACGAGGTCTCGTGGGACCCGGGCACAGGGCAGCTGAATCCCTCGGACGTTGCCTGGGCGGACGTCGTCGTGCATCTGGGCGGAGCGAGCATCGCGCGCCGCCTCACGGAATCCGGAAAGCGCGCCATCCGCGAGTCGCGGCTGTCCTCCACCGGGCTGATCGCCGACGTGTGCGAGCAGCTGCCCGCCTCCGTGCGCCCGGAGGCCTTCGTGTGCGCCTCAGCGATCGGGTACTACGGCGGCCAGCGCGGCAGCGAGCAGCTGGTCGAGGGCTCGGCCTCGGGAGGCGGTTTCCTGGCCGAGGTCTGCCGCGATTGGGAGGCGGAGGCGGCCCGTGTGGAGGCCCTGGGCATGCGCCGGGTCAGCCTCCGCACGGGCGTGGTCATGACGAGCCTGGGCGGGATGCTGCGGCTCCAGCTGCCGCTGTACCTGGCCGGGATCGGCGGCCCGCTGGGCGGCGGGCGCAATCACCTGTCCTGGATCTCGCTGGATGACCTCACCCGGATCTACGCCCGGGCAGTCGTCGACGGCGGGCTGGAGGGGCCGGTGAACGCCGTGGCCCCGGAGCCGGTGCGCCAGCGGGAGTTCGCCCGCGAGCTCGGCCGCGCACTGCACCGGCCCCGGATCGTTCCGACCCCGGCGCTGGGGCCCAGGCTCCTGCTGGGGAGCCAGGCGAACGAGGAGTTCGTGATGGCCGACCAGCTCGTGCGCCCGGCCGCGCTCGAGGCCCACGGGCACGCGTTCCGCCACCCGAAGCTGGCCGACGCCCTGGGGGAGACGCTGCCGCCGAGAAGCTGATTCAGCTGCTCGGCTTGGAATCGCGGGCGAAGCGCTCCGCCTTGATGCGCTCGGGAAGGACGCGGTTCACAGCCGCGGCGCGCTTGGTGGCGGCGTCTCCGCCCACCACATGATCCTTGACCGCGAACAGCGCGTCGAGGCCCTGCCGCGCGACGACGGACGGATCGTTCTTCCAGTCGTTCGAGCCGAACTTCGTGTCGTCCATGCCGGCCGTGTGGTGGAAGTCGGTGGCCGTGGCCCCGGGCATCAGGACCGTGACGCTCACGCCGAACTCGCGCAGCTCCTGGCGCAGTCCCTGGGCGAAGCTGCTCATGAAGGCGCGGGTGGGCCCGTAGATCGACTCGTAGGGGGTCGGGGTAGTGGCGGACAACGACGACGTGATCAGGATCCGCCCCGCTCGGCGCTGGGCCATGTGCCGGGCCACGTGCTTGGCCAGAACCACCTGGGAGGTCACGTTGAGCCCGAGCATGGCCAGCTCGTCGTCCAGGTCCGTGTCCAGGAAGGACCCGCCGAGGCTGCGTCCGGCGTTCAGCGCAGCGACCTCGAGCGGTGGATCCAGCTGCTGGACAGCCTGCCAGACCGCCTCCGCGCCCTCACGAGTCGACAGGTCGGCCTGGACCGGGTGCACCTCGACGCCCGGCAGCTGCTCGGGCAGGTCGAGGATCCGGTCTCCGGACCCGACGCCCACGATGTCGAAGCCGCGCTCGGCAAGGCCGTGGGCAAGCTGGAGGCCGATGCCCGCTGAGGCCCCGGTGATCAGTGCGAGAGAAGACATGCCACCAGCTTAGGACGTGGCGCGCCAGGCAGCCTTGCGGGGAGGCGCACCGCATCGAGTGGCCCCGCAGAGTCCTCGCTCGATGCGAGTGGCGTCGTGGTGTGGGTCTGCAGCCTCGGATGCACACCACTAGGCCACTGGATGACGGGGGGAGAAGCTGACTCACACTGAGAGGCCACTTGACCTGCTCGGGGGCTGGGCGCGGGGCGATTGCTGCAACAGGGCATGAAGAAGGCCCTCCTACCTGACGTCATGCCTGGTCGGAGGGCCTTTCACGGGGTGGAACCTGAGGTACCTAACTGGAACCACCTGCGCCGGCTGGAACGTCTTGATTCCGCGTGGTCACGGGGATCTCCGGCCGTCGCAACGTCACCAACACTCAAGTTCGCGGAGGGATTCGATGTAGTTGAGAACCCTAGTAGACGTAGTAGAACCCGTCTCACGGAGAAGGAAGTAGAAGCTATTCGAACCGCTCGGGCGGGCGGCGAGAGCGTGATGGCGATCGCGAAACGGTTCGGTGTACACCGCGCGACTGTGTGGCAGCACACGAAGTCCTCGCCGACAAGGTGAGTAGGCGCCCTAATCATTCCTCGGAGGGCGCTTTGCCATCCTTCGTCTTTTCCGCGCTTTCGAGAGCAGCGCGCCGTGCCTGCTCCAGGCCTGGGTGCTCATCGATCCCCGGCAAGTTCCACGGCTCTGGGACGATGCGATCTGCGGGCGCGAGCTTGTCGTCAAGCCAGAGCCGGATCGGCGTGCCGTCCTGCGGCTCGATGACGACGTGCTGTCCTGGGGGTCTGGCGACGGAGTCGGACGGTTGTCAGGGGCGGAGCGGTTCTGTGCCTGTGGGCTCACTCGGTGACCGCTTCGGAGTTCTTCCACCGTCGGGCGGCGATGAATGATCGCACCCCCATCACGACGTAGACGATGAGGAGGAGGAACGTCACGACGCTGGCGATGATCGCGATCGGGCGCTCGGCCTGGCCGGTGAACAGGTCACTGATATTGATGACGTTCATGAACGTTCCGGCGATCCCCAGGAGCGCGACCAGGAGTGCGATATGGATGCCGATCTTCTGGTTCTTCACCGCGATCAGCCCGCACGCCGCGACGAGCAGACCCAGGATGGCGGGGATCAGCGCGGTCCAGCTGCTGAATCCGGCCGCGATGTACGAGACGACACCGACGCCGATGAGGATGGCGCCGAGGATCAGGGTTGTGCGAGGCATGGTGCTCCTTCGTTGGTGGTCAGATTCGGGCCGACGGCGTCAGGACTGTCAGTGCGAGCGCGGTCGTCGTTCCGGCTAGAGCCAGGACCATCAACCAGGTCCTCAGCCGATTCGCCCTAGCCCATGGCCGCTCGAAGGCGACGCGTGCACTCCTCAGCGCATTCGCGTCGGCGCCGTTGCGGAGGGCGATGAGGGCACGGTTGAGGGGAACGTTGATCGTGAAGGTGACCGCCATACCGCCGCCGTAGGCGGCGAGAGCGAGGACGCAGGCCCCCAACACGAGGCCAGCATTCGGAATGAAAGCCGCTGTTCCGGTCGCGATCAGAAGCGCGATCACCGGCGTCGTGGACACGGCGAAGAACACCGGGTTCTCGACCCGCGCGTTGAGGCGCTGGTTCGCGACGACGAAGACACGATCGTCGACTTCTGCGAGTCCCGGCATCACGGAGTTCGCGTAGGCGAACACATACCCGGCGACGATTCCCGCGGAGACCGTGGCGATCGCCAGGGTGACGATGAGGAGAAAAACCATGGGCGTCCGATCGTTCGAGGGCGTGCGCACGTCAGGGTGCGCTCTACCAGCGAAACTCTCGGACGGGGAGTCTCGGACTATTCCGCGTGCGTCAAGAGTATCAGCGCAGGACCTGCCCTGGCAGACACCCGGGCTCCTTCTCGATCGAGATGCGGGCCCGGTGGGTGGTCAGCGGCGGGCGATGAGGGACGCGTCGGCGTTCTCGCGGCGGCCGGTGGCGGTGACGCGGGCGAGGAGGATCACGGTGCGGACGATGATGGTGGCAGCGGCCATGAACAGCAGGGCCGGCGCCCAGACATCGGTGGAGAGGTTGTTCTGGACGGTGAAGGTGCCGAGGCTCTGTCCGCCGCTGTTAGTGGCCCAGATCTGGAACACGAGCCGGGAGCCCATGCCGATGACCCACAACGCCGCGGCTAGTGCGGTGGCCTTCACGACGACGACGCGGTCGCGGACGCGGACGCGCGTGAAGGCGCCGACGCCGGCGCCGATGGCCGCACCGATGAGGACGGTGATGACCAGGAGGAGGAGGTTGTTGCCGTCGGTGGGGATGGTCGTGATGTAGTTGGTTCCGGCCCAGACGACGATCGCGACGGGCAGGAGCACCTGGATCAGCGACAGGCGCCGCTCGAACAGTTGAATGAGGACGAGTCCGATGAGGACGAGGTCGATGATCCAGTCAGTTGCGCTCATGGACTCATCTTCCGTCGAAACTAGGGCCAATGTCGTGGACCTGAGGGTGGAGGCCGGGTGGAGAAAACCCCTCCACCCGTGTCTACTCGCAACGTGCGGTCAGGTGAGGCCGTGCCGGTGGGCGTAGACGACGGCCTGGGCGCGGTCGCGGCTGCCGGTCTTGGTGAAGATGCGGTTGATGTGGGTCTTCACCGTCGATTCGCTGATGAACAGTTCCCGGGCGATCTGCCCGTTGGAGAGCCCACCGGCGATGAGCACCAGGATCTCCGTCTCCCGCGCCGTGAGCCCCTCATCCGTAACAGGCGCGGCCGGGGGGCGGGCGCTCAGCCGCGCGATGAGGCGGGAATGCACGACGGGATCCAGGAGAGACTGCCCGGCGTGTGCCGCGCGGAGCGCCCGTTCGAGGTCAGCCTTGCTGGCATCCTTCGTGAGATACCCGAGGGCGCCCGCGGCAAGAGCCGCATCGATGGACTCGTCGTCACTGTAAGTGGTCAGCACCACGACCCGGGTATCGGGGTGGTAGGCATGGATGCGCCTGGTCGCGTCGATCCCGTCCAGGCGGGGCATGCGCAGATCCATCAACACGACGTCCGGCGCGTACTGCTGCACAGCGCGGACGGCTTCTTCGCCGTCGCTGGCGACGGCGACCACGTCGACGCCTGCGATCCGTTCACAGATGGTGACCAGGCCATCGCGGACGAGGGCTTGGTCATCAGCGATCACGACTCTCATAGCGGCACCTCCGCACGTACTCGCCACCCCGCAGCATAAGGGCCAGCCTGCAGTGTGCCGCCGGACAGTGCCAGACGCTCCCGCATCCCGGTCAGCCCGAACCCGCCGCCAGCCATCTCGAGATTCGGACCGGTTGCGCGTGCAGGACCGTTGACGATGGTGAGGACGACCGCGGCATCCGTGTACTCGAGCGTGCCGGACTTCTCCGCATCCGGAGCATGCTTGGTGACGTTCGTCAGCGCTTCCTGAGTGATACGGATCAAGGCATGCCCGATCTGCGCCGGGAGCGGCCGGACCGGACCGGTCAGCGTGAACTCGGCACCGGCGTCGCGGAGCAGATCCGCGATCCGTGCGTCCACCGCGACAGGGTCCTCACGCAGGGCCCACACCGCCTGTCGGGCTTCGTCCAGGCCTTCCACGGCCAGCCGCCGGGATCGTTCCAGGGATGCGCTCACCTCGTCCCGGGTCGATGCCCGGTCATCGGCGATCGCCGCGCTCGCGTTCAACTGCACCACCAACGCCGACAGCGTGTGCGCGAGAACGTCGTGTACCTCGCGGGCGATCCGCGCCCGCTCATCGAGCAGCTCGGCACGCTCATGCTCGACCTGCGCCCTGTCCTTCGCCACCTCCAGTGCTGCTTCTCGTCTGGCCCGGACTGCACGCTCGCGCCGCCCGAAGCCGATCATCAGCCCAGTCAAGCCGCCAACGGCCGCGACAAGGCCGGCCTCGAATCCACCCGTGAAGGTCCACCCCGCGATCGTTGCCGCAGCGACACCGACGGTGGCGATCACCAGAGTCATCACCACGCCGGGCAGCGCGGTGGCACACGCCACGCCCAGGCCGAGGATGACCGCGCCCACGGGCGACCACGTTGCCAAGAACGCTCCGCCCAGCACGAGCACGATCACGGTGACCCACGCCAGCGCCGGCGAAGACAGACGCGAACGCCATGCCCACACCCCCCCACGCGAGAACGACGAGCACCCCCACCCCTGCCACGACCAAGAGCCGGTGCTCCCAGCCGGCGGGGACAGCGGCGTTTACCGCGGCGAAAAGGCCGAGGGCAACCAGAACCCGCACGAGCACAGTGGCCCGCCGACCGATGGGCGCGACATCGATCATCGAGTATCCCCCGCAGTCCATCCGCTGTCCGCTAGAAACGCGCGGGCTTCGGCGGCGATGTCATCCATGTATGCGATCAGGGCCTGCACTGTCTCGAAACGACGCTGCGGCCGCATCCGATGGTCCAGCTCGACACGAGCGGCACGCCCATACAGATCCATGTCGATATCGAGCAGATGCGCTTCCACCGTCCGGGCAGTGCCGGCGAACGTCGGATTCGACCCGATCGACAACAGCGCCGGCCACCCCACCAGCGCAGGCCCGCTCCCCGCGGAGCCGTCATGCAGCGTGAACCAGCCGAAATACACGCCATCGTCAGGAATCGCTGCGTGATCGTGCACGTCCAGATTTGCTGTGGGATACCCCAGGTCGCGGCCCCACCCCACCCCCGCGACGATCACGCCATCAATCGTCGTGCCGCGGGCGGCGGGCCTGCTGTTCACGATCGCTCGCCTTCCACCCGCAGATCGGGCCCTGGCCAGCGCCGATCCAGGTCAAAGACCCGCGCGAGAGTCCGGGCCACACCATCATCGTCATTGGAGGGGACCACCTCATCCGCCGCCGCGACGGCAAGCGGGTCGGCACCCGCGACCGCGTACCCGCGCCCCGCCCACGACAGCATCGCAGTGTCGTTCGGCATATCCCCGAACGCGAGCACTTCTCCGGCGCCGACACCGACGTGCTCGCACACGCGTGCGAGCGTGCTCGCCTTCGTCACCCCAGCCGCACTGAGCTCCAACAGGTGCGGGCTCGTCCACGTCACCACCACCTCATCACCGACCACGTCGATCGCCCGCTCGCGCAACACATCCGGCTCCCAGCCCGTCCCCTGGACCAGCAGCTTCACCGCAGGCTGAAGCGTCCTGGGTTTCGTTCCGTGGTCAGACGGTCGCGGGTGCGGTCGTCGTGGGGTGAGTGTAGGCGGCCTCGACGTCTGCGGGGGTGCGGTAGTCGAGGGCCTCGTGCAGGCGCTGGGTGTTCCACCAGTTGACCCAGCCCATCGTGGCGAGTTCGACCGTGCTGGCCGTCTCCCAGACGGGCCGGGAGTAGATCAGCTCGGTCTTGTAGAGCCCGTTGACGGTCTCTGCGAGAGCGTTGTCGTAGGAGTCTCCGACGGTGCCGACCGACGCGGTCACTCCCGCGGTCACGAGCGCGTCGGTGTAGGCCAACGACACGTACTGCGTGGGTTCAACCAGTCGTTGCAACACCGGGTTGATGTAGCGAGCGTAGTTGCTCTTCGAACACTTCGGCGGGCGTCTTCCATTGGAGGACCTTTCGGGGGCGGTTGTTGAGTGCGTGAGCGACGGCCTCGAGGTCCCCGGCGGACCATCGCGAGAGGTCTGTGCCTTTGGGGAAGTACTGGCGGAGCAGGCCGTTGGTGTTCTCGTTCGTCGGTCGCTGCCACGGTGAATGGGGGTCTGCGAAGAACACCTTCGTGCCGGTCTGCATCGCGAACTGCGCGTGCCCCGAGAGCTCCTTCCCGCGATCCCAGGTTAGGGTCTTGCGCAGCTGTTCGGGCAGCGTGGTGATCGATGCACTCAGCGCCGCGTTCATCGCGACGGCCCCGTAGCCGCCCAGCGATGGCCCGTTCTTCACATGGGGTTTCTCTGCCCAGCCCTCCATGCGGGGCAAGTGGACCAGGATCGTTGAGCGGCTGCTGCGCTCAACGATCGTCCCGATCGCCGACCTGCCCGTGCCGATGATCAAGTCGCCTTCCCAGTGACCGGGCACGGCGCGGTCCTCGGCTTCCGCGGGGCGTTCGCTGAGGATCACATCGGCCGTGACATGCCCACCGGGCTTGTTCCGTGACCGGGCCCGGGGCCGCCGTAACGCGCGACCGGTGCGAAGACAGGTGACCAGTTCTCGCTGGAGCGCCCCCCGGCCCTCGATGAACAGCGACTGGTAGATCGCCTCGTGGCTGATGCGCATGGACTCATCATCGGGGAAGTCGAGCTTCAGACGCTGAGAGATCTGTTCCGGGTTCCAGGCCAGCGACCACCGCCGGTCCGCTCGGTGCGGCTTGTTCAGCCCCTTCCACGGGGCCGGGGTGGGGCCCGTGACGATCGTGCCGTCGGGCCGGCGAACATCGCCGGCGAGCCGCTCGTGGACGTATTGGCGCAAGTTCTCGTTCTTGAGAAGCTTCGCGACCTTGGGCCGCTTGGCCGCCTGCTGCGCCTTCCACTGGGCGACCGTGGCCCGGTACTCCAGCTTCCCACCACGAGTCGCCGCGTTGCGGCGCAGCTCGCGTGAGACGGTTCCGGGGTCACGCCCGATCACGTGGGCGATCTCGCGAACGCCCTTGTCCTGGGCGTGCAGGATGGCGATCTCCTCGCGTTCCTCGAAGCTCAGGTATCGGCCGGTGGGCTCAGCAAGCGAGATGGGCGGCATGCCGCCAGCGTGGCGAAACCAGCGGGACCCGACCGGCACGGACACGCCGACCGCGAGCGCCGCTTCTGCCGACGTGATGCCCGTGGCGATCAGACGCCAGAACTGCCGTTGCACCTCCCGGGACGGGTCTGGACGTCCGGGCGAGCGCATCGGCGGTCTCAGCGCCCGGTCAGCACGCCATTGCCGACGAAGCTCCTCTGCCGCGTCGCTCGTCTTCTTGGTCCAGTCCTTTGTGGCCATGCTCGAACACCTCCGACATCAAGGTGTTGCGACGACCTGTTGAATCCGCCCTGAGAACCGCGATCGGAGTGGTGGATCAGCCCGCCGTGGCTGCGGGAAGCACCGGTGACCGCGAGGGCCTGCTCGAGAGCCAGTAAGGGCAACGCGTCAGTGTGCAGACTGGTCGAGACCGCCCAGCCGGCGATTCGGCGGGTGAACACGTCGGTGATGAACGCGAGGTAGCAGAACCCGGCCAGAATCCGGACGTCGGTGATGTCTGCGACCCAGAGGCGGTTGGGGCCGTCCGCGGTGAACTGGCGCTCGACGAGATCTGGACGATGATCCGCCTGGTGTGCGGGGCGGGTGGTCACGGGCTTGCGGCCCCGCCGCGCGCCGTGCAGCCCCGCCCGTTTCATCAGGCGGGCGACCTGATCGCGGCCGATGCTCCACCCGGCGTGGCGCATCGCGTGCCACATCTTCCGCACCCCGTAGACCGAGTAGTTCTCCGCGTGGATCCGCTGGAGCTCCTCCACCAGGATCTCGTCACGCACGGCTCGAGTCGAGGCAGGCCTGGTCTTAGAGGCCCGGTAGGCGCGGGAGGTGATGAACCCACAGTCTGTCGCAGCCAGCGTGCGGCAGATGGCCTCGACCCCGAAGCGATCGCGATGCTTGTCGATGAACGCGATCATCTCGTCGTGGGGCGGTCGAGTTCCGCGGCGAAAAAAGCTGAGGCGGCTTTGAGGATCTCGTTAGCGCGTCTGGCCTCGGCCAGTTCGCGTCGCAGGCGGCGGATCTCCTGCTCCGGGGTCTCACCTGCCGCCGCGGGTGCGATCTCGTGGCCGTGGCGGTTGCACCACATCCGCAGTGTCTCCTCTCCGACACCGACCTGCGGGCCGATCACCCGGATCGAGTGCGAGCGAGGCCCGCCCTCAGCGGCCTGGCGCTCCAGGACCATCCTCACAGCACGCTCACGCAGCTCGGGACTGAACTTCTTGGGCATGTTCCGATTCTCCTTCAGTTGGATCGGAACCAAACCCAGGACGTTTCAGTCGACCCCGAGCGGGCGCCGCTGATCCAGTGGGCATTCGCCGTCTACGCCGCCGGTGACACCTCGGTCGAGAAGATCCTCACCAATCTCACCGCCCGCGGCCTGACCACGGTGGCGACCCCGCAGCGGCCGTCCAAGCCGGTCAGCAAGTCCGGGTTCTTCAAGCTCCTGCGCAACCCCTACTACATCGGGCGGATCCGCTACAACGGAGCCGTCTACGACGGCAATCACCCGCCGATCGTCGACGCCGAGGTCTGGGAGCGTGTGCAGCGTCTCCTGGACTCCCGCGCTCAGGCCGATATCCGGTTCCGCAAGCACGAGCACCCGCTGAAGGGGATCCTGTACTGCGCGACCTGCAAGTCACGGCTGCACCTGGACTTCGACCGCAACAAGCAAGGCATCCGCTACGCCTACTACGTCTGCTCCGGCCGGACCAGCAAACGCACCACCTGCACCCGCAAGGCCGTGCCCGTCGGAATCGCCGAGGACCTCATCACCACCTGCTACCAGCGGATCGGGATCAGCGAGGCCACCTACACGGCCCTGGCCAAACAGGTCGACGCCGCGTTCGATGAGCGCATGGCCTCCCGCTCCCAGGAGCTCGCCGAGCTGACTGCGAACCGCAAACGCCTTCAGGCCGAGAGCGAGAAGCTCCTGGCTGCGCACTTCGCCGACGCCATCGACCTCGACACGCTCAAGCGTCATCAGGACCGGATCCGCGCCGGCCTCGCGGAGATCGACCGCAAGCTCGAGAACGACCACGAGCAGTACACCGGGCAACGCAAGTACCTCGCCAGCGCCATGAAGCTGCTCACCTACTGCGCCACGATGTACCGGCAGTCCGACGATGAAGCCAAGCGGCTCGCGAACCAAGCCTTCTTCGACAAGATCTACATCGGCGAGGACGAGCAGCCCATCGTCGAACTCGCCGAGCCCTTCAACGCACTCGCCCCCGACACACTTTCGCATGTCGGGGGTTCGAGTACGTTAACTACGGTGGAGCTAAGGAGAATCGAACTCCTGACCTCTTCATTGCGAACGAAGCGCTCTACCAACTGAGCTATAGCCCCGGAACGAACCAGATCAGGGTACGCCCCAGGGGGCTGGGCGTCCAACTCCGGGCGCAGCCTCTAGTCTGTGCGGCATGGAATCCCACGCGCACCCGGAGCCCGATCAGCCGGCCCCCACTGACCAGCAGGACGTGCCGGGGCCGTCGTCGGGCGCTTCCGACACCGCACAGGGCCCCGTCCTACGGGTGGGCTACGAAACCGGGATGATGCCGGGCAAGTGGCTGCGGCGCTGGCGCGAGCGCGGTGACGGGCTCGAGGAGCAGCAGCTGGCACCCGGGCAGTGGCCGCAGGCGCTGGGGGAGACGGTCGACGTCGCCCTGATCCGTCTGGCGCCGCACCCGCACACCGAGGCCGGGGCGGCGCTCGCGGACCTGACCCAGCTGCGGGAGTCGTTCCACGTCGTGGAGCTCTATGACGAGCAGCAGGTCGTGATCCTTCCGGTGGACGACGAGCTGACACTGCTCGACGACGTCCCCGTGGGAGAGCTGGCCGATGAGTGGCTGCTCCAGGAGCTCGACCAGCTGCCCGAGCACCGTCCCTCCGCCGAGGGGCGCGGCACCGACGACGCCGGTGCGCCGCGCCAGCTGCCCGAGATCACCGACTCCGGGGCCGCCGTAGAGCTTGTCGCGGCCGGGGTGGGCCTGTACGTCGCGCCCATGTCCGTGGCTCGGTGGCACCACCGCAAGGATCTGACCTACCGCCCGATTCAGGACCTGCCGCTCGTGCCGGTCGTGCTGGCGTGGCCGAAGGACCTCCCGGAGCAGACCGAGGCGATGGTCCAGGACTTCCAGGGCATCGTCCGCGGGCGCCGTGAGGGCAGCTCCCGCGGCAGCGAGTCCGAGGCGATCGCTTCCCGGGGAGACGAGGACCTGTCCAACAGCCGCGATCCCGAGGTGCAGCGGGCGGCCAGTGCGGCGCGCAAGCGCAGCAAGGCGAAGTCCGGCTCCGCCTCGGGCGGCTCCCGCACCGGCAAGGGCACGAGCCGCGGCGATCAGCTGGCAGGCAAGCGACTGGCCGGAGGGCGGCCGCGCCGCTCCGGCGGAGGTCGACCCGGTGGCAAGCCCAAGGGCCGCGGCGGAAGGCCCGGCCGGGGGCGCTGAGCAGGCGCTGCCGAGCAGGGTGCCCCGGCCTCAGCCCTGCTTCGGCTGCCCGCCGCCCACGATCGGCTGCGCTCCGGTGGGCGGGGTCGAGTCGTGCGGGGAGTCGACGGTCAGGCCGCCGCCGCGGATGACCGCCTGGTTGACCAGGGGCACTCGAAGGCCCTCGCGGTCGAGCATCTTCTTGATCCGCACGCGCAGCACCCGGGCCACGGCCCACTGCTGGGCCGGAGCGGTCTTCACGGCCAGCCGGACGGTCAGGGACTCGCCGGACAGGGCCTCCACGCCCCAGACCTCCGGCACGCCCATCACGTGCTGACCGACCTCGGGATCCCGAGGCAGCGAGGAGAGCTCAGCCTCGAGGCGGCGGATCATGTCGTCCAGGTCGGCGTCGTAGGGCAGGGGGACGTCGAGCACGCACTGCGCCCAGCCCTGGGACTGGTTGCCCACGCGCAGGATCTCCCCGTTGCGCACGTGCCACAGGGTCCCCTCCACATCGCGCACGCGCGTGATGCGCAGGCCCACGTCCTCGACCGTTCCCGAAGCCTCGCCCAGGTCCACGATGTCGCCGATGCCGAGCTGATCCTCCGCGACGATGAAGATGCCGGAGAGGTAGTCCTTGACCAGCGACTGGGCGCCGAAGGACAGGGCCACACCCGCGATGCCCGCTGAGGCCAGCACCGGGGCGATGTTGAACCCCATCTCGGCGATCACCATCAGCAGGGCGACGGCCCAGATGACGAGCACCACCACGGAGGAGAGCACCGCCCCGACGGTGCGGGCGCGCTGGGCCTGGCGCTTGGTGGCGATTCCGGAGTCCTCGACCCAGCTGCGTGCCCCGGACTCCTCGACCTTCGCGATCACGCGCGCGTGGGTGCCCTTGGCGATGCCGCGCGTGACACGGCGGATGATCAGCCGGACCAGGGCGGAGGCGACCAGGGCGATCATGATGATCAGCAGGATCCGGGAGGGGGCTCCGAGCCAGAAGGACCAGGTCGCCAGGTCCGCGGGTGAAGTCTCTGAGGAGGCCAGCAGCTGCATGCCGGGAAGGATAGTGTCCGCGGCTTGACGACAGCTGATGGCTCCCAGCGGATACCCGGTCCGGTCTGGAACAATGCTGCGACACAGCCGCCCGCCGACGTGCGCCCCGCATGCGCGCCGTCCGCGCGACCGACTTCCCGCAAGGAGACCCATGCCCCTGACCAGCTCTTCCGCGCTGACCATCGCAGCCCAGTCCGCACCGCAGATCGCTGCGCAGTCCGCTTCCGAGGAGGCCGGGCTGACCGGCATCGCCGGATGGTCCGTGGACCTGATGGATGCGATCGGCGCCCCCGGCGCGGGCCTCCTGGTGGCCGCGGAGAACCTCTTCCCGCCGCTGCCGTCGGAGATCATCCTCCCGCTGGCCGGCTTCACGGCCACCCAGGGCGGCTTCACTCTGTGGGAGGCCATCTTCTGGACCACGCTGGGCTCCGTCGTGGGAGCCATGGCGCTCTACGGGTTGGGCGCCTGGCTTGGCCGTCGTCGCCTCTACCTGATCGTGGACCGCCTGCCGCTGGTGGACGTCCACGACGTCGAGCGCACGGAGGACTGGTTCGACAAGTACGGCCCGTACACCATCTTCCTCGGCCGCATGGTGCCGCTGTTCCGGTCGCTGATCTCGATCCCGGCGGGAGTGGAGCGCATGCCGTTCTGGTTCTTCACGGGCCTGACCACGATCGGCTCGCTGATCTGGAACACGATCTTCGTGGTGGCCGGCTGGATCCTGGGGGCGAACTGGCACCTCATGGAGCAGTGGGCCGGGGTGTTCTCCAACATCGTCTACGTCGTGGTCATCGTCTTCCTGCTCTGGTGGGTCGTGAAGCGCGTCCTCAAGATCCGCAAGGGCCGCACCGACGGCTCCCGGGAGGAGTCGGTCGAGGAGATCCTCGAGCGCCGCGCCCGCAAGGACGAGCAGATGCGGCATCAGCGCGAGGAGAAGAAGGCGGCTCGTCGCGCCAAGCGCGCCTGAGTCCCGCACACCGCACGACGACGGCCGGTCGCCTCCTCCGGGGAGGCGACCGGCCGTCGTCGTACTCAGGCACGAGCGCTCACAGCCAGTCCTTGCGCTTGAACACGAGGTAGAGCACGAGCGAGCACAGCGCCATCAGCCCCAGCGAGTACGGGTAGCCCAGCGCCCAGTGCAGCTCGGGCATGGCGTCGAAGTTCATGCCGTAGATGCCCGCGATCAGGGTCGGCACCACCAGGATGGCGGCCCAGGACGAGATCCTCTTGGTCTGGTCGTTGAGCTGCATGGCGGCGTCGTTCTGCCGGGCGGCGGTCAGCGTGGCGTCGAGCTGCATGGCGTCGTTGAGCGCCGCGCGCAGCGACTCCACGCGGCGGGTCACCGACACGGCGTGATCGGACACATCGCGCAGCAGGTGGCGCAGAGTCTCGTCGTCCCGGACCCGCTCGGCCCGGGCAGCCTGCCCGAGCATGCCCTCGAGGGGCTCGCAGGCGCGGTGGAAGCCGGTGACCTGCCGGGCGAGGCTGTAGATGCGCGGCGAGACCCGGTCCTCGCCGGCCAGCAGATCGTCTTCGATCTGATCCAGATCGGCTGAGACCCCCTGCAGGACCGGGAAGTAGTCGTCCACCATCTGATCGACGACGGCGTAGTGCACGGCAGCCGGCCCCCGGGCCAGCAGCTTGGGATCGTCCTCCAGGCGCCGAGCGGCTCGGCGCAGCACGTCCGACGGCTCGTAGCGCACGGTCACCGCGTAGTCGGTGCCCAGGAAGAAGTGGATCTCCCCGATCCGGATCTGCTCCTGGGCATCGTCGTAGACGGCCGGGCGAAGGACCGTGAACATGTCCGGCCCGTAGCGCTCGACCTTGGGCCGCTGATGGGCCTGCAGCGAGTCCTCGACGGCCAGATCGTGCAGCTCGAAGCGCCCCTGCAGCTGGTCGAACTCCTCCCGGGTGGGCGATTCCAGGGCGATCCAGATGAAGCTGCCGTCGTGCCCGGGGGAGTCATCGAGCAGCCGGGCTCCTTCGCGGATCGAGCTCGGGGACGCCAGGAGGCGCCCGTCACGATAGACGGCGCAGTGCTGAAGGGGCATGGCGTCGATCCTAGGGGCGTCGGCGCCGGAGGCCGGGCTTCCCTAGACTGGCGCGCATGGGAATCAGCGGGCAGCAGGAGACCACGGCGCGATCCACCGGCAGGAGCCTCCGGCGCGGCCTGCTGGCGGTCTCGGCGACCGGCCTGCTCGTGCTCACCGGCTGCGGCGACCGCGGCGACGATCCCCAGCCGGCGGTCTCGGAGGAGGGGCCCGTGCTGGTCGGCGCCGGTCCCACCGTCCAGACGCAGGCCGTCGCGGATGCGTGGGTGCTGGCGCTGGAGGACAGCGGCATCGCAGCCGAGGCCCGCGAGGTCGAGGGAGGCCGTGCCGGCTACCTCCAGGCGGTCGAGGACGGCAAGCTCGACGTCTACCCGGACTACACCGGCGATCTCTATCTGGAGCTCGACGCCGCCTCGGCCGAGCAGTCCCCAGCAGAGCCGACCCCAAGCCCCGGGGAGGAGGCGGCAGCCGACAGCGGGGGACTGATCGATTCGCTGGCCTCCCTGGTGGGACAGGACCCAGGAACCGCGGGGTTCTCGGATGCCGATGTCGAGGCAGCCGTGCAGGAGCAGCTGCCCGGCGGACTGACCCTTCTGCCCACGGGCTCCGCCGATCGCACACGGGCCATGGCTGTCACCGCGGCCACGGGCGCGCAGCTGTCCGGCAGCACCCTCGAAGCCTTGAGCGAGGACTGCTCGGAGATGACCATCGGCGTGCCTCAGGAGGAGACCGAACAGCCGGTCACCGTGCCGGCGCTGGAGGAGCTCTACGGCTGCGAGCCGCAGAAGGTCGTGGGCTACGGATCGCCGGAGGAGACGGTGGAGGCCCTGCTGCGCGACGACGTGCAGGCCGCAGTAGTGGTCACGACGCGTCCGGAGATCCAGGACAACGCGCTCGTGGTCCTCGAGGACGGCTCCGGCGCCATGATCCCCGAGCGCGTGGTGCCCGTGGCCGATGAGCAGCTGCCGCAGAACGTCCAGGATGTGATCGATGACGTCGACGACCGCCTGGATGCCGATGCCATGACCCTGCTGACGCGGATGACGACCTCCCAGGACCTGTACACGCCGTACGAGGCGGCCGATTACTGGTGGGGAACTCAGAACTAGGTCCGCGTATCGTGGACGCATGCGCAAGATCACCCAGTCCAAGAAGCTCGCCGATGTCCGCTACGACGTTCGAGGCCCGGTCCTCGAGCAGGCAGAGCGCATGGAGGACGCGGGACACCGCATCCTGCGCCTGAACATCGGCAACCCCGCGCCCTTCGGCTTCGAGGCCCCTGACGCGGTGCTGGTGGACATGATCAAGAACCTGCCGAACGCCCAGGGCTACTCGGACTCCCGCGGCATCTTCTCGGCCCGCACGGCGGTCGTGCAGTACTACCAGACCCGCGGGATCATGAACCTCGACGTCTCCGAGGTCTTTCTGGGCAACGGCGTCTCCGAGCTGATCACCATGTCGCTGCAGGCGCTGTGCGACGACGGCGACGAGATCCTGGTACCCGCCCCGGACTACCCGCTGTGGACCGGAGCCACAGCCCTGTCCGGCGGCACGCCCGTGCACTACGCCTGCGACGAGGCCGACGGCTGGAACCCGGATCTCGAGGACATCCGGGCCAAGATCACGCCGAGCACTCGGGGCATCGTGGTGATCAACCCGAACAACCCCACCGGGGCCGTGTACTCGCGCGAGACCTTGCAGGGGATCGTGGATCTGGCCAAGGAGCACGACCTCATCCTGTTCGCCGATGAGATCTACGAGAAGATCACCTACGACGGCGCGGAGATGATCAACCTGGCCTCGCTGTGCGGCGAGGACGTCCTGTGCCTGACCTTCTCGGGGCTGTCGAAGGCGTACCGCGTGGCGGGCTACCGCTCCGGCTGGCTGGCGATCACGGGCCCCAACTGGAAGGCCGAGTCCTACCTCGAGGGGCTCAAGCTGCTGTCCAACATGCGCATGTGCGCCAACGTCCCGGCCCAGCACGCCATCCAGACGGCCCTGGGCGGGTACCAGTCGATCAACGACCTCATCCTCCCGGGCGGGCGCCTCAAGGCCCAGCGCGATCTGGCCTACGAGCGCCTCAACGCGATCGACGGGGTGACCTGCGAGCCGGCTCGCGGCGCGCTGTACCTGTTCCCCAAGCTGGACGTCGAGAAGTTCGGGATCGAGGACGACGAGCGCTTCGCCCTGGACCTGCTCAAGGAACAGAAGATCCTGGTCAGCCACGGCTCGGCCTTCAACCTCCCCACGCCCGATCACTTCCGGCTCGTGTTCCTGCCCTCGGTGGAGATGCTCGCCACGGCGCTGGATCGCATCGAGGAGTTCCTGGGCAGCTACCACCAGGTCCGCTGAGCGGCATGCCCGACGACGGCGGCTCCTC
This sequence comes from Kocuria sp. 2SI, assembly GCF_005502825.1. Lineage (NCBI taxonomy): Bacteria > Bacillati > Actinomycetota > Actinomycetes > Micrococcales > Micrococcaceae > Kocuria > Kocuria sp. 2SI. The sequence goes on along the minus strand of NZ_SCNB01000005.1, from coordinate 16,168 downwards.
GACTCCTCGAGTTGGGGAGCCGCCGTCGTTCCGGGCGAGGAGGATCGCGGCACCGCCGATGCGGCGGGCTGGTGGCAGATCAGTCCTCGGGATCCGTCGAGGCCGGGGGCACGATCGACATCTGCCCCGTGCGGGCATCGACGGTCGCGGTGAACGACGGGCTGCGCAGCATGCGCAGGACCAGCAGCGCGAAGGCCACCAGCACGATCGTCGAGACGACGCCCGTCATCTGGATGGCCTGCGTGTAGGCCTGCCCGGCGGCGTCGATCAGGCGCTGGCCGCCGTCGGACTGCGCGCCGATCGCGTAGGCGCCGCCCAGCGTCTCGCGAGCCGCCTGGGTGCTCTCGGCGTCGAAGCCGTCGGGGACCCGCAGGAAGCGCTGGTAGAGCCCGGTGACGATCCCGCCCACCAGCGACGTGCCCAGCACGGAGCCGAGCTCGTAGCCGGTCTCGGAGATCGCCGAGGCCGAGCCCGACTTCTCCGGAGGGACCGAGCCGACCACGAGCTCGGTGGACAGCGTGGTCGAGAAGCCCAGCCCCAGCGACAGCACCGCGTAGGCGAGGGTCAGCGGCCACCAGGACTCGTTCGCGAACACCGCGATCACGCCGTAGCCGGCCGCGATGAGCAGCACGCCGGTGACCACGACCGTTCGGGGGCCAGCGGTGCCTGCCCAGCGAGCCCCCACGAGGCCGGAGACGATGGCCAGGGTCATGCCCGGGATGATCATGAGCCCTGCGGTGAAGGAGTCCATGCCCACGACGAGCTGCATGTGCTGGGTGAGGAAGAACAGGAAGCCGAACTGCGCCATGTTGGAGGCGATGTTCACCAGCACGCCGCCGGAGAAGCGGCCCGAGCGGAACAGCCCGAGCTCGAGCATGGGGTGGCTCAGCCGACGCTGGCGCAGCACGAACAGGGTCCCGAAGGCCAGTCCCATGAGCATGGTCACCACAGCGGTGAGGAGAGACCCGGCGGTGGCCGCGGTCTTGATGCCGTAGACGATCGGGGTCATGGTCAGGATCGCCAGAGCGGCGGAGATCAAATCCAGCTTGCCGGGGTTGGGATCCCGCGACTCGGGCAGGACCAGCGGGGCCAGGACGGCGAAGAGCAGGCAGAAGGGAACGGGCGCCAGGATCGCGGCGTGCCAGCTGAACCAGGTGAGCAGCCCCCCGCCGATGATCGGCCCCAGTGCCGCGCCGGCGCTGAAGCCTGCCGTCCACACGGCGATCGCGATGCGGCGGGAGGCGTCGGACGGGAAGAGCACGCGGATCAGGGACAGCGTGGCCGGCAGCAGCATGGAGCCGAAGATGGCCACGGCCACACGGGAGGCGATGAGCATCTCGGGGCTCGTCGAGAGCCCGCCGGCCACCGACGACAGGGCGAAGCCGACGGCGCCGATCATCAGGAGGCGACGACGGCCGATGTGATCGCCCACGGTGCCCATCGGGATCAGCAGCCCGGCCAGGATCAGCGGGTAGATGTCCACGATCCACAGCAGCTGGGTCCCGGTGGGGCGCAGATCCGCGCCGATGTCCGGCAGGGCGAAGCTCAGGGTGGTGGTGGTGACGGCGACGGTGAGCACCGGGAGCATCAGGGCGGCTAGCCCGATCCACGCGCTGCGCTGGGTGCCCTGCTCCTGGGCGGCGGTCTGGGCAGTGGACACGCTGACCTCCTCACATGCTCTCGGCTCGCGATCTTGAGCGCAGCCGGGGCTGTGCCTCACCGGCGGCTCGGGCGAGCGGTGGCTTCTCGGTGCGCCGTGACAGCGGCGCCCGCGTAACTGTACCGTCTGGACGGTATGGTTTCACGCGAGTGTCGTGAGGCTCACCGCGGCGGGGGACCCGCCGCGCAGAACAGTCGGTTCGACCCGTCCGGACGACGTCGGAAGGAGGCAGCATGGCACGCAAGCCCCAGGCCCGGGAGCGGCTCCTCGACGCCTTCGACCGGATCGTCGTGGATGAGGGGGAGCGCTCGGCGACCCTCGAGGCCGTCGCGGCGCGCGCCGGGGTCTCCAAGGGCGGGCTGCTCTACCACTTCTCCACGCGCCAGGACCTGGCAGACGCCTCCGTCGAGCGGATGCAGCGCCTCTCGGAGGAGGGGACGCAGGCCATGGAGGCCTCCGCCGAGGGGCCGGCGCGTGCCTACCTGCGCTCCTCCCTGTGGGCCGATACGCCGCTGGACCGCTCGATCCTCACGACCTCGCGACTGGTGCAGAGCGGCGATCAGGGTGCGCGGGAGGCCATGCTGGGCCTCGAGGCCCGCTGGTACCGGATGCTCGAGGCCGAGCTGGGCGATCCCGTGGCCGCCCAGGCCGTGCTGCACATGGGCGACGGGCTGTATCACAACGCCGCGCTGGGGATCCTGGCTGATCGCGCGCAGGACCGCGAGGCGGTCATGGAGCAGCTGCTCGAGGCGCTCGAGCGGCTTCGCCCGAGCTCCTGAGCCGCGGTCTCAGTCCTGGTCCTCGGCGCTCTCGCGGCGCGCGCGGGCGGCATCCAGGCGGTCTCGGGCGCCGTCGAGCCACTGCTCGCAGCGATTGGCCAGTGCCTCGCCGCGCTCCCACAGCGCCAGTGACTCCTCCAGCGCCGTGCCGCCGGCCTCGAGCTTGGACACGGTGGCCACGAGCTCCTCGCGGGCCTGCTCGTAGCCCATGGACTCGATGTCGGAGAGGTCCGGGGCGGCACCGGGGGAGGACGGGGTGGTCTCGGTCATGAGTGCGGTCCTTTCGGGGAAAGCGGTGATCGTGGGTCAGTCGTCGCGGAGCTGTCCGGGGCGGCGCTCGGAGAGCTCGAGGGTCCGCACCGACAGCTCGCCTGCGGCCAGGCGCACCGTGAGCTCGTCGTCCACGGCCACCTGATCGGTGCCGCGCACCACGGCGCCGCGGTCATCCTGGACCACGGCGTAGCCGCGGTTGAGGGTCTCCTGCGGCGACAGTGCGCGCACCCGCAGCTTCATCTGCTCGATCGCGGTGCGGTCCCGTTCGATCCGGTGGGCGGTGGTGCGCTGGGAGCGCTCGCGCAGGCGGTCGATGTCCTCCTCGCGCACCAGGATCATGCCCTCCGGCTGGTCCAGGACGGGGCGGGAGCGGATCGACTCCAGGGCGCGCTGCTCCCGGTCGAGGAACTGGGTCACCGCGCGATCCAGCACCGCTCGGGCGCGGGCCACATTCGCCTTCTCCTCCACGAGGTCCGGGACCACGCGCTTGCCGGCGTCGGTGGGCGTGGAGGCGCGGACGTCGGCCACGTGATCCAGCAGCGGCTGGTCGTTCTCGTGGCCGATCGCCGAGATCACGGGGGTGGAGGCATCGGCGACGGCGCGCAGCAGCCGCTCGTCGCTGAACGGCAGCAGGTCCTCGAAGGCGCCGCCGCCGCGGGCGATGATGATGACGTCGACGTCCGGGTGGGCGTCGAGCTCGGCGAGCGCGCCCATGACCTGGCCGGCGGAGGCCGTGCCCTGCACGGCGACGTTGCGGATCTCGAACTGCACCGACGGCCACCGCAGGGACGCGTTGCGCACGACGTCCTTCTCGGCATCCGAGTTGCGCCCGGTGATCAGCCCGACGCGCTGGGGCAGCTGGGGGATCGGGCGCTTGCGCTCGGCGTCGAACAGGCCCTCCTCGGCCAGCGCGCGGCGCAGCTGCTCGATGCGCACCAGCAGATCGCCCAGGCCCACAGGACGTACGCCGTGGCCGATCATCGACAGCCGCCCGGTCTTGGTCCAGTAGTCGGGGCGGACCTGGGCGACGACCCGCATGCCCTTCTCGAGCGGGGTCTCCAGGGCCTGCATCTCGCGAGGGAACAGGGTCACGGGCACCGAGATCTCCTGGTCGACGTCGCGCAGGGTCAGGAAGGTGACGCGCGGGCGCTGGTTGATCTCGATGATCTGGCCCTCGACCCAGGTGGGGTCGCACCGGGCGATGTACGCGTGGAGGTTCTCGGCCAGCAGCCGCAGCGGCCACGGGTTCTCCGGCGTGGTCAGCCCCGCGCGCGGGGCCGGTGCCGGGCGCTGATCGCCGGCGGGGGGCTGTTCCGTCATGTTCCATGCATACCACCCGAGTCGTGCAGGTCACGGGTCCGACGCCGGTGGGTGGACAGCCTGTCCCGGTAGCGTGGTGCGCATGACTGCTCAGCGCCCCGAGACCCCCGCCGGAGGCCTTCCCTGGGACCGGCCTGCGCCCGCGGCGCGACGTCGCGGTCCCGGTGCGCTGGGCGTTCTGCGCACCGTCGTGGCCTCGGTCCTGGCGCTGTGCGCCGGGCTGGCGGCGGTGATGGCCGTGGCGACCACCTGGATCGATGACACCGTGATGGATCGCGAGGGCTTCTCGGCGCTGTCGGAGGACCTGCTGGCCGATCAGCAGCTGCGCGGCGAGATCGAGGACATGGCGCTGGACTCCGCCTCCCAAGCCGTCCAGAACGCCGACACCGGGGACATCCCGCTGGGCGGGACTATCACCGGCTGGGTGGACCGCACGGTGCAGTCGACCATGAGCGACTACTTCGACGGCGACGCCTACCAGCAGGACATGCGCGAGGTCCTCGAGGGCACGTACGACGCCAACGTCGCCGCTGCCGAGAGCCCCGACGGCGCCCCGGAGGACCTGCAGGTCGAGGTCGCGCCGGTCATGGACGGGCTCTCCGAGGCGATCAACGACAGGCTGCCCTTCGGCCTGGAGGTCGATCTGTCCTCGATGGATCTGGTGGGCATCCAGGACGGCGTGGCCGAGATCCCCGACTCGGCCACCGGCCCCGCGCTGGATCAGCTCTCCGAGGCCTCGGATCAGGCGCCGTACTGGTGGATCGCTGCTGCGGTCGCCGCTGTCCTGGCGCTGCTCATCGCCCGGCATCGCGAGTGGGTGCTGCTGGGGGCAGGCATCGGTCTCGTCGGCGGCGTGATCGCAGCCGGGATGGTCCTGCAGGGCTTCGCCGACTCGGTCATGGCCTCCCCTGACCTGGAGGGGGTGGGTCGCACCGTGGTCGATCGGCTGTTCGCGGTGCTCGGCGCCGGCCTGGACCAGCGGCTGAGCCCCTGGTTGTGGACCGGGGTGGCGCTGACCGCAGCAGGGGTGGTCCTGGGCGGGCTGCGCCTGACCTGGCGCCTGGGCGACGACGCCTCCGGCGGTGACTCGACGACCGGGCTGAGCCGAAGCGGTCGGCGGGTCATCGAGGCCTGATGCCGTGTGGCCGCCGGCAGTGATCCGGTGACATGCATGACATGTCCCCGGCACCTGTGGAGCCCGTAGAATGCGGGGCATGTCCGCACCCGTCGCTCTCTCCATGCCCGTCGTCCCCCGCGTGCGCCGCTCTCCTGAGGAGGTCGCGGCGGCAGCGCCCGTCGAAGGGGACAAGAAGGTCCTGCTCGCCTCCCCGCGCGGCTACTGCGCCGGCGTGGATCGTGCGGTGATCGCGGTCGAGAAGGCGCTCGATCACTACGGCGCGCCGGTGTACGTGCGCAAGGAGATCGTGCACAACAAGCACGTGGTCCAGACCCTCGAGGCGGACGGCGCGGTGTTCGTGGAGGAGGTCGACGAGGTCCCGGAGGGCTCGCTGCTCGTGTTCTCCGCCCACGGCGTCTCCCCGGCGGTCGTGAGCTCGGCCGCCGATCGCGGCCTGCAGACCATCGACGCCACCTGCCCGCTGGTGACCAAGGTGCACCGCGAGGCCGTGCGCTTCGCCAAGCAGGGCCGTCAGATCCTGCTCATCGGCCACGTGGGCCACGAGGAGGTCGAGGGCACCTACGGCGAGGCCCCGGACCGCACGATCATCGTCAACGGCCCGGAGGACGTGCCGAGCCTCGAGGTCGAGGACCCCGACAACCTCGTGTGGCTGTCCCAGACCACGCTGTCCGTGGACGAGACCCTCGAGATCGTCACCGCCCTGCGCGAGCGCTTCCCGAACCTGCAGGATCCGCCCTCCGACGACATCTGCTACGCGACCTCCAACCGCCAGGGCGCGATCAAGGAGATCGCGCCGCAGACGGATCTGGTGATCGTGGTGGGCTCCCCGAACTCGTCGAACTCCGTGCGCCTCAAGGAGGTCGCCGCCGAGTACGGCGCGGCTCGCGCCGAGCGCGTGGACAACGCGAACGAGGTGGACGAGTCCTGGTTCGAGGGCGTGCGCACCGTGGGCGTGACCTCGGGCGCCTCCGTGCCGGAGGTCCTGGTCCGTGACGTCATGGCCCTGCTGGCCGAGTACGGCTACGCCGACGTGGAGGAGGTCGTCACGGCCGAGGAGGACATCCTCTTCTCGCTTCCCAAGGAGCTGCGTGCGCGTCTGACGGCAGACGGCGACGCCAACCGCAACCTCGGAGGCCGCGGAGCGCGCCCGGCGCGCTGAGCCTGTCGGCCGATCGACAGGTCAGTCCTGCGGCCCCTCCTGCGTCTCCTGGTCCAGCAGCTCCGGGGCTGTGATCGCACGCGGGGTGGACTCGACCGTGGCCGTCTCCAGGCGGTCGTCGGCGGGTGCCGTGACATCCAGGTCGTTGAGCCGACGAGCCGTGGGCAGCACGCGGGTCTCGAGCGAGCCCACGAGCTTGTTGTAGGTCTCCACGGAGCGGCGGATGGATCCGCCCATGGCGCTGAGGTGCCCGCCCACGGTGCCCAGCCGGTCGTAGAGGTCCCGCGACAGCTGCAGCAGCTGCGACGCGTCCTGAGCCAGCGACTCCTGGCGCCATGAGAAGGCGACCGCCTTGAGCGAGGCAAGCAGGGAGACCGGCGACACCAGGGCCACGCTGCGCGCCGCAGCATGATCCAGCAGCGAGGGATCCGCCTCCAGCGCGGCCGACAGCGCCGACTCCACGGGCACGAAGCACAGCACGAGCTCGGGCGAGCCCACGGTCGAGGTCCAGTACTTCTTGGAGCCCAGGGCGTCCACGTGCGCTCGCAGGGCATCGGCGTGGCCCTTGAGCAGCTTGGTCCGGGCGGCGAGGGCCGGCTCCGAGCCGTCGTGGCCGAGGTCCTGGGCGCGCAGGTACGAGGCCATGGGGGCCTTGGCATCCACGATCAGCCGCTGCTCCCCGGGCAGCTTCACGACCATGTCCGGACGGTGCGCGCCGTCCTCGGTCTGCACATGGACCTGCTCCTGGAAGTCGACGTGGCGCAGCATCCCCGCGGCCTCCACCACGCGACGCAGCTGGACCTCGCCCCAGGTGCCGCGGGCGGAGTTGGAGCGCAGCGATCCCGCCAGCGATCCCGTGACTCGCTGCAGCTCGGCGTCCGCCTCCCGAGCCTGCTCGAGCGCGCGGGAGACCTCCCCGAACTGCTGGGAGCGATCCTTCTCGAGCCGGGTCACATGCTCCTGGACCCCGCGCAGCCGATCGGCCAGCGGAGCCAGAGCGGTGAGGACGTCCTGGTCCTGAGCAGAGCGCTCCTCCAGCGCGGCCACCCGCTCGGTCTGCAGTCGGGAGCTCTCCTCCGCTGCGGCAAGCCGGCGCTGCAGCTCGGCGTTGTCCTGACGCATGCTCTCGAGCTCCCGGGCGTCCGCTCCACCGGCCGCACGACGGGAGGCCAGCAGCCAGCCCACGGCCAGTCCGGCCACCGTGCCTGCGATGAAGAGCAGCAGGGGGAGGACGATGCCGAAGGAGGAGGTCTGTTCCATGCGACTCAGATTCTCAGCCCGCTCCGACAGCACAGCGGGGCCCCGTCCTCGGACGGAGCCCCGCTGTGTCGAAAGGCCTCAGCCGGTCAGAGGCTCCACTCCCAGCCTTCGGAGTCGAAGAGCGGGGCATACACCAGCGTGCCGGAGGAGTCGGTCACGTCGAGGATCAGTGATCCGGAGACGTTCTCACCCGGGCCGATCTCATCGGGCAGGGATTCGCCGGTGTCAAGGCACATGTAGCTGGCCACAGTGCCGATGTCATTGGCCGTGCGACCGGACGAGTCCACGAATTTCCAGTCGTACGGATTGAACATCATGGAGTTGATGTAGAACAGCTCCTCTAGGTCCGCAGCAGTGCCGGTGCTGGCCGTGATGTCGACCTTGACGAAGGACTCGTTCTCCGGGGGCCTCCGCGTAGGGGCTGGTGCACTGGAAGTGGGGCTGGATATCGGTGACCTCGAAGGACAGCGCCTTCTCCCCGGAGGAAGCGGTGAGGCTCGCCTCCTCGCCGATCTGCTTGGGGATGTTGCCGCGCTCGCTGAGGCCGGAGGCGTCGGCGGCAGGCTTCGCCGCCGCATCGCTATCGGCCGCCTCCGAGGCTTGCCCCGAGGCCTCGGCGGAATCATCGCCGTCGCCCTCGGGGGAGTCCTCTGCGGCTTCCGGGGACGCCTCGGCGGAGGACCGATCATCGGCCGGGGCCGTCTGCGTCACCGTCACGGTCTCCGGTGCCGGCTCGGGCTCGTCGGAGGAAGAGTCCGGAATGCATCCGGACAGCGCCAGCGTCAGCCCCAGGAGGCTCGCGGCGAACAGGGTGTGACGGGGGCGGGACACAGGGGCCTCCGGATTCTCGGGCATTCAGCCATCGTTCAGGCTGTGTCCAACATCCTAGGAGGTTCTCCATGCGAACCGATGCACTGACAGCTCAGAGCCACCCGTTGTCCTGCGCCGCCCGTGCTGCCGCGGCGCGATTGGCCGTATGCGTCTTGCCGATCGCCGAGGACAGGTGGTTGCGCACCGTGCCCTGGGAGAGGTGAAGGCGGGCGGCCATCTCCTTCACGGAGGCGCCGTCCAGGGCGATGCGCAGGACGTCGCGCTCGCGCTCGGTCAGAGGGCTGCCGCCGGTGATCAGCGACTCCTCGGCCAGGGAGGGGTCGATCACGCGTCCGCCGCCGTGGATCGTGCGCACCGCGGCGGCAAGCTGCTCGGCGGGCGTGTCCTTGACGACGAAGCCGCGTGCCCCCGCCTCCAGCGCCCGGCGCAGGTACCCGGGGCGCCCGAACGTGGTGACGATGAGGCTGCGGCACCCGAGCTGCGCGTCCCGCAGGGCGGCGGCGGTCTCGATGCCGTCGCGGCCGGGCATCTCGATGTCCAGCAGCGCCACGTCCGCCCGGTGCTCGCGCGCCAGGTCCACGACCTCCGTTCCCGAACCCGTCTGGGCCACGATCTCGAGGTCCTCCTCGAGCTCGAGCAGTGCGGCCAGGGCGCCGCGGACCAGCGCCTGGTCATCGGCCAGCAGCAGGCGGATCTTCTCGGTCATGGCAGCCGCACCTCCAGTCGGGTTCCGGGTCGATCGGGGGAGGCGTCGGCGGCGCTGAGGATCAGCTCGCCGCCTGCCTGGCGCACGCGCTCGCGCATGCCGCGCAGGCCGTTGCCCGTGCCCGCGCCCGGATCGGTTCCGACGCCGTCGTCCTCCACCACCAGTCTGCCGGGTCCGGCCTCCACCGTGCAGACGGTGGCCTGGGCATGGCGGATCACATTGGTCACGGCCTCGCGCAGGCACCAGGCCAGCAGGGTCTGCTGCTCGGCCGGAAGACCAGCAGGGCCGGGCAGCCGTGCCTCGATCGCGGCGGCGTCCAGGGCCGTGCGCGCCGCGCGCAGCTGCGCCGCCCACTCGGGGCTGTGCAGACCGCCGACGGCCTGCCGCACCTCACTGGCGGCCTCGCGGGACAAGGCGAGCACCTCGTCGAGCTCGGCGATCGCGCGCTGCGGGTCGCGCTCCACCATCCGGCGAGCGAGCTCGGTCTTGACCGTGATGACGGTCAGCGAGTGCCCGAGCAGGTCGTGGACGTCGCGTCCCAGCGATTCCCGCTGCTGTGCCAGGCGCAGCTGCTCGGCGAGGTCGCGCGTGCGCTCCTCGCGGTCCATCACGGAGGCCAGCACGGCCATCAGCACCGAGGATATGGCGATGACCGGGACGGCCCAGAACAGGTGCTGAGGCCACACCCAGATCAGCAGCGCCGCCGTCATCGCGTCGAGAACCAGGATCCACAACACCCGGGAGCGCACCGAGGGGAGGCGGAATGCGAGCAGCGCCACCAGGAAGGGGAAGCACCCCAGCACCGACCCGCCCAGCAAGGGGGTCAGCAGAGCGAGGCACAGAGTCAGGCCGAACAGCCACATGAGGGTGGCCGGGATGCGCGGCAGGCGGTTCAGGGCGCCCGGCTCCCACCAGGACAGGACGTAGACGACGGCGAAGAGCAGCAGGAGCCCGACGCCGACGGCCATGGCCGCCGGGCCGTGTGCGCTGCGCAGCAGACCGACCACGGGGAAGGCCAGGAAGATCAGCCAGATGGAGGCATAGAGGGTCGATCCGACGCGCTCGTCGTGCGTGGTCTCGGCGGGGGAGATGGTCATGCCCGTGCCGTCGAGCGTCGGGCCGCCAGCAGGGTGGTGACGGCGAAGATCGCGGTCCAGGCGAGCACGTTGACCAGAAGTCCCAGCAGGCTGTCCTCCTGTGCGGCGTTCATCCCGGTGGTCATCCCCTCCATCTGCGGCCAGGAGGCCAGTCCCTTCAGCCCGTACATGGGAGTGAACTTGGCGATCTCCAGCAGCGTCCCGGACAGCGGCATGAACAGGTTGCCGAAGAACGCGAGCACCACGAGCAGGCCCGAGGCGGCCCCGACGGCGGACTCCGAGCGGAACAGCAGCCCGAAGGTCAGCCCGTAGAGCGCGAACATGGCCGAGGCCGCCACGGTGATCAGCCCGGTGGAGATCCAGGTGCCGATCGGGCCGATGTCGGCGCCCGTCAGCGCAGCCACGATGAAGACGACGATCACCGGAAGCGCTGCGATGGCCAGCGCCACCAGGACCTTGGCGGCGGCGTACTCCGCCTGGCGCATGGGGGTCAGCCCGAGCAGCCGGCCCCATCCTTTGGAGCGCTCGACGGCTGCGGTGCCGGCGATGCTGGTCGTGGCCACCGTGGCTCCGTAGACGGCCATGGAGACGGCGATCGTCCCTGCGACGTTGCCTGAGCCGGCGGGGAAGTCGCCGAATTCCGTGAGGGCCCCGAACATCAGGTACAGCGCCGAGGGCAGCACGATGACGAAGAACAGGCTCTCGACCATGCGCAGATTCCGTCGCAGGTCGTAAGCGGCGTAGCGCAGGACGGCCAGGACGGGGCTGCGTCGAGCTGCAGAGACAGGCGAGGGCGCTGCCTGCGTACCGTGTGCGGTGGAGGTGATCATGACGAGGGCTCCTTCATGCGGGCGGAGGGCTGTCCGGGGACGCTCAGGCGGCGTCGTCGTCGGCGGTTGTCGAGGTCAGTCCCACGAAGGCCTCCTCGAGGCCCGCCTGCTCGATCAGCAGGTCGCTGGCCCGGGTCGTGGTCAGCAGCGTGCGGGCGATCAGGTCGGTATCGGCGCCGCTGAAGACGGTGCGCTCCGGGGTCTGCTCGATCTGCACGCCCTCCGGAAGACGGCTCAGCACGGAGGCGGGATCGCCGTCGACGGGGTCCCAGCGGCAGGTGACGCGCCGCAGCCCGCCCATGGCGCGGATCTGCTCGGTCGTCCCGTCGGCGATGATGCGCCCGGCGCTCACCACGACGATGCGGTCGGCGAACTGCTCCGCCTCCTCGAGGTAGTGGGTGGCGAAGATGATCGTGCGCCCCCGCTGGGCCTCCTGGTGCATGGAGGCCCAGAAGTCGCGTCGCACGGTCACGTCCATGCCGGCGGTGGGCTCGTCGAGCACGAGCAGCTCGGGCTCGCACAGCAGTGCCAGGGCGAAGCGCAGGCGCTGCTGCTCGCCACCGGAGCATTTGGAGACCTTCCTGCGGGCGATGCCGGATGCTCCGGCGCGCTCCAGGGCCTCGTCGACGGGAAGGTGGCGGGGATGCTGCGTGGCGACCATGGCCACGGTCTCGCGCACGGTCAGGTCATCCAGCAGGGCTCCGCTCTGCAGCACCGCCGACACCCGACCCTGGTTGACCGCTTGGCGCGGGGGAAGCCCCAGGACGCGGCAGGTCCCGGACGTGGGGTCGGTGAAGCCCAGCACCATGTCCAGCGCCGTGGTCTTGCCGGCCCCGTTGGGGCCCAGCAGCGCCACGATCTCGCCTTGGGCGATCGTGAGATCCAGTCCGTCGACGGCTGCGACCCGGCCGGAGCGTGTGCGGAAGCTCTTGTGCAGGTCGGTCAGCTCGACAGCCGGGGGAGCGACGGGCTCCGAGCGGGGGTCTGGGGAATCAGGTGCTGTGCGCATGTCTCCATGGTCCACTGCGCAGGCCCCAGCGCGCCGTCAGGAGGTGTCATGAGCTGACCATGACAGATGACCCATATGTGCGGGACGAGCCCGACGGGATCAGTAGATGCCGTCGGGGCTGGTCGCCCTCTGGTTGTAGTCCTTGACCACGGAGGCGTCGTAGCGGCGCCCCTCGCACAGCTCGCACGGGCTGGAGACCGAGGCGCCGTCGCGGAACATGAACAGGGTCTGCGGGTTCCTGCTGGAGCGCGATTCGCTCGTCACGCGGGTCCCTTGCGGGGAGCATCCACTGCAGACGCGTCGTGCGGGTGGCGGGATCATATGCGGAGTGGAGGACGCGGCGACGCGAGATGGTCGACGGGGTGGGTGCTCCGAGAGCTGGCATGGAGTCCTTTCGCGGTGAACTGCGCCCGGGTGTCGTCAAAGTCACGGGGTCCCGCACTCATGCGAGTGCGGGACCCCGTGGCCTTGGAGCCGAGATCTGAGATCTGTCGACACAGGTCAGGCAGTCGGCGGGAACTCGCCCTCGTGGTCGACGGAGTCGCTCGCGTCGTTCCAGGTGAAGGTCGACTCGGCGCGGCCCTGGGGTGCGGCGTTGGGTTCGTCACCCTCCAGATACCGGTAGGTGACGGAGATCGCGCCGTCGTCGATCCGCTCGATCTGCGGGACGAAGGCCTGCGGCTCGGCCGTGGCCGTGCCCTTGTAGATGCCGTGGTGGAACAGCATCACGCTGTTGGCCGAGGAGGCGGTGCCGCCGTGCGGGACGACGATCCACGACAGGTCGGCGCAGCGATCGTAGCCGGAGGTGTCGGCATGGTCGAGCATCTCCGTGCTGTCGTCGGCGCTGAGGACGAGGGTGCCCCAGACGGAGACGGCCTCCTCTCCGGTGAGGTCGGAGCAGGACTGTGAGGGCTGGTTCTGGGGTGGGGCGACGTCTGCGGCATGGGCTGCGGTGCCGGTGCCGAGCAGCAGGGCGGAGGCCGCTGCGCCGGCGATGAAGGAGTCTCGGAGCTGGGTGCGGTTCATGAGTCTCACCTCGTGAGGATCGATCGTGCTGAAGCGTCTGGGTTCCGGTGCTCAGAAAGGCCGCCGCCCGCCCAGAGGGCGAACGGCGGAGAGGGGATCAGAAGGTGTCCGGGAACTCGCCCGAGTGCTCGACGGAATCGGACTCCTCGTCCCAGGTGAAGGTGGACTCCGTTGTGCCCTCCGGGCCGACGGCATCGTCGCGCTGGCCGTACGGGTACTCGACATCCAGCGTGTGCTCGTCCACCCGCTCGATCTCCGGGGTCCACTCGTAGGCCTCGGCGGTGTCCGTGCCCAGGTACTCGCCGTCGTGGAAGAGCATCACGATGGAGTAGCCCGGGCTGCCGGCGGGCATGCCCTCGTCGGTGGCGTAGCTGACGGTGATGGCCGAGAGGCCGTCGCAGGGGTCGTAGTGCTCGGTGTCGGCCATGCCGCTGTCGGCGGTCCAGGTGTAGTGGCCGTCGTCGGCGTCCGGCAGGTCGTCGACCTTCTTGTCGAAGGCCTCCTGGCCGGTCAGTCCGTCGCACTTCTCGGCGGCGGCAGCCTGGTCGGCCTCGTACGGGTCGGTGGTGGGGCCAGCATATGCGGCCTGTGCGGCGACGCCCGAGCCCAGGAAGAGCAGGGAAGCCGCTCCGGTGGCAATGGCGGTGCTGCGGATCTGCTTGCTGTTCATCGTGCTCACCTCTTCGGTGTGTCCTGCATCGCGATTTGCGATGGCACCCACGTTGGTAGTCGTGATTCGCGATCGCAAGGGGTTGTGATCGGACTGTGATGTTCGGCCGCTCGGAGGACCGCCGCGCCCGTCGCCGGTAGGGTGTCCTCCCGTGGCTCTTACTATCGGAATCGTCGGTCTCCCCAACGTCGGCAAGTCGACCCTGTTCAATGCGCTGACCCGCAACACCGTGCTCGCGGCGAACTACCCGTTCGCCACCATCGAGCCGAACGTGGGCGTGGTCAGCCTTCCGGACGAGCGACTGGATGCGCTCGCGGGCATCTTCGGGTCGCAGAAGATCCTCCCGGCCACGGTGTCGTTCGTGGATATCGCGGGCATCGTGAAGGGCGCCTCCGAGGGGGAGGGGCTGGGCAATCAGTTCCTCGCCAACATCCGCGAGGCGCACGCCATCGCCCAGGTGGTCCGCGCCTTCGACGACCCCGACGTGGTCCACGTGGACGGCAAGATTGATCCCGCCTCCGACATGGAGACCATCAACACCGAGCTGGTGCTCGCCGACCTGCAGACCCTCGAGAACGCGATCCCGCGCCTGGAGAAGCAGGTCAAGATCAAGAAGGCGGACCCCGCCAAGCTCTCGGCCTATCAGGCGGCCTACGAGGTGCTCTCCGAGGGGCACACGATCTACTCCCGCAAGGACTCGCTGGAGCTCGATCAGATCCGCGACCTCACGCTGCTGTCGGCCAAGCCGTTCATCTTCGTCTTCAACTGCGACGAGGGCGTGCTCGGCTCGCCCGAGCGCCAGGCCGAGCTGGCCGAGCTCGTGGCCCCGGCCGAGGCCGTGTTCCTGGACGCCAAGCTCGAGTCCGAGCTCGTGGAGCTCTCCGAGGAGGAGGCCGCCGAGATGCTCGAGATGTCCGGGCAGGACGAGGCCGGCCTGGACAAGCTGGCGCGTGTGGGCTTCGAGACCCTCGGGCTGCAGACCTACCTCACCGCCGGGCCCAAGGAGGCCCGTGCCTGGACGATCAACAAGGGCGATACGGCTCCCCAGGCGGCCGGTGTGATCCACACGGACTTCGAACGCGGGTTCATCAAGGCCGAGATCGTGTCCTTCGACGACCTCGTGGCCGCCGGCTCCATGGCCGATGCCAAGGCCGCCGGCAAGGTGCGCATGGAGGGCAAGGACTACGTCATGCAGGACGGGGACGTGGTGGAATTTAGGTTTAATGTGTAGAACTCTCCCATGGCCTGATCTTTTTTCATTGTTAGTGTCGGATTACTCGTTCGATCAACATGAGGCGTGCAGCCGACATATTCGCTTTGTTCGGACTTGGAGCGCTCATAGGATGTGAGGACCAACTCGTACGCGACCGGGGACGTTAACCATGAAGACTAGAGCGGGGTACATCGACCGAAACAAGCTGCATGGTTGGGCTGACACACGCTCCTCACAGTCTGACTTCCCACGTCTGGTGCGACGCCTCATCCTTGAGACCACACCGGGTCTGGTCGACTTTGGTATGCCCGCGGGCGACGGCGTGGCGGCTGGTGACTGGGACGGTTCTCTCCGGACAACCGAGGCGACGGCTTGGGTTCCTGACGGTTTGTCTGTGTGGGAACTGTCGGTCAATTCCCACCCTAACCCCAAGGCCGACGACGACTACTCCAAGCGAACAGACACTCCAGATGGGACACCGACCTCTGATTGCACTTACGTAGAAGCGATCCTGCGTCCGTGGACGGCACGGGCCAGATGGGCTACGGGCAAGCGAAGCGACAAGGTCTGGAGAGACGTCAAGGCCCTCGGACTAGACGACATCGAGACCTGGCTTGAGGCAGCGCCAGTCACATGGGCATGGCTCTCGGAGGAACTCGGGCTGTCGCCATACGGCCTTCGCACCGGCCTGACATGGTGGCGCGACTGGGCAGCACAAACAAATCCGGCATTGACGCCGGAAGTTGTACTCGCTGGTCGAAACGACGCTGCAGAGGACCTGGTAGAGCGGCTCGCTTCGTCCGGTTCCGTCACGACGGTTGCTGGCGCATCGATGGAGGAGGTATGCGCCTTCATCGATGCGATCGCCGTCAACCTCGACGAACAGGGCAAGGGCCAGATGCTCGCACGGCTCGCATTCGTTGACGACGTATCCACATGGAGGCAGTTGACTGCCTCGCCCCAACCGCTCATCCTGGTCCCGCGCACGCCCGAGCTAGCAATGGAGACACCCGCCAGCACCGTACACAATTACTGTGTGCCGGTCGTATCCACTGAAGGCTCTGACATCACGCTTCCGGCATTATGTCCCGCGTCAAGTAGTTGGCAGGATTTCCTTGGTTTTGAATGTCGGGGTGGTGGGGTCGGCCAGGCCCAGGTGCACCTCCTTGGGCCGGTTCCATGAGACGGCCTCGTGGG
>NZ_SCNB01000058.1:0-1011 GCF_005502825.1 Kocuria sp. 2SI | reverse complement strand
TTCAGACTCGCTTTCGCTACGACTACCCCACACGGGTTAACCTCGCGACATGACACTAACTCGCAGGCTCATTCTTCAAAAGGCACGCCGTCACCCCAAAAGGCTCCGACGGCTTGTAGGCACACGGTTTCAGGTACTATTTCACTCCCCTCCCGGGGTGCTTTTCACCTTTCCCTCACGGTACTGGTCCGCTATCGGTCATCAGGTAGTATTCAGGCTTACCAGGTGGTCCTGGCAGATTCACACGAAGTTTCACGGGCTCCGTGCTACTCGGGAAACACCACGCGCGGCAGCAATGATTTCGTCTACGGGACTCACACCCTCTACGGCACACCACTCAAGATGATTCGACTATCACGCTGCACTCACACGACCCAGCCGGCAGACCGGGCACTGATGCTCCCACAACCCCGCCCATGCAACCCCTGCCGGGTATCACACACAGACGGTTTAGCCACTTCCGCTTTCGCTCGCCACTACTCACGGAATCACTGTTGTTTTCTCTTCCTGCGGGTACTGAGATGTTTCACTTCCCCGCGTTCCCCCCTGCACCCTATGTATTCAGATACAGGTCATCGCCCTCACAGACGACGGGGTTTCCCCATTCGGAAATCCTCGGATCACAGCCCGCTTATCGGCTCCCCGAGGCATATCGCAGATTGCCACGTCCTTCATCGGCTCCTGATGCCAAGGCATCCACCGTGCGCCCTTAGTAATCTTCAAACAGACACACAAAAATTCTCACATAAAGAATAAGATGCTCGCGTCCACTATACAGTTCTCAAACAACACCAGCCGCCCCCCTCACCACACACACCGTGCGCAGCTACCTGAAGCAAGCCACAGAACACACACCCCCGACCACCACACCCCCACCCACACAGGGACGAGGACCACAGTGACGGGGCCTGTTGTTCCAGGACCCGACAGTGCACCAAACCACCAACCGTCAACAGCACCCACGCACCAAGCAAGCACGCAGACACCAGACAGTGATCAGACACCCACCAC
>NZ_SCNB01000056.1:0-1275 GCF_005502825.1 Kocuria sp. 2SI | reverse complement strand
TGTGACATCCCCGCGATCCTCGGCGCACAACGCGCATCAGGACCACGCCGATCCTGCGCATCACCCAGAGGACCCGATCTCGGCAGCCAACCCACACTCATCTGTGAAGGGCCCCTTTACGGGTGGGCCTTCAATCGTGCAATCGACCAGTCCATCGAGCCACGGCGAGAGCAGCCCCATGCGAGCTGCGCCTGGCCTGAGCACCTGCATAGAGTCGGTAAACCGGGACGTGAGTATCTCGGTGAGATGAAAGACGTCAGCCACGAGGCTGGCATACTGCCAGTAGGTCTGGTTGAGCAGATAATCGAGATCGGTGAATACTGTCGTGATCGTTACGGAGCCTTCAGGACGACCGCCAAGAAGCGTATCAGGGGCTAATACCAGCACATCGCCCGTGCTCACGATCTGCTGACCGGCAGGGCCAAAGACGATTGCGGATCCGTGCCGAAGGAATAGGAACCGCACGTGAGAAAATGCCCGTCTCTGGACGGGCTTGACGAAGGTGTCAGTACGCGCGGCCACAGGTCTTGTGAGCTTCATAGGGATAGTGACAGCTTGCGAGAGAGAACGAGTCGATGTGCCCCGACGGCGGTCACCCAACGAGAACTAAATGAGCTGCCAAGCCGCCGTCGATGTAGTCATCAAGAAGATGGCTCACTCCCCAGGAGGGCAGGACCAGGCATTGATGTCCGCCTTCAAGTCGCCTCGGCCTGAACCCAATGGCGCATGTCTCAATCGGAGACTGAGCCTGAAGTGAAAACCGGTTGCCCGCTCGAAGCAGTCAAGCCGCCGTCGACCGGGAGATTAACACCGGTGATGAAGCGAGCATCATCACTGGCCAGGAACGCGATAGCATCGGCGACTTCGTCGGGTTCGCCGGCCCGCCTGAGCGGAATACGGTCGGTGAATCGTTCGACGAGGGCGGGGCTGTCGGTGATGTACTGGGTGAGCTCGGTGCGTACGTAGGTCGGGCAGACCGCGTTGACCCGGACTCCGTAGGCGCCTTCGTCCAGGGCCAGTGCCCGGGTGAGGTTGGAGAGCGCGCCTTTCGTGGCGCTGTAGATGCTCATGCCCCAGTCGCCTCTGATGCCGGCGACGGAGGACACGTTTACGATCGCCCCTCGAGTCTTGCGCAGGTGCGGCAGGGCGGCGCGGCTTAGATGGGGGCTTAACCCCTGATCTTGGACACGCGGAATCCAGCACGATGCTGGGGAAGCGAGAATCCAAGGATGGCAAGGAAGAACTACACCGACGAGTTCCGTCGCCGGGCGGTGG
>NZ_SCNB01000055.1:0-1302 GCF_005502825.1 Kocuria sp. 2SI | reverse complement strand
TGAATCGCCCCGGGTTTAATGGAGACATCGATAACCCGGAAGGATGGGCGGCATGGTCGCACCACGAAAGTACCCCGACGAGCTACGCGAGCGAGCCACGAGGATGGCGATCGATGCGCGCAAAGATCCCGAAGCTCGCAGGGGCGCGTTCAATCGGATCGGCGAGCAACTCGGTGTCCACCCCGAAGCGCTGCGTACCTGGGTGAAGAAGGCCGAGGTTGATGAAGGCCTCAGGCCGGGTACTACGTCGGAAGACGCGGCTCGGATGGCGGAGCTTGAACGGGAGAACCGCGAGCTCAGGCGCGCGAACACGATCCTGCGGCAAGCCTCGGCTTTCTTCGCGGCGGAGCTCGACCGCCCCTCGCGGTGATGTGCGCGTTCATCGACGCGCACAGGGATGAGCACGGGGTCGAGCCGATCTGCAGGGTGCTGCAGATCGCCCCGAGCAGCTACTACGCCCACCGCACCCGCAAGCCTTCACCAAGGCGCCGGCGGGATGCGGAGCTGACAGAGGAGATCAGGCAGGTGCACGAGGAGAACTACGGCGTCTACGGAGCGCGTAAGGTCTATGCCGAACTACGCAGACAGGGCCACGAGGTGGCCCGGTGCACCGTGGAGCGGCTGATGAGGACGGCGGGACTCCGCGGCGTGAGCCGAGCCAAGGGGCCCCGGACGACGAAGCCGGCCCCGGAGACGGACAGGCCTGCGGATCTCGTCAATCGTGACTTCACGGCCGAGGCGGTCAATCAGTTGTGGGTCGCGGATATTACGTATGTGCGGACGTTCGTCGGATGGGCGTATGTCGCGTTCGTCTTGGATGTGTTCTCTCGTCGGATCGTGGGCTGGCAGGTGTCAACGCGGTTGTACACGGCGTTGGCGATCGATGCGTTGGAGATGGGGATCTGGACACGTCGGCGTGATGGTGACGATCTGTCCGGTCTGGTCCATCACAGCGACCGCGGAGTTCAGTATCGTGCCGTGCGCTACGCGGAGCGACTCGCGGTGGAGGATGCTGTCGCGTCGGTCGGGTCCCGTGGTGACTCGTATGACAACGCGATGGCGGAGGCTTTGAACTCGTTGTTCAAGGCTGAGTTGGTCCGGAATCACGGGCCGTGGCGGGATGTGTCGCATGTCGAGGTCGCGATCGCGGAGTGGGTCGATTGGTACAACCATCGCCGTCTTCATGGCGAGATCGGGCACGTGCCTCCTGTCGAGTTCGAAGTAGTCCACGCGCAGCTGCCTGCTCGGGCGTTGGCATCAATTTCCAGATAGAAATCCCTCTACAAAACTCGGGGCTTGACA
>NZ_SCNB01000054.1:0-1314 GCF_005502825.1 Kocuria sp. 2SI | reverse complement strand
CGTCGCCCGCGGCTTCCGTAACTTCGACAACTACCGGTTACGGGCCCTGCTCGCCGCAGGCGGTCATCGCCCCTGGCGGAAGACCGCTACCCACACTCAGCTGTGAAGGCCCTTGAATCCGCCGATCCTCAAAGCCGCCTCAGCTTTTTTCGCCGCGGAACTCGACCGCCCCACGACGAGATGATCCGGTTCATCGACATGAACCGCGACGATTTCGGGGTCGAGGCCATCTGCCGCGTGATGCGCGAAACAGAATGTGGGTTCATCACCTCCCGGGCCTACCGGGCTGCGAAGACTCGACCGGCCTCAGCTCGTGCTCTGCGTGATCAATCATTGATCCCGGAAATACAGCGCGTCCATGCGCAGAACTATGGTGTCTACGGGGCGCGGAAGATGTGGCATGCGATGCGCCGAGCAGGCTGGGACCTGGGCCGCGATCAGGTCGCTCGTTTGATGCGTAGCGCCGGGTTGCACGGGGTCCGCCGGGGCCGCAAGCCCAACACCACCCGTCCAGCCCAGGCAGATGATCATCGCCCGGACCTGGTCCAGCGCGACTTCACGGCCGCGGCTCCGCATGAGCTCTGGGTCGCCGACATCACTTATGTGCGTCTTGTGTCGGGATTCTGCTATGTCGCATTCATCACGGATGTCTGCACCCGCAAGATCGTCGGCTGGTCGGTTGCTTCAACGCTGCACACAGATCGCCTGCCGCTTCTGGCTCTGGAACAGGCATTGTTGACGACTGGTGCCCGTCGGGATTCTTCTGGCTTGACGCATCACTCGGATCGAGGGTCTCAATATGTGTCGCTGGCCTACTCGGATGCGCTGATTGCTGCAGGTGTGACTGCTTCGGTCGGTACGGTCGGGGATTCTTATGACAATGCCCTGGCAGAAACGGTCAATGGTCTCTATAAGACCGAGATCATCTACTCCAAGCGCGTCTGGCCCTCGGCTACTGCGGTGGAGATCGCGACGTTGGACTGGGTCCATTGGTGGAACACGGCTCGGCTCCACGAACGACTGGGGTACCGGACCCCGGTCGAGGTCGAGGCTGCTTACACTGACCTCGAGGTGACCGCGCCCGCGGTGCCCTGACCTCGGAACGAAACCCAGGGCGCTTCAGTCAGTGCCCCTGAATGTTGACTCAATGGGGCGCGCCTGCCTCTGGGCGACGGGGACCCAGGAGTGGGCCCGGATCCGTGGGGCTTAACCCCTGATCTTGGACACGCGGAATCCAGCACGATGCTGGGGAAGCGAGAATCCAAGGATGGCAAGGAAGAACTACACCGACGAGTTCCGTCGCCGGGCGGTGGA
>NZ_SCNB01000053.1:0-1324 GCF_005502825.1 Kocuria sp. 2SI | reverse complement strand
TTTTTTTGTACAATGGTAAGACGGCACATGTGATCTGGTATGGCTGCGTTGGATTTGTGATATGTATGAGCGAGCGACCCGCGGCGGGGGGTGGGGGTAGGGTCGGTTCCTAAAGGGGCTCTTCACAATCGAGGGTGTAGTTGGGGTCTGAATCCGCCGGTCTCGAGTAGGGATCTGGCGATGTAGTTGGTCAGGTTCCGAAAGCCCAGTGCCAGTCCGCGCAGGTGCTCCAGTCGTCCATTGATCGCCTCGGTAGGCCCATTCGATGTGCCGGGACGCTCGAAGTAGGCCAGCACGTCCACGGCGCGTTTGTTCAGGGTTCGGCCCAGGGTGACGACCTCGCTCAGGCCGTCGGGTATGCCCTGGGCGAGGGAGGCGATCAGCTCGGCCATTGCCGCCCGCCCCTTACTGCGGTCGGGCTCGCGGTAGGCAGCGATCATGCGCTGGTAGACATCCCACGTGACCTCCACCGGGAGGTGCCTCTCGTCGGCGAAGAGGTCATCCAGGCGTGCGGCTTGTTTCTCGGTCAGCAGACTCGTTCCGGTGTGCAGGGTGCGCCGGGAGCGGTAGAGCGGGTCGCCCTTACGGCCTCGTCGTGCCTTGGTGGCCCGCTGGACCCGTCGCCGGCACGAGTCGAGGGCCTCACCGCCCAGGCGCACCACGTGGAAGGGATTATCCGGACGTCCGGATAACGCCTTTTATGCCGACGTCGTGGTTATGTCGATGTCGCTGTGATCGGGCCTGGCGGGGAGGGGGATCGGGTCGAGGAGGTCGGCATAACTGGTCAGCGCGCGAGGACGCTGTTGCCTTCGGTCCTATCGAAGGGAGCACGATCATGCACAGCACTCCTGACCCATCGCAGGTTCGGTTCACTGGCCCGCTGGCACCGTATGGGACTGCTGCACGGATAGGTGACAGGTTGGGTCACGCAGCCTGAGTGGCTGGTGTGGTCATGATGGTCTCGTACTCGATGGGGGTCAATCCGTCTCGGGCGTCTTGTCGCCGACGGCGGTGGTAGGTCCGTTCGATCCAGGTGACTATCGCGATCCGCAACTCTTCGCGGGTGGCCCAGGCGCGGCGGTCGAGGACGTTCTTTTGCAGCAGGGCAAAGAACGATTCCATGGCCGCGTTGTCGGCGCTGGAGCCGACCTGACCCATCGACCCGACGAGGTCGTGACGCTTCAATGCGCGGACGAATTTCCGGGATCTGAACTGACTGGGTTCAACTGGTCGATGCAACACCGGCTTGTTCCAGCAACAGTAGTTCTTCGTTGAAGGCTTCTTCTGGGGTCTTCCAGCCGAGGGCCTTGCGGGGTCGGGTGTT
>NZ_SCNB01000052.1:0-1333 GCF_005502825.1 Kocuria sp. 2SI | reverse complement strand
TGTCCCGCGTCAAGTAGTTGGCAGGATTTCCTTGGTTTTGAATGTCGGGGTGGTGGGGTCGGCCAGGCCCAGGTGCACCTCCTTGGGCCGGTTCCATGAGACGGCCTCGTGGGGCCGGAGCTCGTTGTACTCGATCCGGTAGTCCTCGGCCCGCTCGGCGAGCACGATCGCGTCGTCAATCTCGTCCAGGTAGAGCCGTTCGTACTTCAGCGTGCCGAAGCCGCGTTCACGGGACCCGTTCTGCCCCGGGGTCTTCACTCGGGTGCGCACGTGGTGTAGCTCGGGGTGGGCGGCGATTAAGGACTCGAAGCGGAAGGACCGGAACGGCCCGCCGTTGTCCGTCACGATGGTCACCACGGGCAACAGCTCACCGGTCTCGGGATCGACCGGGCAGGCCTCGACCAGCGGGTGACCGAACATGGCCTCGTAGTCGGCCAGGGCCAACTCGATCGCGTCGATCGCGTCGTGCTGGTTCCCGGTGGGCGAAACGTGGAAGGGGTGCTCGTACTTGGACCAGTAGTCCCGGCACCCGGCCAGCCGCCAGGTCCCTCCGGTGGTGGTCTCGAACTCGCTGAAGTCCAGCTGCCAGACTTGGTTCGGGCCTGAGGGCTCGGTGGCGAACGCGGCCTTGCGCCGCTCGGCCAGCTTCCGTCGCTCCCGTTGGTACTGCGCGGGCAGAATCAGCCCCTCGTCGCGCAGGATTCGCAGCACGGTCGCCTCGGAAACCACATGCCCGTCGTGGCGGACCATTGCCCAGATCTTCCGATGCCCCCACGCCGGATGGGCCAGCGCGTGCTTGACCACCAGTTCCCTGGCGGCCTGCCGTCCCGGTTGCGGCCACGGTCCCTTCACCGCCGTCCCGGTGCGGGCCTTGGCCTGCCAGCGGCGCCAGGTCCGCTCGGGCATGTCGAAGAGCTGGCAGAACCTCGCGGTCGACATGCCCGCTTCCACGCGGATCACCTCGAGGTCCTCGAAGGGCCCAGCCGGCCCTCCGCGGACTTCTTCCACACCCTGGCTTCCAGGTGTGCCTCGCCCAAGGCCTGGGTCAGCTCGGCGACCTCGGCCTCCAGCTGTTCCTCTCGGGAGGATGGTCCGGACCTGCCGGCCACCAGGGCGGTCTTGCCGGCTTCCAGGAACTCGGCCTTCCACCGTCCGATGGACTGCTCACTGACTTTCTCCTTGCGTGCCGCTTCGGCGATGGACATCTCGCCGGCCAGCACGCTCAGCACTATCCGGGTCTTCTTCTCCGCCGGAATCGAGGGTGGTCTACCCATGTCTGACTCTCCTTCAGGACCTACATAACGGCCCTGCCACTAAGTCTGACGCGCGGCAA
>NZ_SCNB01000051.1:0-1340 GCF_005502825.1 Kocuria sp. 2SI | reverse complement strand
GGGGCTTAACCCCTGATCTTGGACACGCGGAATCCAGCACGATGCTGGGGAAGCGAGAATCCAAGGATGGCAAGGAAGAACTACACCGACGAGTTCCGTCGCCGGGCGGTGGACTTGTACGAGTCCACGCCGGGCGCGACGCTCAAGGGGATCGCGGCGGATCTGGGCGTGTCCCGGGGCTCGTTGAAGGAGTGGGTCGACAAGCTCGGCTCCGGGACCACGAGGACCGGGGAGGTGGTCGCTCCGGTCGCGGGGCGGTCGGAGTCGCAGGCGGCGAAGGTCAGGAGGCTGGAAGCCGAGCTGGCCGCAGCGCAAGCCGAGGCCCACAAGCTCGCGCAGGAGCGGGACATCCTCCGTCAGGCGGCGAAGTATTTCGCCGGGGAGACGAACTGGTGAACCGCTTCCAGTTCGTCGAGGACCACAAGGACGCCTGGGGCGTGAAGCGGTTGTGCGAGGTCGTCGAGGTCGCCCGGTCATCGTTCTACGCGTGGCTGGCCGCCGCGCCGACACGGGCAGCGAGAGCGGCGGCCGACGCGGCGCTGGTGGCGCGGATCCAGGTGCTGCAGGATCCCGCCCGGGGCGGGGACCGCGCCTACGGCGCGCCCCGGGTCACGGCCGACCTCAACGAGGGCACGACGCCCGGCGATCGGGTCAACCACAAGCGAGTAGCCCGCGTGATGCGCGAGCACGGCCTGGCCGGTATCCGGTTGCGCAAGCGCGTGAGGACCACGCTCCCGGACCAGTCCGGCAGGCGGTTCCCCGACCTGCTCGGCCGCGACTTCAGCATCGGCGTGCCGTGCCGCCGCTACGTCGGGGACATCACCTACCTGCCCATCGCCGACGGCACGAACCTCTACCTCGCGTCCTGCATCGATCTGGGCTCACGCAAGCTCGCCGGCTGGAGCATGGCCGATCACATGCGCACCGAGCTCGTCGAGGACGCGCTGAAGGCCGCCTGGCACGAGCGCGGGACGCTGGCCGGGACGGTGTTCCACTCCGACCACGGCGCCGTCTACACATCGAAGGCCTACGCGCAGCTCTGCACGGACCTGGGCGTGACGCAGTCGATGGGCGCGATCGGCTCCTCGGCCGACAACGCCCTCGCCGAGAGCTTCAACGCCGCCCTCAAACGCGAGCTGCTCGAGGGTCGGGCGGGGTTCCCCGACGCGCCGACGGCATACCGGGCCGTGTTCCGGTGGGCGAACCGTTACAACACCCGCAGGCGCCACTGCGCGATCGGCAACATCGCTCCGAACGCCTACGAAGCCGCCGCCTCCGCTACACTCCCGGAAGCGGCATAACCGAAATGACACCGTGTCCAAGATTCAGGGTCAAGGCCC
>NZ_SCNB01000050.1:0-1390 GCF_005502825.1 Kocuria sp. 2SI | reverse complement strand
GAATCTCCTATGTCTGTCAAGCCCCGGTGAGCTCATTCTGAGCGGCGGTGTTGAGGCGGCGGTAGATGTCGCGGGCGAGGTAGCGCTTGAGGCAGCGACGGATCTCCCGGAGGGTGCGCCCTTCGGCGGTACGGCGCTCGACGTAGGCGCGGGTTCGCGGGTCCATTCGCATGCGGGTGACGACGGCCATGTGGAGTGCTCGGTTGAGGCGCCGGTCGCCACCCCGGTTGATCCGGTGCCGGACGGTGTTGCCCGATGACGCGGGGATGGGGCTGGTTCCAGCGAGGCTGGCGAACGCGGACTCGGATCGAATGCGGCCCAGGTGTGACCACGCGGTCAGCGCGACGGCGGCGGTGACTGGGCCGATGCCGGGCTGGTTGAGCAGGCCACCGGCGGGGCTCTGCCGGACCAGGTCCGTGATCCGCGTGGTGATCTCCTTGAGCTCGCCGTCGAGGACGGCGACGCGTTTGGCGAGCCGGATCGCTTCACCACGGGCGGTGGCCGTGGCGAGCTCTTCGTCGCGGGTGCGCCACGCCGCGGTCGTGGCGATCTGGGTCGCGGTGAGCGGACGGCGGGCATCGATACCGAGGTCGACCACGCGCAGTAGCGCGGTGAGCGCGTTGATCGTCGCGGTGCGCTCGGTGCTCATGTGGTCGCGGGAGGCCAGCAGGACCTTCACGGCAGCGCGAATACCTTCGTCGGCGCGCGGTTGACGCAGTTGCGTCTGCTGCAGCGGGAGCGCTGCTGCGGCGATGCGGCGCGCATCCAGCGGGTCGGACTTGCCGATGCCGCGGTTCGCGCGAGCGTTCATCCGCGGGGCCTCGACGACGGTGTGTCCGGTGTCTGCTGCAGTGCGGGCAAGGCGTGCGCCGTAGGTGCCGGTGCCCTCGATCACCCACAGCGTGTCGAGGTCCCCTCCGGTGCGGCGCCCGACCCAAGACACCGCGCGTGACAAGCCTGCTGCCGTTGCGGGAAACTGAGCCTCATCGACAATCTCGCCCGTCGGGCAGGCCAGGATCGAGACAGCGTGGTTGCGGGCGTGGGTATCCACGCCGATGACGAACGGGCGGGTATGCGCGACGATAGCCATGGCGATCGACGCTCCTCTCTTCGAGACGGACATGGTCACGGTCGCCAAGCGGCCGGCACGGGTCCGGGAAGAGGTCACTTCGGGGCGAATCTGTGATGGGCCACGGCCCGAGGGCCGGGCAGTCTCCTGATGAGGTCACCGAGGTGGGCCGGACGGTGTCGGCCGCACCGACCCGGGCGGACAATTCAACGGGAAGACACCGCAAGCGGGCCAATTGCTTCGAGAGTCACACCCGGTTCGATACGACCGACATCCATCCTGACCGGCCAGTCCCAGACCAGCCAGATCCAGACTCACAGA
>NZ_SCNB01000004.1:0-174137 GCF_005502825.1 Kocuria sp. 2SI | reverse complement strand
GCCGGTGGTCCGATCCGGTGAACGAGCTGCTGGCAAGGGCGGGGCGCGAGGGCCCGCTGCCGTCTCTTCCACCCGCCCTTCCGTCCCTGACTGCCCCAGGAGTCCGCCATGCCCATCACCTCGCACCGCCCGCCGACCCCGCGCACCGGGGATCGCACCGCCGCACCAGGCACGGCCCGCCCGTACGTCTGGCGTCAGCAGCAGCGCACAGCTGCGCGACCGAGCGCCCCTGGCACCGAGCGCGAGCGCGCCACGGCTCTGATCCGAGCCGTCGCCGTCGCTGCCGTCGAGGTCCTGGCCGGCGCCCGGCCCGCCAGGCAGCTCGCCCGCTGGGCCGAGCCGGAGATCGTGGATCGTCTTCATCGCCGAGCCGTCCTCCTGCAGAGGCGCAGGGCTCTGGAACCCGCTGAGGCGCCCGTGCACCGCGTGCATCAGCACTCGGAGGTCCGCAGCCAGCGCGTGTGCGCCGTGGACGCCGGAATCTACGAGGCAGCCCTGGTCATCTGCGACGACGCCCGCTCCCGCGCGGTCGTGGTGCGGGCCGAGCGGCAGGAGCAGGCCTGGCGCATCACGGTCCTGGAGGTCGGCTGAACCATCCCTGCGGGGCCGCCCGAGCACGGAAGAGGGGCCGGGCGGAGGCACTCGCCTCCGCCCGGCCCCTCCGACCTGCTCGGGCCGTCCCGCATGGACGCAACGTCCTCAGTCCTCGGACGACGCCTGCTTCTTGGCCTCGCGCGCTGCCTTGGCCTCCGCGGCACGGCGCTCGGCGCGCGAGCGCGGCTGGGCCGGGGCCTCGCCGCCGGAGGCCGCCGGATCCGAGACCGACGACGCGGTCGGAGCCGAGGCCTCTGCCGATCCCCGGGAGGAGGCCTCGGAGGACTTCGCGCCGCTGCGCTCGGTGCGCACCTGGGTGCGTCCGCTCTCGCTGGGTGCGGAGTACTGGAGGAACTTGGGCTGCTTCGGCAGACCGGCCCCCAGCGGTCCGCCGCCGGCGTCGGCGCGCTGCGAGCTGAGATCCACCGAGAAGAGGTAGGTCACCGTCTCCTCGCGGATGCCGTCCATCAGGTTCTGGTACATGATGTGGCCCTCGCGCTGGTACTCGACCAGCGGATCACGCTGAGCCATGGCGCGCAGCCCGATGCCGTCCTTGAGATAGTCCATCTCGTAGAGGTGCTCCGGCCACTTGCGGCCCAGTACTGAGAGCACCACTCGGCGCTCGAGGTTGCGCATGGCCTCGGAGCCGATCTGCTCCTCGCGCTCCTCGTAGACGACCTCCGCGTCCGAGACCAGCTGCTCCCGCAGGAACTCGGTGCTGAGCTTGTCGCGCCCGCCCGCTTCCTCGATCAGCTCGTCCTGGGAGACCGAGACCGGGTAGACCGTGCGCAGGGCCTCCCACAGCGCGTCAAGGTCCCAGTCCTCGGGGTGCCCCGAGCTGGTCTTCTCGACCACGATCGAGCCCACGACCTCCCGGAGGAACTGCTGCACCTGATCCTGGAGGTCGTGGCCCTCGAGGATCCGGCGGCGGTCGGCGTAGATCGCGGTGCGCTGGCGGTTCAGGACGTCGTCGTACTTCAGGACGTTCTTGCGCTGCTCGGCATTGCGGCCCTCGACCATGTTCTGCGCCGAGGCGATCGCCCGGGAGACGATCCGGAACTCCAGTGCGGTGTCCTCCGCGGCGTTGGCCATCAGGCGAGAGGCGCCGCCGGCGTTGAACAGGCGCATGAGGTCGTCGTTCAGGGACAGGTAGAAGCGCGACTCGCCGGGGTCGCCCTGACGGCCGGCGCGCCCGCGCAGCTGGTTGTCGATGCGACGGGACTCGTGGCGCTCCGTGCCCAGCACGTACAGCCCGCCGAGCTCCTTGACCGTCTCGTGCTCGTCGCCGATCTCCTGCTCCGCGGCCTCCAGGATCTCGGGCCACTTCTGCTCGTAGCCCTCCGGGTCCCGGTCCGGGTCCAGGCCGAGCTCCTTCATGCGCTCCATGGCGATCGCCTCGGCATTGCCGCCCAGGATGATGTCCGTGCCGCGACCGGCCATGTTGGTCGCCACCGTGACGGAGCCCTTGCGCCCGGCCTGGGCCACGATGGCGGCCTCGCGCTCGTTGTTCTTGGCGTTGAGGACCTCGTGCCGGATGCCCCGCTTGGACAGCAGCTTGGAGAGGTACTCGGACTTCTCCACCGACGTGGTGCCCACCAGGATGGGCTGGCCCGTCTCATGGCGCTGCTCGATGTCCTGGACCACGGCCGCGAATTTCACGACCTCGTTCTTGTAGACCAGATCCTCCCGGTCCTCGCGGACCATGGGCCGGTTGGTCTCGATAGCCACCACGCCGAGCTCGTAGGTGTTCATGAACTCGGCCGCCTCGGTCTCGGCGGTGCCGGTCATGCCGCCGAGCTTGTCGTAGAGGCGGAAGTAGTTCTGCAGGGTGATGGTCGCCATGGTCTGGTTCTCAGGCTTGACCTTCACCTTCTCCTTGGCCTCGATCGCCTGGTGCTGGCCCTCGTTGTACCGACGGCCCTTCAGGATGCGTCCGGTGTGCTCGTCGACGATCTGGACCTCGCCCTTGACCACGACGTAGTCCTTGTCTCGGGCGAAGAGCTCCTTGGCCTTCAGGGCGTTGTTCAGGAAGCCGATCAGCGGGGTGTTGGAGGTGTCGTAGAGGTTCTCGATGCCCAGCCAGTCCTCGACCTTGTCGATGCCGGGCTCCAGCACGGAGACCGTGCGCTTCTTCTCGTCGGCCTCGTAGTCCTCGTCCAGCTCCAGCCGCTCGACGAGCGAGGCGAAGACCGAGTACCAGCGGTTGGCCTCGCCGGAGGCCGGACCGGAGATGATCAGCGGGGTGCGGGCCTCGTCGATGAGGATCGAGTCGACCTCGTCGACGATCGCGAAGTTGTGCCCGCGCTGCACCAGCTCGTCGACCGACCAGGCCATGTTGTCGCGCAGGTAGTCGAAGCCGAACTCGTTGTTCGTGCCGTATGTGATGTCCGCGGCGTACTGCTTGCGGCGGACATCCGGGGACTGGCCCGCCAGGATCGTGCCGGTCTCCATGCCCAGGAAGCGGTAGACGCGGCCCATCTGCTCCGCCTGGGAGGAGGCCAGGTAGTCGTTGACCGTGATGACGTGGACGCCCTTGCCGGACAGCGCATTGAGGTAGGCGGGCGCGGTGGCCACCAGGGTCTTGCCCTCGCCGGTCTTCATCTCGGCGATGTTGCCCAGGTGCAGCGCGGCCCCGCCCATGAGCTGGACGTCGTAATGGCGCTTGCCCAGCACGCGGTGCGACGCCTCACGGACCACGGCGAAGGCCTCCGGGAGCATGCGGTCCAGGGACTCGCCGTCCTCGAGGCGCTGGCGGAATGCGTCCGTCTCCGCACGCAGCTCGGCGTCGGTGAACTTTCTGAAGCCGTCCTCGAGCGTGTTGATCGCATCGGCATAGGACCGCAGGCGGCGCAGGACCTTCTTGTCGCCGGTCCTGAGCACCTTCTCCAGGATGGAGGCCACTGGCACACGCTCCTTGATCGTGGGGGCTGCATCGCCATGGTCGATCCGAGGCACGGCACGGGACCTCCCGCGACGAGCTCCCCGGTCCGAGGCCGTGGGGTCGGCCGGCGACTCAGGACAGTGTACGGCAGGGCGCATGAGCGCAGACGCGACCGGAGTCCTCCGGTCGCGTCTGCGGTGCGCTGAGCGCGAAGTCCGCACGAGCGGCTTCCAGGCCGAGCCCGCGGCCCGGCGGGGGGGTCCGCTCAGCTGGCCTGGTAGGCCCTCTCCTCCACGGTCTCCGGCTCGGCGACGGAGGCGCTGAGGGAGATCACACCGTATTCCCAGCCCTTTCGGCGGTAGGCCACGGAGGGCTCGTCCGTGGCCGAGTCGATGTAGAGGAAGAAGTCGTGCCCGACGAGCTCCATGCGGTCGATGGCCTGGTCCGCGCTCATCCGCTCTGCCGGAAAGCTCTTGCGGCGGATCTCGACGGGCGGGACGTCCTCGCTCAGCGCGTACTCGGTGTCGAAGGCCTCGGACTCCGCCGCCGAGAGCTCCTCCTGGGACGCGTAGGGGCGGTCGCTGATCGGCAGGACCGGAAGGGCGGCGGTGGCCTCGTGGACGGCAGTGGGGCGGTGGTTGCCGCGGTGGATCTTGCGGCGATCGCGCGCGCGGCGCAGCTGCTCGATGAGCTTGGCGTAGGCGGAGTCGAAGGCCGCCTGCTTGTCATCGCCGCGGGCCTCGGCGCGCACCACGGGTCCGCGGCCGATGACGGTGGCCTCGACACGCATGCCGTCGTGGCCGGGCTGGGGGTTCTCCTTGAGGACCTTGATCTCGATCCGCTGGACCTTGTCGCCCAGCTCCTCGAACCTCGTCACCTTGGTCTCGACGTATTCGCGGAAGCGATCGGAGATGGTGACGTTCCGGCCCTGGATGGTGAGTTCCATGATGTCCTCCCAGT
Source organism: Kocuria sp. 2SI (assembly GCF_005502825.1). Classification (NCBI taxonomy): domain Bacteria; kingdom Bacillati; phylum Actinomycetota; class Actinomycetes; order Micrococcales; family Micrococcaceae; genus Kocuria; species Kocuria sp. 2SI. The sequence goes on along the minus strand of NZ_SCNB01000004.1, from coordinate 169,702 downwards.
CAGCGGACCGGCTCCCGCAGGACGGGGGACAGTCCGTGGTAGACCCTGCGGAGGCCGACGAGGGCGACCCCCACCCGGGACGAGGGGTCCCGGTAACAGGATATTACCCGGCTCACACCTGCGATTCATCCACCGGCCTCCGGAGATTCGCGCGCCGACCTCGCGGTCTGCGCTGAGGGCGCGCCCACCGCGCCCAGCACGACGGCGCCCCGCACCTCGATGCCGCCCGCCTCGAGCCGGCGCGCCGCCCGGCGCAGTGTCGAGCCCGTGGTGAGGACGTCGTCGACGAGCACCGCCGAGACCGGCACCGGCGAGCGCAGCCGCCGCCACGGGCGCTGCAGCACGAACGGGTCCTCGGCACGTGCGCGTCCGGCGGCGTCGCGGGTCTTCTGCGACCCCGTCCACGGCGCGGGCCCGAGGTGCAGAGCGGCCCCTGCCGTGCGCGATCGGTGGGCGAGCCACGGCTCGATCCGCGCGCCGGCCGGCAGCAGGCCCTCGCGCCCCGCCCTTGCCAGCAGCTCGTTCACCGGATCGGACCACCGGCGCCGCAGCGCTCGAGCGGACGTGGGGATCGGCACGAGCACCTGATCCGCAGAGTCCTCCCCGAGCCCGGCGCGCACGGCGCGAGCGAGGATCGGTGCGAGCACGGGAAGCAGATCGGACCGCCCGCCGTCCTTGAAGGCCATCAGGCACACCGCCAGCTCGAACTCGTACGGCCCAGCGGCCACGACCGGCAGCCCGCCGAGCTGAGCGGCGCCGGTCTCCACCCGGCGCGGTCGCGAGCAGCTGCGGTGCAGCAGGCGACGACAGGGACGGCACACCGACTCCCCCGGCTCCCGGCACACCGCACACTGGACCGGCACGAGAGGCTCGATCCCTCGAAGGGCGACCTGGCCCGCCCGGGCCAGGCGCAGCTCCAGGGACTTCGCAGAGGCCGCGCTGCTGCTGCGCCCGGACCGGGCTCGACGACTCACGGGCTGGCTCACGGCGGCAGGATCTCTGATCGGCAGAGGACCCGGACCGCCTTCGTCGCGCCCCGCGACTCCCGCGGCCCGCGCAGCGGAGGCGAAACGGCCTGTGGAGCCCGGACGACCCGGCGGCGGCTCAGCCGGCGTAGGCGACGTCCGAGACCTCGTCGGTCTGCGGCGACCAGGCCTCGCCGGTGAGCAGGCGCAGCTCGCCGTCGCTCTCCACGTAGATCTCGCCTTCGCCGTCGCCGCCGGCGATGTTCTGCACGCCGTCGACCACGGTCGGCAGGCTGCGGTGGCGGCCCGAGACGTCATAGACCTCCGGGGTGCTGCTGGAGTCCCGCTCGGCTGCCACGACGAAGGCCGAATCGCTGATCCAGGCGGCGTAGGCCGGAGGCTCGACGGCGCCCAGATCCACCAGCTGCGGGTCGTTGAGCCGCACGGGCTCGCCATCGCCGCGGCGGATGATGCCGGCCAGCAGGATCCGGGAGTCGTCGCCCTCGTCGGTGAGGATGAGGGCACGGGTGCCTCCGCGGGAGACTCGCAGGCTGGCGATCGGGACGCCCTCCAGCGAATCCGCCTGCACCTGCAGGGCCGGGCGGCCGGGCTCGTCGATGCTCGCGGCGCTGACCGCGCCCTCGTCGTCGGCGGTCCAGGCCCAGCCGTGCTGATCCACGGACGGATCCGTGAGCCCGGAGCCGCTGGCGCGGTCCGCCGGCCGGGGAGCGGCCGAGGAAAACGTCACCATGGTCTCGGCGTCGTCGGCCAGCGCCGCGAACTGATCCATCTCCTGGCTCATGGCCGGCGCGGCGGGCGAGCGCCCCTCGAGGGCATCGGCGAGATCGGGTACGGGGCTGATCTGCCCGCCCTGGTGGAACACGAGCTCCTCGTCGCGCAGGGCGATCTGTCGCCCGGGCACGGAAGCCACGGTGGCAGGCAGGTCGGCCGCCTCGGCCGGAGCAAGCTCCACGGCGGAGTCGTTGACGGTCATCGCGACGCTGTCGACCGACTCGAGGTCCTGGAGGGTGAGCATGATCTGCCCGTAGATGCCCTGCGTGGTCTCCAGGTCAGTGGTGCTGAAGTCCGGGACGGTCATCTCGACCGAGGCCTCGCTGTCCTGGATGGGCACGGTGGAGCCCTCTGCGAGCTCGGCTCCCTCCGGGATGTAGGAGCGCACCGCACCGTCCAGGTAGGGGGCCGGGCCGTTGATCAGCGCGCGCATGAGCTGCGTGGAGACCACGGGCCGATCCGGGAACCAGCGGGGATCCGGCACGGCGTGGTCCCCGCCCGGCTCCATGAAGTACAGGTTGTAGGGCTGATAGACGTCGTCCAGGTTCGTGGCCGGGATGAGCACGGCGTCCGGGGCCGAGGAGATGCGCCATTCGCCGTCGACCTGGGTGAGCTCGAGATCGAATTCATCGGTCGAGCCGGGCTCCTGCCGGTTCATGATCCCGTTGACGTCGATCTGGGCGCGGGTGTCCACGCTCACGCGGACCTGGTCGTCCTCGAGCCCCTGCTGGATCCCCGCCTCTCCGGAGAACACATAGGTCTGCTGCCCGGGTCGCCAGCTGTCGGCCAGCTCGGGAGCCAGGTACCGGCGAGCCGCGGCGTAGTCCTCCGCGGCGCCCTGTCCGGCTGCCAGGAAGTCGGTCACGATCTGCTCGGGACTCGCCCCGGGGGCAGGAGCAGCGAACTCCGGCTCGGCGGACTCGGTGGTCGAGGACGTGGGCGGTTCGGCCACGTGCACGGGACCGGACGTGGGGATCGAGGCGCAGCCGCCCAGCACCAGGGAGCCGACGACGCCCATGGACAGGGCCAGGCGAGCGCGCGAGCCGCGCGCACCTGCTGCCCGCGGATCGGGGATGTCCTGGCTCATGACGAGCTCCTTCCATCGGCGTCGTCGTCATGAGGGCCCTCCGGATCGGCCGGCTCGGAGCCGCGGCGCTCGGGATCGGGCAGCTGCTCCGGCAGCTCGCGGAAGGCCGGGAGCTCGCCGGTGTCATCCGGGAACAGGTCCTCGTAGGACTCGTCCAGGTCGTCCTCCTCGAAGTAGGCGGGCGGCTGATCGGGAGCCGGAGCATCGCGGAAGGCCGTGCCGCCGATCGGCTCATCAGGCAGAGGGGCGCTGCGTCCGCCGTCGAGCGCGCCGCTGCGCATGCCTGAGCCGTCGCCGTGCGCGCCTGTCGGATCGCTCGGCGCGCCGGAGGCCTCGGACCCCACGGGCGTGAAGCGCGGGCCGCCCTCCGAGCGACCGGCCGCCGAGGCCCCCACGAACGTCCCGCCGATCGACTCGTGCGCCGCCCCCGAAGGCGCCGGTCCGGAAGCCTGCGCCCCGTCCTGCTTCGGAGTCCGGGACGCCTCGGGAGCGGTCTGCTCCTCCTCGTCCTCGGCCTCATCGGCCGCGCGACGGATCTGCGCGAGCTGCAGCTGCCCGGTGGAGCGCGAGACCACCGAGTCCTGGTCCAGCGGGATGGCGACCATGGTCCCGGTGTCCGTCACCACGCCGACGACCGGCATGGACTCCGGATCCGGCGGCAGCTCGACGGGCGGCTCGTCGTCCTCGGACAGCGGGCGCGACTGCAGCAGCGGCAGGGACAGCCGGAAGCAGGCGCCCTGTCCGGGCGAGCCCCAGGCGTCGAGCCAGCCGCCGTGCAGACGAGTGTCCTCGGCGGCGATCGACAGCCCCAGTCCCGTGCCGCCCGTGGTGCGGGCGCGCGCCGGGTCCGCACGCCAGAAGCGGTCGAAGACCTTGGCCGTCTGCTCCTCGGTGAGCCCGATGCCGTGATCGCGCACCGCCACGGACACCGCCGTGTCCGAGGCGCGCACGACGATGTCGATCGGGCGGCCCTCGCCGTGCTCGATCGCGTTGACCACCAGGTTGCGCAGGATCCGCTCGATGCGGCGCTGATCCATCTGCACCAGGATCCGCTGGCGGTCGGCGTGCACGCGGATCACCGTGTCGGCATTGGCGGCCAGGGGGGCGGCGGTCTCGAGCACCCCGGTGATCTGCTGGATGATGTTGACCCCGGTGATCTCCAGGCGCGCCGCACCGGCGTCGAAGCGGGAGATCTCGAGCAGGTCGGCGAGCAGGACGTCGAAGCGGTCGACCTGGTGGTACAGCAGCTCCGCGGAGCGCCGGTTGACGGGGTCGAAGTCATCGCGCGCATTGTGCAGGACCTCGGCGGCCATGCGGACCGTGGTCAGCGGCGTGCGCAGCTCGTGGGAGACGTCCGAGACGAAGGTCTGCTGCATGGACGAGAGCTGCTCGAGGCGGGTGATCTGATCCGCGAGGTTGTCGGCCATGCGGTTGAACGATCGGCCCAGCCGGGCGACCTCGTGCGAGCCGTGGACCTCCATGCGGGCATCGAGGTTGCCGTCGGCCAGCGACTCGGAGGACCGGGCCGTGTAGGTCACCGGGCGCACGATCTCGCGGGTCACGTACCAGACCACGCCCGAGACCAGCAGCGCCTGGACCAGCGTGGCCAGAACCAACACCGCGTGCATGGCATCCAGGGTGCGCTGGGGCTGGGAGAAGTCGTGGACGAAGTAGAGCCCGTACGGCGAGCCCTGCCTCGGCTCCACGACCTGGCCGACGATCACGACGGGCACGGACAGTCCGTTCTCGTCGATCTGCGCCGAGCCGGACTGCCAGTACATGCCCTCGTCCACGCCCACGCTGTCGGCGACCTCCTCCTGCAGCTCCGCCGGGATGGTCTGCTCGCCCAGCCACGGCTTCTCCGACTGGGGCGGGAGCGAGTCGTCCCCGCTGTCGCCCTCGTCGTGCAGCGGCAGCAGCACCCAGCGGCTGCGCGCCCGGTCGCTGCCGGAGTCCAGCCCGCTCAGGGTGGAGGACACGAGGGTCTGCAGCTGCGCCTGGTCGCCGCCCTCGGAGGCATCGAAGCTGGCCTGCACGCTGCGGTAGTCGGCCTCGGACTGGCTCAGCGCCTGGCCCAGGGTGTCGTTGAACAGCCGCTCGGAGATCTGGTGGGAGAGGAAGCTGCCCGTGACCAGGAAGACGATCAGCACCCCGACCAGCGCGATCGACACGGCACGGAACTGCAGGGAGTGCCGCCAGCGCCGCAGCACCAGCCGAAGGCGCAGGCGCGCCCCGCCGATGGGTCCGCGGTACCGGCGCCGCCGCCTGCGTGCGGCGCGGTGGTCGGTATGGACGACCGTCTCCTGTCCGGGGACATCGACGACTCCCACAGGAAGCGTGGGTCCCGCCGAGCCCTCCACGGACTCGTCGTCCGGGCGCGCGCCGGCGACCGCGGACGAGCCGTGGGCGCCGGTGGAGGAGGGGTCGGACATGACGAGGGGGTTCCGGGAGGTTCTCAGCGGTGCTCGTGGCCGGCGCGGTAGCCGACGCCGCGCACGGTGACGATGATCTGCGGGTTCTCGGGGTCGCGCTCGACCTTGGAGCGCAACCGCTGGACGTGGACGTTGACCAGGCGGGTGTCGGCGGCGTTGTGGTAGCCCCACACCTGGCGCAGCAGCATGTCGCGGGTGAAGACCTGCTCGGGCGAGCGCGCCAGGGTGGCCAGCAGCTCGAACTCGAGCGGGGTCAGGGCTATCTCCTCCTGTCCGCGCAGCACGCGGTGGCCGGTGATGTCCACGGTGACGTCGCCGACCACGAGCTCGGTCGAGGTGGCGCGCGAGCCCGGGCGCAGCCGCGCCTTCACGCGGGCCAGCAGCTCGGCGGGTTTGAAGGGCTTGGGGATGTAGTCGTCGGCTCCGGCCTCCAGGCCGCGCACGACGTCGTCGGTGTCCGACTTGGCGGTCAGCATCACGATCGAGGTGTCCGAGAACTCCCGGATCTCGCCGCAGATCTGGATGCCGTCCTTGCCGGGCAGCATCAGGTCGAGCAGCACCAGATCCGGCTCGGCCTGGCGGAAGGCCTCCACGGCCTCGGCTCCGTCCGCGCAGAAGATCGTCTCGTAGTTCTCGGCGTTGAGGATGATGCCGATCATCTCCGCCAGTGCTGCGTCATCATCCACCACGAGGATCTTTGCCTTGGCCACCGGACCGCCTCTCTGCTTCGCGACATCTGCCCGGATCCCTGCGGCAGCGCGGCGTGCTGGCCGTGCGAGGGTGGGCTCTCGTCCATCATGTCAGCTCTGCCGCCCTCAGGCGGGCACCCCAGCCGCGGAAGCGCGGCCGACGCGGATCCGCCCGACGACGCGCCCGCTCGAGCTCACGCCTCCCGGGCGGTGTCCTCGAGCCCTCGGGCGATGTCCGCGACCCGGCCGAGCACGGACTGCAACCGGTCGGGGGCCAGCTCCTCGAGCCCTGGACCGACCGCGACCATCAGCCGCGACAGCTCCTTCAGGGGCATGCCGACCTCGCTGATCGGCCGGACGATCGCCTCGACCTCGCGCGAGGTCGACGACGGCCGGGACAGGCCCTCGACCAGGTGCGGCAGCAGCAGGCACAGGTCCGTGCCCGAGTCCTGGATCTCGGCCAGCGGCTCCCAGTCGCGAGCGCTGGGACCGGGGGCGGACACCACGATCCGGGCCGCGCCGACCCCCAGGGCCCGCGCCGGCTCCAGGCCCTCCGGAAGCTGCAGCTCGACGCTGAGCGCCCCGGCGGCCCGCGCGGCTTCGACCACGCGCTCGAGCCCCTCGCGGACCTCCGACCAGGGCACGGCCCGCAGGGTCTGATAGCCGCTGGCGGTGGGGATCCGACCCTCGAGCACGCGCAGCAGCTCGGGCTCGGCCAGGCGCACGACGATCCCCCGCGGGCCGATCGACTGGCGCAGCGCTGAGAGGTGCTCGCCGAGGCCGTCTGCCAGCGAGTCGACCAGGTCCCGGCGAGCGCCGTGATCGCGCAGCACTCGCTCGCCGCCGTGCAGGTGCAGACGGGCGGCCAGCGCGGTCGGGCCCAGCAGCTGCGTGGTGACCGGCTCCAGGTCGCCGCCGGACTCGGCGCCGATGACATCGGCCAGCACATTGAGGTCGCTGGCCAGCAGGGATCGGGCGGCCCGGGATTCCTTGGAGTCGTGGCGCTGCAGGCGCCAGCCGTGCGGCTGCAGGTCGCACCACAGCTCGGTGAGCACGGCGACCGTGCGCGGCAGGTCATCGGCCACGTCCGAGCGCTGGGGCAGCGGCAGCAGCCCGCTGCGATGCGGCGCCCCGAGCTCGCCGCGCATGACCGTGAAGGCCTCCACCGCGCTGGTGCCGGGCAGTCCGCCCACGACCGTGGCGCGCGTGCGCGCCGGCTCCTGAGGCAGGACGGCCGTCTCGGAGGATCGTGCGCTCACCGCTCGGTTCCCGCGCGGTGCTCCTCCGCGATGCGCTCGTGATGGCGGATGACCTCGCTGATGATGAAGCCGAGGATCTTCTGCGCGAACTCCGGATCCAGCTCAGCGTCCTGGGCCAGACGGCGCAGCCGCTCGATCTGCTGGGACTCGCGCTCGGGGTCCCCTGCCGGAAGGTCGTGGGCCGCCTTGAGCTCTCCCACGCGCTGGGTGGCCTTGAAGCGCTCGGCCAGGACGTTGACGAGCACGGCGTCGAGGTTGTCGATGGTGCCGCGCATGGCCCGCAGCTGGGCGAGGACCTCTTCTGTGCCGAGGGACTCGGCCGGGCGCGGGGCGCTGGCGGTCTGATCGTCGGAGCTCATGGTCTCGATCCTAGGTCAGCGGGCGGGCGAGGAGGCCCGGGAAGCGGCCTGGGCGGAGGCGATCGTGGCCTGCCCGAGCACGCGGGTGCCCTGGTAGACGACGGCCGACTGCCCCGGGGCCACCGCGCTCAGGGGCTCGTCGAGCTCTAGCACCAGCTCGGTGCGCAGCTGCCCGTCGTCCTCGACGTCCTCGAGCCGAGCCCGGCCGGGCAGGGCCTCGCCGTGGGCCCGCACCTGGACCTGGACCTCGACCTCCTCGGAGACCCGGCCCGCGCTGGTCCGGGCATCCTGCTGGAAGCGCTCGAACTCGGGCACGGGGCGACCGGCCCAGGACAGGCGGATGCCCCGGATCTCGTCGACCGCCAGGAGCTCCCGCGGGCCCACCACGACCTCGTCGGTCTTGGGCCGGATCTCCAGGACGAAGCGGGGCTTGCCGTCGGGGGCCGGAGTGCCCAGGTGCAGGCCCCTGCGCTGGCCGACGGTGTAGGCCAGCGCGCCGTCGTGGCTGCCGAGCTGCCGGCCGTCGTCGTCGACGATCGCCCCGGGGCGCATCTCGACCCGGTCAGCCAGCCAGCCGCGGGTGTCGCCGTCGGGGATGAAGCAGATGTCGTGCGAATCCGGCTTGGCGGCCACCGACAGTCCGCGGCGCTGCGCCTCCTCGCGCACGAGCGCCTTGGAGGGAGTGGGCGCCAGCGGGAAGAGGCAGTGGCGCAGCTGCTGCTCGTCGAGCACGCCCAGCACGTAGGACTGGTCCTTCGCGTCCTCGGCGGCCCGGTGCAGCTCGGGGCGGCCGTCGACCTCGATCACGGACGCGTAGTGGCCGGTGCACACGGCGTCGAAGCCCAGTGCCATGGCCTTGTCGAGCAGGGCCTCGAACTTGATCTTCTCGTTGCAGCGCAGGCACGGGTTCGGGGTGCGCCCGGCGGCGTACTCGCTGATGAAGTCGTCCACCACATCGGCCTGGAAGCGCTCGGAGAAGTCCCACACGTAGAACGGGATGCCCAGCTTCTCGGCCGCCCGCCAGGCGTCGTTCGAGTCCTCCACGGTGCAGCACCCGCGCGAGCCGGTGCGCAGCGTGCCGGGCATGCGGTTCAGGGCCAGGTGCACGCCGGTGACGTCGTGCCCGGCCTCGACGGCGCGCGCCGCCGCGACGGCGGAGTCCACTCCCCCGGACATGGCTGCCAGGACGCGCATGGGGATCTCCTCACAGTGCTTCGGGGTTCTCGATGATCGGCGGGACCGCCGTATCGGCCCTCCAGGGTAGCGGTGCGACGGCAGTCGTGTCCGCCCGGAGCCGCACCGGGCTGCCCGACGATGCTCGGGTGCCGGCTCAGGCGCCGGAGAGCCCTGCGGCCAGGGCGCGCTCATGGATCTGCGGCAGGGCCGCGACCAGGGCGTCGACGTCGGCCTCGGTGCTGCCCCGCCCCAGGGTGAAGCGCTGGGCGCCTCGGGCCGTGCACTCATCCAGTCCCATGGCCAGCAACACCCGCGACGGACGCGGCACCCCGGCGGTGCAGGCAGACCCGGTCGAGGTGGCGAATCCGGCCGCATCCAGCAGGAAGAGCAGGGAGTCGCCCTCGCAGCCGGGGAAGGTGAAATGGACATTGCCGGGAAGGCGCAGCCCGGAGTGAGGCCGATCCAGCGGTCCCCGCAGCACGGCCTGGGGCACGGCCGCCCGGATGCCGTCGATGAGGCGGTCGCGCAGCTGCGCCAGACGTCGCGCCTGCTCCGGCAGATCAGCCGTGGCCTCCCGCACCGCCGCCGCGAACCCGGCCGCACCGGCTGCATCCAGGGTCCCGGGGCGCAGCCCGCGCTGCTGTCCGCCGCCGTGCAGCAGCGGGCGGATCTGCGCCGCGCGCCCCACCACGAGCGCGCCGCTTCCGACCGGGGCGCCGACCTTGTGCCCGGAGACCGCGATCGTGGTCAGCCCGGGCAGCCGCGAGCTGATCGGCAGGGCCCCCAGCGCCTGGACGGCATCCACGTGCAGCGGGACCTGGAACTCGGCGCAGACCTCCGCCAGCTCAGCGATCGGCTGGACGGTGCCGACCTCGTTGTTCGCCCACATCACGGCCACCAGGGCCACCGATCCCGGATCGCGGGCGAGCATCGCCTTCAGCTGGGCGGGGTCCGTGCGGCCGAGCTCATCGACCTCCAGCACCTCGAGCTGCGCGCCGCAGTGCTGGGACAGGTGCTCGGCCGGCTCCTGGACCGCAGGATGCTCGATGCTCGAGACGATCACCCGGCGTCGGCTCGGGTCCTGCGCGGTCCGGGCCTCCCACAGCCCCTTCACGGCCAGGTTGTCGGCCTCGGTGCCGCCCGAGGTCAGGATGATCTCGACCGGATCGGCCTCCAGGGCTGCCGCGATCGCGTCCCGGGACTCCTCCAGCACGCGGCGGGCGGCGCGCCCGGAGGCGTGCAGCGAGGACGGGTTGCCGCCGCGCAGCAGCTGCTCGTGCACGGCTCGGGCTGCCGCGGGCAGGACCGGGTGCGTGGCGGCGTGATCGAGGTAGACGGGCCCGGCGGGCTGGGCGGGGGGCTGCGGATCGGACACGCGGCCAGTGTAGGGAGCCGCCCCGACGGGCTACCGTGACCGATGTGACCGCCGCACCGAGCTCCGTGCCCCCGAACCCCGCCGATGGGGTGCCCGCCCTGCGGCATCCGGTGCGCAGCCTGGCCGGGCGGCGGATCGACTTCCGCCGCGACCTGCTGGTCATGGGCATCGTCAACCGCACCCCCGACTCGTTCTACGACCGGGGTCGGACCTTCGGGCTCGAGGCCGCCGTGGCCGCCGGGGAGCGCCACGCGCAGGACGGCGCGGACTGGGTCGACGTCGGCGGCGTGCCCTTCGCCCCGGGCGAGGCCCTGGATCCGAGGGTCGAGGCCGATCGCGTGGTCCCGGTGATCGAGCAGCTGGCGCAGCTGCGCCCCGGTCTGATCCTCTCGGTCGACACCTTCCACGCCTCGGTGGCCGACGCCTGCCTGGCCGCCGGCGCGCACGTGATCAACGACACCACCGGGCTCTCCGATCCCGAGATGGCCGAGGCGGTCCGCGAGCGCGACGCGCACGTGATCGTCACCCACTCCCTGACCGGTCCCGGCGGCCCCCGGACACCGGTGCCGAATCCGCGCTACGACGACGTGGTCGCCGAGGTGCGCGAGTTCCTGGCCCGGCGGGTCGACCACGCGCTGGAGCGCGGCATCGCAGCCGACCGGCTGATCATCGATCCCGGCCACGACCTGCACAAGACCACCGTCCACTCGCTCGAGCTGACCCGGCGCCTGGGCGAGATCACGAGCCTGGGCCATCCCACGCTGGCGGCGGTGTCCAACAAGGACTTCGTGGGCGAGTCCCTGGGCCTGCCGCGCGAGCAGCGCCTCGAGGGCTCGCTGGCGGCAGCGGTGGTCTGCGCCCTGAACGGCGCCCGGATCTTCCGCATGCACGAGCCCGCCCAGGCACGCCGGGCGCTGGACATGGCGGCCACGATCATGGGCCTGCGCGAACCCGTCGAGGCCCGGCACAACATGGAAGGACCACGATGACGCATCCCGATGCGCCGGGGGATATCCGCGGACTCGAGCGGATCTGGCCCGAGCCCGGCTTCCTGAGCCTCGACGAGCTGCGCGAGGACTATGCGCGCACCTGGCCCGATGCCTCCGAGGGCTCCGGGGCCATGATGATCAGCTCGCTCGACGGCTCGGCGGTGCTCGGCGCGGTCTCCGGCGGACTGTCCTCGCCCGCCGATCAGAAGCTCATGGATGTGCAGCGCAGCGTCGTCGACGCCGTGGTGATCGGCGCAGGGACCCTCCGCGAGGAGGGCTACGGGGGCCTGCAGGTCCACGACGATTCCGCCGCCTGGCGCCGAGCCCGCGGCATGAGCGAGCACCCCGTGCTCGTGGTGGTCTCCCGCAGCCTGGACCTCGACCCGGCCTCGGACTTCCTGGCCGAGGCCCCCGTGCGGCCGCTGATCCTGACCGGTGCCGCGTCCTCCGCGCAGCGCAGGAAGGCCCTCGAGCAGGTGGCCGACGTCGAGGTGGTCGACGACGGCACCGGCGGCGTGGATCCGCAGGCCGCCCATGAGCTCTTCGCCCGGCGCGGATGGCAGCGGATCCACAGCGAGGGCGGTCCGACGGTGCTGGCGGCGTGGATGGCGGCGGGGCGGATCGCCGAGCTGCACCTGAGCCTGTCCCCCGTGCTCGCCGGCCAGACCCGGGCTGGCCTGCTGGGCGAGGCGATCGACCCGCAGCGTCTCGAGCTGGCCCAGGTGCTGCGCGACGGCTCGATGCTGCTCACGCGCTACCGGGTCCGGGAGGCCGCGCAGCGCCCGTAGACTGTGGGCCCATGGTGCGCATGCTTCTGGTGGAACCCGAGATCCCCGGCAACACGGGCAACGTCATCCGCCTCTCGGCGGTGACGGGTGCCGAGCTGCACCTGGTCGAGCCGCTGGGCTTCGACTTCGACGACGCCAAGCTGCGCCGCGCCGGACTGGACTACCACGACCTCGCGGGCATGCACGTCCACACCGATCTCGAAGCCGCATGGGAGGCGCTGCGACCGCAGCGCGTCTTCGCCTTCACCACCACCGGCACGTCCTCCCACACCGCCGTGCAGTGGCGCAACGACGACGTCATGATGTTCGGACGCGAGTCGGTGGGGCTGTCCGAGCAGCACAAGGCGGACCCACACGTGACGCAGGAGATCCGCATCCCCATGCTTCCGGCTCGCCGCTCGCTCAACCTGGCCAACAGCGTCTCGATCGCCGTCTACGAGGCCTGGCGCCAGAACGGCTTCGACGGCGCCGTGTGAGACGGCGAGCCGCCGCTCAGCACCCGATCGGCGGCTCCGGTGCACCGACCCGGACGAGCGCTGACCCGCCCGGGGCCGGTGCCGCAGATCAGTCAGCGTCCGCCGCGTTGCCGACCGTGACCTCGACGGTCTTCTCCTGGCCGTCGCGCTCGTAGACCAGCTCGCCCTTCCCGCCTGCCGGGACCTCCCGCACAGCGGCGGTGAGCTCATCGGCATCGAGGGTGGTGTGGCCGTTGAAGCTGCGGATGATGTCGCCCTCCTGCAGGCCTGCGTCATCGGCCGGCGAGCCGTCCTCGACGGAGCGCACGAGCGCGCCCTCCGAGAAGGTCCGGCTGTCGCCGTCGTCGGCCGCGGCCGCCGAGACCCCGGCGCCCAGGTAGCCGTGGGTGGCCTCGCCGGTGTCGATGATCTCCTGGGCGATGCGCTCGGCCTGATCGATCGGGATGGCGAAGCCGACGCCGATGCTGCCTGCACCGGCGGATTCCTCGCCCGAGGCCGAGGCGATCGCCACGTTGATGCCGACGACCTTCCCGTCCACGTCGACCAGCGCGCCGCCGGAGTTGCCCGGGTTGATGGAGGCGTCGGTCTGGATCACGTTGAGGAACACAGATTCCGTCTGGCCCTGCGAGGAGTCGCCCTGGCCGTAGTCGAAGAAGAAGTCCTGCCAGCCGCCCCCGCCCTGGTCCCCCTCCGGGCTCTCGCCCTCGTCCGGGGTCTCGGGCACGGCGGAGGAGGCCACGGCGATCGTGCGATCGGTGGTGGAGATGATGCCGTCGGTGACCGTGCCGGACAGCCCCAGCGGAGCGCCGATCGCGATCGCGGTATCCCCCACGTTCAGATCGGACGAGCTGCCGAGCTCGGCGGGCACCAGCCCGTCGTGGTCGATCTTGATGACGGCCAGATCGGACAGCGGATCCGTCCCGACGACCTCGGCGGTGGTCACCGTGCCGTCCGAGAGCTGGACCTCGATCGACGGGTCGCTGGACTGCCCGTCCATGGTCACCACGTGGGTGTTGGTGAGGATGTGGCCCTCCTCGTCCAGGATGATCCCCGAACCGGAGCCTGCGCTCTGGCCGTCCGACGAGGAGATCGTCACGACCGAGGGCGAGGCCTTGGCCGCGGCCCCGGTGATCTCCGTGACGGAGTCGGTGTCGTTGACGATCAGCTCGCGCGAGGCCGCCGCTGTGGAGGCGGCGTCCGAGCCGGCGACCGTGTCCACGGCCGCGTAGGTCCCCGCCCCCACCAGGGCGGAGAGGATCAGACCGCCGGCGATCAGACCGGCACCGCCGCGGCGGCGGGTCTGCGCAGCGGTGCCGCCGGCCTGGTGCCCCGGGCCGAATCCGGAGCCGGCCTGAGAGCCCGCTGCCTGGGGCTGCTGCGAGTACGGGCTGTGCGGCTCCGGCTGTCCGTACGGGCCTGCCGAGGACGCCTCCGCCTGGGGTCGCGTCGATGAGCCGGAATCCTGCGAGCCGGACGAGTATGGCCCTGCCGTCTGCCGCTGATCGCTCCCCTGCTGCTCAGGGTGCTGCTGTCCGGCGCGGGGATCCTGCCCGACGATCGGCTGCGGGGCCGTGCGCGGACCGTCGCCGTCGGAGCCGGGGACCGGCTCGTGGGGCTGATACCCCGGCTGCCATCCGGTGCCGCCGTCTCGGCGGTCGTTCGGACGGGGGGTGTCGGCGCCGTTGCTCAAGCCAGTGCTCCTCATGCGAAGTTCTCGTCGATGGATGCACCCGGACTGTCCGGGGACTGTCCCGGATCGGGCCGCGCAGGCCGGGCCCGCGCACGCGCATCGCGGCCCACAGTATCCAGCGTATGCCTGGAACACCGCTGAGTGTCGGGACGAGACCCTGGGAGCCGCCTGTCCGAGCTCTGTGCGTCGACTGTCCTGCCCTCGGGGCATCGCACCGGGCACCTATACTCGCCGGTGAGTGACCGACACCACGTCGCGGATCCCCTCGTCCATCGGATGCTCCGGTGCGCGCCGCACGCGACCGACCCCACGGAGACCATGCCTCAGCACAGCAGCAGGGCCAGCCGCCGAACCGGTGCCGCACAGCGCAGCATCGTCTGCGCCCTCGGGGCCTTCGCTGTGCTCAGCGCGGCCTCCCCGGCCTGGGCGGAGCCGCCGGTCGACCTGCCCAGCGACGAGCGCATCGTCGACGACTCGGGCGTCCTCCAGGATCCCGGCGGGCTCGAGGAGCAGATCAATGAGCTCACCCAGGATGAGGGCATCACGCTCAGCGTCGTGATCGTCGACGAGTTCACAGATGCAGCCTCCGCCGACGAATGGGTCGAGCAGACCTGGCTCGCCAGCGGGATGGGCAGCTCGGATGCCCTGCTGGCGGTGGCCTCCGAAGATCGGGAGGCGCGCTTCCTGGCCGGCGACGGCGGCGGCATCAGCCTCGACGAGCAGGACAGCATCTATCAGGACGAGATCGTCCCCGAGCTGTCCGACGACGACTGGGACGGGGCGGTGGCCGGTGCCGTCGAGGGCCTCGACCAGGCCGCAGGGGGCACCAGCGGCTCCTCCGACAGCGGCGACGGGGGCCTGTCCTTCAGCCCCATGCTGCTGGTCCTGCTGATCGGCCTGGCCGCGATCTTCGTCCCGTTCGTCCTTCGCGTGGCCCGGCGAGTGAACAGGCAGCGCGCCGGCCAGCGTCAGCAGCAGGGCGAGGCCCGCCAGTCGCGCTACGGCGAGTTCGCCGACGTCCCGATCAAGGAGCTGCGCGTGCGCGCCGGGGAGCAGATCGTCGCCGCCGACAACGCGATCCAGCACTCGGAGCAGGAGCTCGAGTTCGCCCGTCTGCAGTACAGCCAGGCGCAGGTCACTCCCTTCGAGGAGGCGATCCGGCAGGCCAAGGAGCACATGCGGGCCTGCTTCGCGCTGCAGCAGCAGCTCGACGACCACATCCCGGACACAGAGGACGACCAGCGCTCCTGGCTCACGGAGATCATCGGCCGCACGCGGGATGCGCAGCGGCCTCTCGAGGAGCAGAAGGAGGCCTTCGCCGGGCTGCGGCAGCTGGAGACCCGTCTTCCCGAGGCCCTCGCCCAGCTGAAGGAGGAATCGCAGCGCGTCCGTCCGGAGCTCGACGCCGCCGCCGCCCACGTCGACCAGCTCAGCACCCGCTACGCGGACTCGGCGCTGCAGCCGCTGCGCGAGGACCTCGGCCAGGCCCGCGAGCGCCTGCGCTTCGCGGACGACATGGCGGCAGAGGCCGAGGAGGCCGCCCGCGGCGACGACCGCTCGAGCGCCGTCGTGCGGCTGCGCGCCGGTGAGGAGGGCGCCGGCCAGGCCGCCGGACTGCTGCGCTCGATCCGGGAGGCCGCGGACGGGCTGAGCGCGGCGGAGACCGGTCTGCGCGATGCCATGGCCCTTGCCCAGCGCGACATCGCCGAGGCCGAGTCCTATGCGGGCGATGGCTCCCGGCCGGATCTGGCGGCCGCCGCGGCCGGGGTGCGCTCCGTACTCGGGACCATTGACCAGCAGCTGAAGGACCAGCGCATCGACCCCGTCGAGCTGCAGCACCGCCTGGATCTCTCCCGGGATCAGCTCGATCGCACGCTGGGAGGGCTGCGCACCGCCGCCGAGCAGGACCGAGCGCTGCGCGGGCGGCTCGACCAGGCCATCGACTCGGCCCGAACCAGAGTGCAGGCCGCCGAGCGCTACATCTGGGGCAACCGCGGCGGCATCGGCCACGAGGCCCGCACCCGGCTCGCCAACGCCCAGAGCTATCTGGAGCGCGCGCAAGAGCTCGCCCAGTCCGATGCACAGGCCGCTCTCGATGCGGCGCAGCAGGCCGAGCACCACGCCCAGCAGGCCCTGGACGGCGCCCACACCGACTCTCTCGACTTCTCCCACCGCCGCTCCCCCGGATCCGGCAGCTACGGAGGGGCCGCGCTCGGCGGCATCCTCCTGGGCTCGATCCTCGACGAGGTCATGGACGGTTCGCGCCGCGGCTCCGGCGGATTCAGCGGCGGAGGCTTCAACGGCGGGTTCAGCGGAGGCTTCGGCGGAGGAGGGTTCGGCGGTGGGTCCTTCGGAGGCGGAGGGGGACGACGCCGTTCGAGCGGGGGCTCCTTCGGAGGCGGCGGGCGCCGCTCCTTCGGAGGCGGCGGACGCCGCAGCTCCGGCGGGAGGTTCTGAGGGCTCCACCCGAACTCTCAGACAGACCTCCTCTCAGCACTCTTGACCAGCAGGCCGCACCGACCATCAGATTCCCAGCACCATCAGCTCCCCATCCACAGGAGGAACCGACATGTCCAAGCAGTCCATCTTCGGGCGCATCGCCCAGCTCACCCGCGCCAACATCAATGCGCTGATCGACCAGGCCGAGGATCCGCAGAAGATGCTCGATCAGATGGTGCGCGACTACACGGAGAACATCCGCGAGGCGGAGGCCGCCGTCGCCCAGACCATCGGACAGCTGCGGATGCTGGAGCAGGATCACGGCGAGGACGTGCGCGAGGCCCAGGAGTGGGGCTCCAAGGCCCTGGCGGCCTCGAGCCGGGCGGATCAGTTCCGCAGCAGCGGCCAGAGCGGCGAGGCCGAGAAGTTCGACAACCTGACCAAGGTCGCCATCCAGCGCCAGATGCAGCACGAGTCCGAGGCGCGCGCGGCCGAGCCGCAGATCCAGGCGCAGACCGAGGTCGTCAACCGCCTCAAGGACGGTCTGAACAAGATGCACGGCAAGCTCCAGGAGCTGTCGAACAAGCGCGATGAGCTCAATGCCCGGCAGAAGACCGTGCAGGCGCAGTCGCAGGTCCAGGATGCGCTCAAGGCCTTCGACGTCATGGATCCCACGTCCGAGGTCTCGCGCTTCGAGGACAAGATCCGCCGTGAGGAGGCCCGCGTGATGGGCCAGCAGGAGCTCGCCGCCTCCAGCCTGGACGCCCAGTTCGAGTCACTGGAGGATCTCAGCCAGGAGTCCGAGGTCGAGGCCCGGTTCGCCGCCCTCAAGGCCGGGCGCACCACCGATCACCTCTCCAGCCTGCCCGCGCCCCAGCAGATCGGCGAGGTCGAGCACTGAGCCCGCTGGACCCGACGGCCGGCCCGCTCCCCCGAGACACGGGGCAGCGGACCGGCCGTCGGTCTGTCCGCGGCCGATCGGCGCGCGAGGGCCACTGACGAGGGGCCCTTTCGCCGAGCCGAGCCCCCTGACGGGCAGGCCCCGCTCTCTCCTGCCGATGCGAGGCTCAAGGTGGGCTCATGCGGGGTTCAAGGTGGGCACAGGGTCCGGGCACAGCAGAAGACCCCCGGAACCGACGGTTCCGGGGGTCTTCTTCACTACGTGGTTGCGGGGGCAAGATTTGAACTTGCGACCTCTGGGTTATGAGCCCAGCGAGCTACCGAACTGCTCCACCCCGCGGCGACAGAGAACGACTATACGCACTTCCCCGAGCCTTCGCAAACCGAGGGTCGCCCGGCGTTCACGGCCCGTCCACCGGACCGTCGCCGACTGCCTCACCCGCAGACGCAGGAGGGCCCCGTCGGGGTCGTGCGGTGCACGCCTTCCCGACGGGGCCCTCCTGCGCCTCAGCAGCCGACCGGCTGCCCGATCACTGATCCGCGTTCGGATCCGTGGGACCCGGCGAGGCGCTGGTGTCGAGGCCCTCGGCCGTCATGGCCCGCCCGAGGGCGTCGTCGAGACGGTCCTGAGCCTCGCCGTAGGCGGCCCAGTCGCCCTCCTCCATGGCCGTCTGCGAGTCCTCCATGGCATCGGCCGCATCCGACAGCGCCGAGTCCAGGTCGGTGCCGCCGCTCGGAGCGGTGGTCTCGCCATCGGCGGGCTGCTCCTCCTCGGCCGGCTGCTCGCCGTCCTGGTCCTCCGCCGCCTTGGCGGCCTCGGCCTCGGTGACGCCCGCGCCGTCTGTCGTCTGAGCGCCCGAGTCGCCGCCGAAGACCTGGTCCAGGGCCTCGTCGAGCGTGGGAGCGAATCCGACCTCCTCGCCGAAGCTGACCAGCACGCGCCGCAGAGTGGGATAGCCGGACTCGCCCGAGGAGCGGACGTAGACGGGCTGGATGTACATCATGCCATCGTTGACCGGCAGGGCCAGCATGTTGCCGTTGATCACCTCGGAGCCGCCCTGGCGCAGCAGGTTCAGGGCGGAGGAGACCTCGGTGTTCGAGTTGAAGTTGTTCTGCGCCTGGCCCGGTCCCGGGACCACGGAGCTGCGGGGCAGCTCGAGCAGCTTCAGGTCTCCGTACTCGTCCGACTTCACGCCGTCCTCGCCGGTGCCGGCATCGCCGTTGGCGGCCAGGTAGCCGTAGAGCACGTTGCGGGAGTTCTCCCCCTCGTTCTGCTGCGGGATGAACGGGGTGGTCAGCTGGAAGCTGGCCTCCGGCTCCTCCGGCATCTGCATGGAGAGGTAGTACGGCGGGATGGCCGTGGCGGCGTCGGTCGTGGGGTCGTTCGGGATCGACCAGACGTCGTCGCCGGCGTAGAACGAGCCCGCATCGGTGACGTGGTACCGGTTGAGCAGCTCGCGCTGGACCTTGAAGATGTCCTCCGGGTAGCGCACGTGCTCCATCAGCTCGGCCGACATCTCCGAGTACGGCTTGTACGAGGTCGGGAAGATGCCCTGCCAGGCCTTCAGCACGGGATCCTCCTCGTCCCAGGCGTACAGGTCCACGGAGCCGTCGTACGCATCGACGGTCGCCTTGACCGAGTTGCGCATGTAGTTCGCCTGCTCGCTGGGCAGCGCCGCGGAGGCGCCCTCGGCGGTCGCGGTGTCCTCGGTCGCGTCGTCGAGCTCCATGGGCGTGGAGTACGGGTAGGCGTCCGAGGTCGTGTAGGCGTCCACGATCCACTTGACGCGCCCGTCCACGATGGCCGGGTACGGGTTGCCGTCGACCGTGAGGTACGGGGCGACCTTCTCGACGCGCTCGCGCGGCGTGCGGTCGAAGAGCACCTGCGAATCGGGCCGCACGGCATCCGAGAACATCAGGTCCGTGGACTGGAACTTGATGGCGTAGGACAGCCGGTTCAGCGGGTTGCCCACGTTGGGGCCGCCCTCGCCGGAGAACGTGGTGCGGACGTCGTCCTCCTCGTCGTCCGAGGTCGACGGGCGATCCAGCTCGAGGTCCGGGTCCTCCTCCGCACCGCCGACGATCGAGTACTCGGGAGACTGCTCGCCGAAGTAGATCCGCGGCTCGTAGTCCTCCGAGATCTCGCCGCCGGCCATGATGCCGCCCTGGATGAACGACGGGGAGCCGTCGGCCTCCACGCGGTCGCCGAAGGCTGCGATCAGGCCGTAGCCGTGCGTGTAGACGACGTGCTGGTTGTACCAGCCGTCGGTCTCGCCCTGGTTGAGCTCGCGGGCGGCCAGAACGGTGTCCTGGACCTGGCCGTCGATCTCGTAGCGGTCCACGTTCAGGGTGGAGGGGAAGGAGTAGTACGGGCGGAACTGCTGCAGCTGCGCGAAGGCCGGGGAGACGACGTTCGGGTCGAGCAGACGGATGTTGGACGTGGTCTCCTCGTAGTCGGCCAGCGCGCCCTCCTGCGTCTGCGTGGTCGCGTCGTAGGCCTGGGTCTCGGTCTGATCCAGGCCGAAGGCGGCGCGAGTGCCGTCGATGTTGCGCTGGATGTACTCGTCCTCCATCTGCTGCTCGGAGGGCAGGACCTGGAAGCGCTGCACGAGCGACGGGTAGATCCCGCCTGCGACCACGGCGACGATCACGAGCATGGCCGTGCCGATCATGGGCAGGCGCCAGCGGCCCACGACGGCCGAGGCGACGAACAGCGCGGCGACGACAAGCGCAGCAGCGGCCAGGATCCCGCGCACCGGGATCACGGCGTTGACGTCCGTGTACATGGCACCGGTCCAGCTGCCGCCGGTGTTCTGCAGAGTGGCGTAGCGGTCCAGCCAGAAGTTCACGCCCTGCAGCACCAGGAAGGCGGCGGCCGTGACGGCCAGCTGCACGCGGGCCGCGCGGCTGAAGCTCAGTCCGCGCTCGGAGAGGCGGATGGCGCCGTAGAGGTAGTGGACCAGCAGCGCCGCGATGCCGCACAGCAGCAGCGTGGAGGTCAGGAAGCCGATCAGCAGCTGCAGGAACGGCAGGGTGAAGACCCAGAAGGCCAGGTCCATGCCGAACTCGGGGTCGTCCTGCCCGAAGGGGACCTGGTGGAAGAACAGCAGCACGGTCTCCCACTGGGAGGCGATCGTGGAGGCCGTGAACAGCCCGAACAGCACGGGCACCGCGATCATGGCGATCCGGCGCACGGGCTCGAAGGCCTGCTGGTAGCGCCGCAGGTTGTCATCCGTGGCGTCGGCCGCGGTGATCGGCCGGCTGCGGTAGGCCACGCGCATGGAGATCCACAGCAGAGCAGCCACCAGCGCCGCGGCCACCAGGAACAGCCCCGCGCGGGCGATGTTCTGCGTGGCGAACACGTTCAGGTACCCGAGCTGGTCGAACCACAGGATCTCCGTGTACACCTGCGTGAACGCGACGAACGCGGCGATCAGCGCCACCACGATGATGACGGTCGGCAGCAGGGCTCCGTTGCGCCGGGACTGACGAGCCGCGGGCCCGTCTCCAGCGGGAGTGCTGCCTGCGGGGCCCTTCGGCGGGCGGGGCGGTTCTGCCGGTCCAGCGGTCACGAGATCCTGGGCCTTCCCTGGGGTAGGAGCGTTCGAGCCGGTCCCGGATGATGCGCTGGTCAGCGCAGCTCGAGCGGGATGGTCGAAGATGTCAGGCGCTCCGACGACAGACGGGGCACCACCTCCATTGTCGGGCCTGACGCGCACATGGGCAAAGTCGGTGAATCCTCTGGGAACCGGAAGAGCTGCCCGTGCTCAGTCCTGCGCGTCCCCGCAGCTGGGCAGGGCGGACAGATCGCCGTCATCGGCCAGGACGGCCAGGGCCTCCTCGGCCTCATCGAGGGTGTCCACGGCGACGACGGGCAGGCCGTCCGGGGTGTGGCCGCGCACCTCGTCGCAGTTCTCGACCGGCGCCAGGAAGAGATCCGCCCCGGCCTGCGAGGCTCCGATCATCTTCTGCCGGATGCCGCCGATCGGGCCGACGTCGCCCTCGGCGTCGATAGTCCCGGTGCCGACCACGTGGTGGTCTCCTGCCAGCGAGCCCTCGGTGAGCTGGTCGATCAGGCTCAGCGAGAGCATCATCCCGGCGCTCGGACCGCCCACGTCCTCCAGGCCGAAGTCGACCTCGAAGGGGAAGTCGAACTCGCGGTCCAGGTAGACGCCGAGCTGACGGCCGTGGCCCTCGTCGATCGTCTCGACGGAGACGTCGGTGCGGGTGCCGTCGCGCAGCACCGAGAGCTGGGCCGAGTCATCCGGCATGGCCAGGAGGTCGTCGCGCAGGGACTCGAACGAGGCGATGGGCTCGCCGTCGAGCTCGAGCAGCTGGTCGCCGACCCGCAGGGACGACTCCGCGGGCACTCCGGGCTCGATCGCGGAGACGCTCAGGGAGGTCTCGTAGTCGTGGTCGAGGTCGTTGAGCCCCGCGGCGATCGCCATGTCCTGCGAGGACTCCATGGCTGCGGTGCCCGAGTCGGCGACCTCCTCCTGCGTGGTCGCCGGCGGGTACATGACCTCCAGCGGAACGACCGCCATCCCCGGATCCGCCCACGAGATCATGGTCTCGAGCACCCGGGGGCTCGAGCCCGGCCCGCCGACCACGTAGACGGTCGAGAAGTCGAGCTGCGAGTCGGTGGGAAAGGTCTCGGCCCCGTCGATCGTCATGATCGGCTGCTCGCCGACCTCGCCGGCGATGTCGAACGTGGGCCCCGGCCGCTCGACCACGTACGGGGTGGGGGCCCAGGCGCACACGATCAGCAGCGCACCAGCCGCGATCAGCGATCCGCCTTCCAGGCCGGGGCGGAGTCGGGGGCGGGACACGGGGATCAGGACCTCGGGATCTTCTCGGGCACCGGCGGGACGGGGCTGCTCGCACTCGATGAGCGGCACCGACCGATCCTAGTCCGACGCGCCCCGACATGCTTCCAGCGAACGGCGGGCCGCGGTCGAGTCGGCGTCGCTACCCTGGGACGACGACTCCCGCGTGCCCAGCGCACGAGGGTCCGCAGCAGACCGCCGGACGCAGCCCGACCGGGGCGGCGCCGGCGCCGCACACGCAGCCATCGATCTTCAGAACAGGACCAGGACCATGAGCTCCCAGTCACCGAACGGCGACGACGACCGCGAGGGTCAGGGCCAGGACCCCTTCCAGCAGATGTTCCGGCAGTTCCTGGGGCAGTCCGGGATGTCCCCGGAGGACCTGCAGAAGATGGGCATGCCGACCGATCCCGCCGCCATGCAGGCCATGTTCGCGCAGGTGCAGTCCATGTTCTCGGGCGCTGGCCAAGACGGCCCCGTCAACTGGCAGGCCGCCAAGGACCATGCCCGCCGGGTCGTCTCGGCCGGCGGGGATCCGTCCGTGACCGATGCCCAGCGCAAGGTCGTCGACCACGCCGTCCAGCTCGCGCAGCTGTGGGTCGAGGACCACACGAGCTTCGGGCAGGCTCCGCTGCAGCCGGCTGCGTGGTCGCGCTCCGAGTGGGTCGAAGGCACGTTCGAGACCTGGCGGGAGATCACCGGCCCCGTGGCCGAGTCGATCACCAAGGCGCTGACGGACACCCTCACCCAGCAGCTGCCGGAGGAGGTCTCCCAGATGATGGGCGGGGCCTCGAACATGCTGGCCGGTGCCGGCGGGATGATGTTCGCCATGCAGCTGGGCCAGGCCATCGGCGGCCTGGCCGCCGAGGTCGTCTCGTCCTCGGACATCGGCCTGCCGCTGGGCGGGGACCGTCCAGCCATGCTCCCGCGCAACGTCGAGGAGTTCGGCGAGGGCCTGGACATCCCCGCTCAGGAGGTCGTGATCTACCTCGCCGTCCGCGAGGTCGTGCACACGCGCCTCTTCCACGCCTCGCCCTGGCTGCGCCCCCACCTCATCGATCTGATCACCCGGTTCTCCCGCGAGATCCACATCGACATGGAGCGCATCGAGGGCCTGGCCGCGGACATCGATCCCTCGGATCCCTCCGCCGTGCAGGAGGCCCTGGGCTCCGGGGTCTTCCTGCCCGAGCAGTCCGCCGAGCAGAAGGCCGTGCTGGGCCGCCTCGAGACGCTGCTGGCGCTGATCGAGGGCTGGGTCGACGTCGTGACGGTGCGCGCGACCGCCAACCTGCCTTCGTCGGCTGCGCTGTCGGAGACCATCCGCCGTCGTCGCGCCTCGGGCGGGCCGGCCGAGCACGCCTTCGCGTCCCTGATCGGGCTCGAGCTGCGCCCGCGCCGCATGCGCGACGCCGCGGCCTTCTGGGAGCGCGTCGAGCAGCGCCGCGGCCTCGAGGACCGCGACGGCCTCTGGGAGTCCGCCGAGCTGCTGCCCACCGACGAGGATCTCGACGATCCGGAGGGCTACGAGTCCCGTCGCGGGCTGCTCACGGCCTCCGAGGACGAGCTCGACGCCGCCCTGCGCAGCCTCCTGGACAGCGAGTCGATGTCCGAGGACGACGCACGGGACTCCGGCTCCTCCGCGGATCAGGAACCCGAGTCGGGCCCCGGCTCGGACTCCGATCCTGACTCGGGAGACAGCGGACGCTGATCCGGTTCCCCCAGGGCCCAGGCCGCTCCCTCGAGGAAGGCCTGGGCCCTGTCCATGTCCGGGTGCAGCGCCTCCAGACGACGGAACTGCGGACCGTGGCCGGCCTCCAGCAGGTGGCACAGCTCGTGGTGCAGCACGGTGTCGAGCACCCATTCGGGGGCGCTGCGCAGGCGATCCGAGACGCGGATCCGACCGGTGGCCGGCGTGGCTGAGGCCCAGCGCCCGGTCTGCCGGGACGTCCACACCACGTCCGTCGGCTGCGCCCGGCCCCCGAGAAGGCGCTCGGAGAGCTCCCGAGCACGGCCCATCAGGTACTCGTCGCGCCCGCGCGCGTTCGAGGCGGCTCGGGTGCGCTCGCGCTGGTCGACCAGGCGGGTGGTCATCTGCTCGGCCCATCGCGCGACCTCGCGGGACGACATCATCGCGGGGACCTGCAGGATGATCCGCTCCCCCGACCAGTGCGCGGAGACCGTGCGGCGGCGGCGCTGCGAGCGCCGGACCTCGACCTCGGGCTCCTCGCCGGTCTCGGCCTCGCCGGAGGCGCCTGCATCGGCAGCGCTGTCCGGACGATCGGCGGAGTGCTGGCGGGGGCGACGGGCGGCAGGCATGGACCGAAGGCTACCCATCCTCGCCTGTGGACAGCGCTCGAGTCTGCTCGAGGCCGCGCAGACTGCAGGCCCGGGGCGCTTCCCGGATCCGCTCGCTGCGCCATCGAGCGCGCGGCCGCCTGCTGAGAGGACTCCCATGCTGCCCACAGCCCCCGTGCCCGCCGCACCGGCACGGCTCGACCCGCTGCTCATGCCCCGCTCCAGCACCACGCACCTGCGTCTGGGCGCGGCCGTGTGCGACATGCGCGTGCTGCTGCTGGGCCTGAGCCCCCTCACGGCGGCCGCGGCCGTGATGCTGGCCGGGTGCGGGGTGCGCGGCTTCACCGTGGCCGACGACGGCTGGGTCACCTGGGCGGATGCCCGCGCAGGCTCCTTCGACTCGACCGAGGTGGGACTGCCCCGGGACCTGTGCACGCGCCGGCGCATCCGGGCGGCCAACGCGCTCGCAGCCCCGGTGACCTGGACCGATGATGTCCTCACCGACGCCCGACCCGGCCGTGTGGTGCTGCGGGCCTCCCGGCTGCGCGCTGCCGCGCAGGAGGGGCTCCGGCTCGAGGTGCCCGGCGACCATCTGAGACTGCCGGACGGGGTGCCACTGGTGGAGGTGCTGCAGCTGCCCGAGCTCGCGGGGCTCAGCGCCGCGGTCCTTGAGCAGACCGGCGCCTGGCACCGGCGCCCCTGCCAGCAGTGCCTGCAGCGGATCGCCGAGCACGCCCACCAGGACGGCGCGCAGCAGGTGGACCGGCCTGGGCCGCTGATGGCCATGCGCGCAGCGGCGCCCGCTCATACGGCGTGGGCAGCGGGAATGGTCGTCCAGGCGGTGCTGGCCGCCGCCCTGGAGCCCGAGGAGCCGCAGCAGAAGTCGCCGCGGCGGTGGCTGCTCGGTCCCGGGCACCCCTTCAGCACCCGCACCGCCGTGTCCGAGCCGCCCGGATCCGCCTGCGACCTGTGCCGCGTGTGAACTGCGCCCGGCGGATCGGCTGCCGGACGCGGCTCAGCGGGTGGGCAGGAGGTCCTTCAGGAAGCGCGACGGGCGCCGGTTGGCGCGTCCGCCCGGGGTCCGCGAGGCTGAGCACGAGAGCACCAGCTGCTCGCGGGCACGGGTGATGCCGACGTAGAGCAGTCGGCGCTCCTCGTCGATCTCGTCCGAGGTCTCGGCGAACGTGATCGGCATGAGCCCCTCCGACAGCCCCGTCAGGAAGACCGCGTCCCACTCCAGGCCCTTGGCCGAGTGCAGGGAGGCCAGGGTGACCCCCTCGACCGGGGGCGCGTCCTGGGCCACGGCCCGACGACCCAGCTCCTCGGCCACGTGCCGCAGGGTGAACGGGCCGGGGCCCTCCGTCCCGGCGCGCTGAGCGGCCTGGAGCGATTCGGTGTGCGCGGCGGCCAGGCGGTCCGTCATGTCCACCAGCGCCGCCATGGACTCCCACTTCTCCCGCGTGCTGCCCACGGTGCGCGGGGCGTGCTGCGACCAGCCCAGCGAGCGCAGCATGTCCCGGACCTGCTGGGCCACGGCGCCGGTTCCGGACTCCGCCTCGGCCCCTGCCGCGGAGCGGATCTGCACCATGGCCTGGCGCACCTCCGGACGGCGGAAGAACTGCTCGGTGCCGCGCAGCCGGAAGCCGATGCCGGCATCGGCCAGTGCGGTCTCGAAGGCCTGGGCCTGCCCATTGGTGCGGTAGAGCACGGCGATCTCGGTGGCCGGGACGCCGTCCTGGAGCAGGTCCTGGATGCGCACGGCGGTGCCCTGGGCCTCGGCCTGATCGTCCTGGTACTCGTGCCAGTCCGGGACGGGACCGGCGGCGCGCTGCCCCACCAGGCGCAGGGGCTCGGCCCACAGCCCCTCGGTCGAATCCGGGCCGGCACGACGCGCACTGAGCAGGCGATTGGCCGTGTCCACGATCTGCGGGGTGGAGCGGTAGTCGCGCACCAGGCGGATCACCCGGGCGGATTCGTAGCGCGCCGGGAACTCGAGCAGGTGCCGAGACGTGGCGCCCGTGAACGAGTAGATGGTCTGGGAGGCATCGCCCACCACGCACAGGTCGTCGCGCGGGCCGAGCCAGGCGTCCAGGAGGCGCTGCTGCAGCGGCGAGACGTCCTGGTACTCGTCGACCACGAAGTGCTGGTACTGCGCCCGCACAGCCGCCGCGATCCGCTGGTCCTCCTCGAGGATGCCGGTCATGATGGCCAGCACGTCCTCGAAGTCGATCAGGTTCCGGTCGGTCTTGAGATCCTCGTAGGTCTGCCACAGCCGCTGGATCGTAGTGGCGCTGTGCCCGCCGGGCAGGTCCCGGACGGAGCCGGCCGCGGCCTCTCGGGCGATGGCATCCGGGTACATGTCCGGCACGAGCAGCAGCGCCCGGGCGCGCTCGATCTCCCCCGACAGGTCGCGGATCGCCGCGAGGTCGCTGCTCAGGCGCATGGAGCCGGCCGCCTCCGCGATCAGCCGCGCCTTGTGCGTGACCAGGTCCGGGATGGAGCCGCCGACGGCCTGGGGCCAGAAGTACTGCAGCTGGCGCAGGGCCGCCGAGTGGAACGTCCGGGCCTGCACGCCCTCCGCGCCCAGCAGACGCAGGCGATCGCGCATCTCGTGGGCGGCCCGGGCCGTGAAGGTCAGGGCCAGGACCTTCTGGGGGATGTAGACCCCCACGGCGATCCCGTAGGCGATCCGGTGGGTGATGGCCCGGGTCTTGCCGGTGCCCGCGCCGGCCAGCAGGCACACCGGTCCGCGCAGGGCCGTGGCGGCCTCGCGCTGCTCGGGATCCAGGCCTTCGAGGATGCGCTCCTCGAGAGGAAGCTGCTCGGTCTCCGGCAGCGCGAACAGTGCCGCGGAGGCGGCGTCCGGGACGATCTCGCGCTCGAGGTGCTCCAGGCTCACCATTCGGCCCCCGTCAGAGGGCTGCCGTTCCAGTGCTCGATCAGGGAGCGGGCGATGGAGATCCGCCCGGGCAGAAGCAGCTCACCGACCTCCGAGGTGCGGCGCAGCTGCTCGCGGGTCACCCAGCGCAGCTCGGCGATCTCCTCGCCGTCCGGGGCGACCTGCCCGCCCTGCAGGCGCGCGGTGCAGCCGATCATCAGCGATCGCGGGAACGGCCACGGCTGGGAGCCCAGGATGCGGACATCGCCCACGTCCGCCCCGGACTCCTCCTGGATCTCGCGGCGCACCGCCTGATCGATCGACTCCCCCGGCTCCACGAACCCAGCCAGCGTGGAGAAGCGGCCCTCCGGCCAGGCCGCCGCGCGGCCCAGCAGCAGGCGCTCCTGGTCGCTTCCGGGCTCGCCGTCGGTGACGGCCACGATGATCGCGGGATCGGTGCGGGGGAAGTGCAGGGAGGAGTCCTGCGGGCAGACGCGTATCCAGCCCGAGCGCGCGACCTCCGTGACCTCGCCGCAGCGCGGGCAGCGGGGGTGGTCCAGATGCCAGGCCATGGCGGCCTGAGCGGCCACCGCCAGCGCCTCGTCCTCCGGGGACCGGCCGATCATGGACAGGGCCGCCTGACGCAGCCCCTGCCACTGATGCCCCGGGGCAGCGGTGTCGAGCTGGGCCTGGACGGCCGCGATCTGCTGGCCGAGCTCGTCGACCACGCCGTGGGTGGTGTCCTGCAGAGCGGACTGGGAATCGTCCAGGGCGCGCACGGTGACTCCCACGCGCTGCTGCGGATCATGCTCCTCGTCCGGCAGCACGGCGGCGGCGGCGACCTCCCCCAGGAAGACCTCCGGCCGGGCGGGATCAGCCGGAAGCTCCGGCAGCTGCGAGCGCTCCAGCAGCACCAGGCGGTCCCCGCGCAGGGGAAGCCGCCCGCCGAGCATCACGAGCACGAGCCGGGCGCCGCGGCGCAGATCCGTGCGCTCGCGCTCGACCGCGCGCCGGTCCAGCGCCTCCGTGGAGAGCATGAACGAGGGGTCCAGACGATCGAAGTCCGGCCCCGAGGAGGTGCCGGGCGCCTGGTGATCGTGGGCCGAAGGTGTATGGCGGGTCTGGTCTGTGGGCACGCGACCACTGTAGAGCCCGCAGCTGACGACGCATCGCGGCCCGTCGCGTGCCCTGATGCCCCCACCGGGAAGCGGTGGAGATCGCTCGGGCCCCGCTGAGCAGGAGGGCGCTGTGGAGCGAGGCGGGACGCGGTCGTCGTGCGCGGGAAGCGACCAGGATGCGCTTGTAGGGTTGCCTGCATGACATCGTCCCTGGAGCACCTTGCGGCCGCGGCGGCCGCGGCCGTCCCCGGGCTGCGCCCTGCGGGTGTGGCCCCCTCCCCCGACGACGACGCCGACTTCCGCTCCGCCGTGGTCGTCGATGCCTCGCAGCGCCGGTGGCGCGTGCGCAGCTCGCTGACCGACGAGGCCTCCATGCGCCTGGCCTCCGAACACGCCGTTCTCAGTTCGTTCAGCCCGGCGCTGCGCGCCAAGCTGCCGTTCCACATGCCCACCGTCGTGGGCTCGGTCGAGGACCGCGGACGGCGCCTGTTCGTGTACTCGCACCTTCCCGGTGGCCCGGTGCCGATCGACGACCTCATGGACCTGGCCGACGCTCCGCCGGCGCGACCGCAGCCCCCGAGCGCCGAGCCCGTGCCGCAGGCCGCCGCGCAGCTGGGCCAGCTGATCGCCGCGATCCACTCGCTGCCGCGCGCCATGGTCATGGACGCCGATCTGCCCGCCTACAGCTCGGAGCAGTGCCGCCGGCGCCGGCTCAGCGAGCTCGACCAGGCAGCGACCACCGGACGCATCCCCGCGGCTCTGCTGCGGCGCTGGGAGGATGCGCTGGAGGACCGCACGCTGTGGCGCTTCTCCACCCATGTGATCCACGGCGACCTCCACGAGGACAATCTGACCGTGGAGGGCAACCGGATCACGGCCGTCACCGGCTGGTCGGACGTGCACGTGGGCGATCCCGCCGACGACTTCGCCTGGCTGATCGGGGCCAGCGACCCGTCGTTCGCCGCCGCCGTGGTCGCGGAGTACTCCCGGCACACCCCCGCCGCGCCGGACCCGCACCTGCTGCGCCGCGCGCATCTGGAGGCCGAGTTCGCCCTGGCCCGCTGGCTCGTGCGGGGCGTCTCACGGGATCTGCCGGAGCTGGTCGCCGACGCCGAGTCCATGCTGCGCATCCTGGAGAAGGACGTGGAGGCCTACGACCGGGAGCTCTCGGCCACATGCGGAGCCGAGGCCGAGCAGTCGATCGAGGCCCGCACCGAGCATGCCCGCGCCTCCCGGCAGCGCGCCGAGGAGGACTCCTTCACGGCCACCGGCCTCCACGGCCTGAACCGGGACTCGCTGTTCTCGGATCCCGCCGACGACGCAGGAGTCGGCACGGCCGAGCCTCTGGCGGACGACGACTCCCCTGAGCCTTCCGGCGCGAAGGACGAGAGTCCCGCCGCCGACCCGCACACCGGGGCCACCGTCACCCCGCTGCGCCGACCCGACCCCGGGACCTCGCAGGACTGAGAGCCAGGGCCGAGACCGCGGCGGCGTCGCCCACTGCGGAGGACCATGACTGCGGGCTCCGCGCGGCCCGAGGGGCTGCGACCCGGGGCGAGGTCCTCAGCCGAAGGCCCGGCTCACCATCCGCTCGAGCTGCTGCTCATCCGCCAGGTCGTGCGGGCGGATCGTCCGGTCCTCGGAGACGAAGTAGAACGCCGCCGAGACGTCCTCGATCGGCACGCCCTGCAGTCGTGACCAGCCGAGGCGGTAGACGGCCAGCTGCACGGCTCGACGCGCCAGCTCTCTCTGGGCCGGCACGGCTCCGGTCTTCCAGTCCACGAGCTCCCAGCGGCCGTCCTCAGTGCGGAAGACGGCGTCGATCCGGCCGCGGATGGTGACCCCGGAGATCGGCGTCTCGATGGGGTGCTCGACCGACCACGGCTGCCGGTTTCCCCACTCACCTGCCCGGAAGGTCTCGGCCAGGCGCGGGAGGTCGTAGGACTCGTCCACGAAGTCGTCCTCCGCGGGGACCTCGTCCAGGTCGAAGATCGCCGAGGACTGGAAGTGGTCCTCGACCCACGAGTGGAAGGCCGTTCCGGCGCGCGCGGCCATGCCTGGGCGACGCGGCATGGGTCGGCGGAACTGCGCGGCGACCGCCTGCGGGTCACGGCCCAGCTCGACCACCGTGGAGGCCGACAGGTGCGAGGGCAGGGCCAGCTCCTGGACCTCGCTGCGGGTCTCGTGGGCGGCCAGCAGGATGCGCGCCTCCTCGAACCAGCGCTGGATCTGCGGATCCCGGCGGCTCTGCTCGGCCTCCAGGCGCTCGATCTCCGCGTGGTCGGTCTCGGACTGCTCGCTCACCCGGTGAGCGGCGGCCTCCACCCGGGCGCGTCGCCCGGCCTGCGGGGCCGGTTGCCTCTGCACGCCGGGCTGATCCGGGTCGATGGGAGCCTGGGCCTGCTCGCCGCGCGTCTCCAGGACCTCAGGGCCCTCGAGGGGGTCGTACGGCCAGGCCGCCCACAGGCGTCGCGACTGCTCGGGGTTCCTCTCGTCCGCGGCGACATCCTCCCAGCCGACGAGCTCGATCCCGTCGATGCTCCGGTGCTGGTCGTCCTGGGGCAGCTCGACCGGCGCGGAGTCGAAGGCCTTCTCCTGGGCGGCCTCCCGCGCGATCTCCAGGCCCTGCTGACCGCTCAGCGGCAAAAGCTCCAGGAGGAAGCGCGACGGCGTCCGCCGCGTGGCGGCCGAACCAGAGAATGCGTTCGAGGACAGGTGCAGGCGGCTCCTGGCACGGGTGAAGGCCACGTAGGCCAGGCGGCGCTCCTCGGCCTCGGCATGCTGGGCGGCATCCTCCTGGAACTGCGCCAGGGAGTCGCTGAGGGCGTCGAGATCCGAGGTGTCCTCGCTCCACTGCGGAAGGAATGCCCGGTCCCCGCGCAGCGGCCAGGGGACGTCCGAGGGGTTCTTGGTCCAGCGGGTGTCCCGGGTCATGGGGAAGTGCGACTGGTTCATGCCCGGCACGTGCACGTGATCCCATTCCAGCCCCTTGGAGGCGTGGACGGTCAGCAGCTGCACCGCACCCCGAGCAGGCTCCGGCGGGGCGGTGTCGAGCTTCTCCTCGCGGGAGGCGATGTCCAGCCACGCCAGGAACGCCCCGACGTCCTGCGTGGCGCTGGCCGAGCTGAACGACGCCGCCAGGTCCAGGAAGGCGTCCAGGTCGCGGCGGCCCTGCGCGGCTCGAGCGTCCGGGCGGGCGGCGACCTCGATGTCCAGACCGAGGGTCCGCTCGATCACCGAGATGATGGTGGCCAGGTCCTCGGAGAGCCAGGTCCGCAGCTCGGCCAGCTCCTCGGCGAAGGCGATGAGTCGCTGACGGCCGGTCTCGCTGAGGCTGCGTCCGGCTCCGGAGATCCAGTCCGTGCGCGGCAGGGTCTCCACGGCCTCCACGAGGGAGGCGGCGTCTACCCGGTCCGGTTCGACCAGGACGTCCTCCTGGGGCGATCCCTGCACCGCGTCCTCAGGGTCGCCTGGCGAGTCGATGTCCTCGATCAGGCCCATGTCCGCCGCAGCGCTGCGGCGCCGCTCGAGGTGCCCGGCCCAGTCGCCGAGAGCGGCGAGGTCGTGGGCGCCCAGCCGCCAGCGGGCTCCGGTCAGCAGTCGGGCCAGGGAGTCCGAGCGACCGGGATCGGTGAGCACCCGCAGCGTGGCCACGATGTCGACGACCTCCGGGACCTGCAGCAGACCGCCGATCCCGACGACCTCCACCGGGATCCCCCGTGCGATCAGCTCGCGGCGCACGGGCTCGAACTGGGAGCGGCGGCGGCACAGCACCGCCGTGGTGGGAAGCTCCTGGTCCTCGCGGACCCGGCCGCGCGCGGCCAGGATGTCGTCCGCGATGGCGACGGCCTCGTCCTGATCCGAGCGGTGCCGGGACAGCAGGACCTGCCCGCGATCTGCCTCTGGGCGCGGGTCCAGGCCGGGGACCTTCTTCAGCCCCTGTCCGGCGCTGCCGGTGCTCCACGGGGGCGGAGTGCGCAGGGGCTCGGCAGCGCTGTTGGCGACGTCGAGGATCGCGGTGTCGTTCCGCCAGGCGGTGGTCAGGAAGGAGACGGCGTCCTGGGGATCGCCGGGGGCCGGGAAATGGTCGCTGAAGCCGAAGAGCTGTCCGGCAGAGGCTCCGCGGAAGCCGTAGATCGACTGCTGGGGGTCCCCGACCGCCATCACGGAATGGCCCTGGCCGAAGAGCTCGGCGAAGATCTTCATCTGCGCGTGCGAGGTGTCCTGGAACTCGTCGAGCAGCACCACGCGGTAGCGCTCCCGCTCCGAGGCGCCGCAGGTCCGATCCTCCTGGGCAAGACGCGCCGCATGGCTGAGCAGATCGCCGAAGTCCATGACCTCGGCCTCCTGCTTGGCCTGCTGATAGCGCTGCGCCATGCGGCACAGCACGCCGGTGCGCAGCAGGCGGCCCGCGGCTTCCTGGGTGTCCTTGGTGACCTTCTTCTTCTTGCCCCCCGGTCGCGGCGGGGTCTCGAGCATGGCCTGCCCGAGCCGAGCCGTGCGCCGCCGGATCTCGTCGAGGTCCAGCAGGTGCTCCGCGGCGCCCGAGGACAGCGCGTGGACCTGCTCGACCGCCGTGGACATCTTCAGATCGGACGGGACCTCACCGTCCCAGGACTCCACGACCCGCGAGGCGATCTGCCAGGCCTGGGCCGGGCCGAGCAGCGCGGTCTCCGGCTCCAGGCCGATCCGCAGCCCGTAGGTGCGCACGAGCGTGCTGGCATACGAGTGGTAGGTCAGCACCGTGGGCTCGAGCACGGGCGCGGTGTCCCCCTGGCCGGCGGAGGCGCCGCGGTCCGCGTCGGCCGCTGAGAGCTCGGAGGGGTCCTCCGGTCCGGGCACGACGAGGCCCTTGGAGCGCAGCACACCCAGTCGGCCCCGCACGCGGTCGCGCAGCTCACCGGCGGCCTTGCGGGTGAAGGTCACGCCCAGCACCTGATCCGCGCGCACGATGCCGTTGGCCACGAGCCACACGACCCGGTCGACCATGGTGGCGGTCTTGCCCGAGCCGGCACCGGCGACCACGAGCCGCGGGGTCAGCGGCGCGGCGATCACCTCCGCCTGCTGCTCGGTGGGCCTGTTGCCGCCCAGCGCCTCCGCCAGCTCCTGGGGGCTCCAGCGCGGCTCGACGCCCAGGTACGGGTGCGGGGATCCATCGCCCTTCATCGCCCCGGGTCCTGCAGCGCAGACCCCGGGCTCCGACGCCCCGGCGGGCGAGGACGACGCTGCGGACTCCGGTTCGCCTGACCACGACGCATCCTCGGATGACGACGTCTGGGGGCGGGAGTCGTGCTCGAAGGCCATGCCGGGCTCCTTCTGGGTCTGGTCGTGGTTCGGCTCGTGCGGCGAGCGGCCGCTGGAGGCGGCGGAGACGCTCATTCGGTGACCTGCCGTCCCTCGGCGCACAGCGGGCAGATCTCCGGGAGGCTGCAGCCGATCCCGCCGTGGCCCGTGTTCGACCCTGCGGTGTGACTGGC
Organism: Kocuria sp. 2SI; assembly: GCF_005502825.1. Classification (NCBI taxonomy): domain Bacteria; kingdom Bacillati; phylum Actinomycetota; class Actinomycetes; order Micrococcales; family Micrococcaceae; genus Kocuria; species Kocuria sp. 2SI. The sequence goes on along the minus strand of NZ_SCNB01000004.1, from coordinate 135,692 downwards.
CAGGAAGCGGTCCCCTGCCACCAGATCCGCAGCGGCCGAGACCAGCTCGCGGACCTGCACGCCGCCTTCCTCGGTGAGCCCGTCCTGCAGCTGCGTGCTGACGTTGACCCTGTCCACGCCCAGCTGGACCAGCAGCGCACCGCCGGGCAGATGCTGAAGGGGCCCTTCCCGCAGCACCAGGGGCTCGCTCGGCTCCGGCTTCAGCCCTTCCGCATCCGTGCTCTGCCGGATGCCGCGCTGCTGCTCCTCGACCATGGCCTGACCGGCACCGGCCGCCAGCGCCGCCTGATAGGCCAGCAGCTGAGGATGCTCGGGCAGATCCTTGGTGGCAGGTGCGCTGCGCCCCGTCTTGAGGTCGACCACCACGAAACGGCCCTGGTCATCGATCTCCAGGCGATCCACCCGACCGCGCAGCAGGGCATCGCGGGCGCGGCCGTGGATGAGGACCTGGAAGCCCCCCTCCACGAGGGCCAGGCGGCGGTGCTCGTCCTTGCGAGCCTGGATCACGTACTGGGCGAATCTGCGCAGCATGGTCTCGGCCCGCTCCTTGAGCAGGTCTGATTCCCAGGTCTCCGGCAGCCCGAGCTCCCTCCACCTGCGGTGGATCTGCGCCGCGAGCTGATCGCCGGTGCCTTCTGGGGACTGCTCTGCGATCGAGTGGACCAGGGTGCCGACCGAGCGCGCCGCATCCGAGGCCTCCTCGGCACGAGCCGTGGCCACATACCAGTCCAGCGGCGAGCGCTGGATGGTCTCGAGGCGCGAAGGAGACAGCGGAACCGGCTGCTGCGGGTCCAGGACCTCCTGCGTGGACGACAGCGGCAGCAGGCCCCACCACTGGTGCGGGGCCGCCCCGTCCACGGGCTCGGGCGAGGAGGCGAAGCGGTGCAGCAGCTGTGCCGCCGCCTCCCTCTGCTCCTGCGAGGCCGTCCCCTGCTGGAGCACCCGGCGCAGCTCGGCGGTCAGGGCCCGCAGCGTGGGAGGACGCGGCGCGGTGTGCACGGGACGTGCCCGGTGGGCGGCCTCCGGGTGCAGCGAGGGATCCCACGGATCCACGATGTCCAGGAACTCCGAGGGGTTCTCCTCCTCGGAAGACACGGCCGTGGCGATCAGCTCGCGCGAGGCACGGGAGACGGCTGTGGCGAACTGCCTCAGCTCGTCGTGGCGGACCTCCGTGAGCCGGGCGGCGGGGCTGGCCTGAGCGGCGACCTCCACGCCGAGCTCGACGGCGTCCGAGAGGCGCTGGGCTCCCAGCAGCTGCCCACGAAGCGTCGTGTTGGGCCACCTGCCCTCCTGGAGGCCCGCGATGAACACGACCGGCCAGCCGCGACCGGCTGCGGTGGCCGGAGTCATGATCTCCACGGAGGCCCCCGTGGGGGCGCGGGCGGCGAGGGTGTCCATGGGCAGGTCCTGATGCTCCAAGAAGTCCAGGAACTCCTGCGACCCGGCTCCCGGGCGGTGATCGGCGAAGCGCTCGGCCGTGCCGAACAGCGCGACCACGGCATCGAGATCGCGATCGGCCCGCTGGCCCTCCGGACCGCCGGCCAGGGCGGTGCGCTGCCAGCGTCCTGCCACTCCGGAGGCCTCCCACAGCGCCCAGAGGACCGTCTCGGCGGTGGCCCCGTCGGCACGCAGCGCGGTGCGCCCGGCTTGGAGCATCCGGGCGACACGACGCGCCGGGGCGGCCCTGACGCCTGCATCCTCCATGACGGTGGGGTCCAGCAGCGCCTCCACGAGCAGCTGGTCCGAGCTGCGTCCTCCGCCGCTGCGCAGCTCGTGGGCTCGCAGGCGCTGGCGCAGGCGGCGCAGGTCCATGGCCGAAGCGCCTCCGATCCGGGAGCTGAGCAGCTCGACGGCCTCGTGCGCCTCCAGCACGGCGCTGCTCTGCGCGGTCCCCTCTCCCGTCTCCGAGGCCCGCGGCGCGTCCGGGGCATCGGATCGCAGCGATTCGGGGCCCGGCTGCTCGCGCTCCAGCTCCTGATCGTGCTGGGCCGCCGAGCGCTCCGCCACGATCAGCCGCAGCGCGGACAGCAGGGGACGCACCGCGGACTCATCCCGGACGGGAGTCTCGGCTGCCGAAGTGGTCACCGGCACTCCGAGAGCCGTGAGGTGGCGCTGCAGGGACTGCAGGCGATCGCTCGAGCGCACGATCACGGCGATGTCCTGCAGCGCCACGCCCTGCAGCAGATGGCGCTCGAGGATGGCGTGGCCGATCCAGCGCGCCTCCTGCGCGGCCGAGCCGAGCAGGACCGCCTGCGGCAGCTCTTCCGCCTCCGGATCGCCCCCCGGCGGCACGGGACGAGGACGGCGGGCCCCCAGGGCGGTCTCGAGAGCGGGGATCCGCTGAGCCGCGCGCTGCCAAGCCAGCTGGATGGCCGGGGGCATGCGGTGCCCGGTGCCCAGGACGCGACGCGTGAGGGGCCGCTGCGGGGTGCCCAGGCGGTCGTCGAGTCCGCGCAGCAGGTCCGGGCGAGCACCGCGGAACCCCTGCACGACGGTGTCCGGCGACGCCGCGATCACGACGTCCCGGCCCCGGCACAGCACCTCCAGCAGACGGTGGATCGACGGCGTGGCCTCCTGGAGGTCGTCGATCACCACGAGCTCGAGCCGCTGCTGCTCCCGGTGGAGGAAGTCGGGGTGCTCCACGAGGACCCGGCAGGCCTCGCTCACCAGGGCCGCGGGGTCGAAGGCCTCCGGCATGCGCAGGCGGCGCACGCGCAGGTACTCCCGGCGCAGCACGGAGGCGGCGATCCAGTCCGGTCGCTGCATCTGGTGCCCCAGCTGCTCGAGGTCCTCCGGGGACAGCCCGTGCTCGCACACGCGGTCGAAGAGATCGCGGACCTCCTGGCGGAAGCCGCGCGTGCCGACGGCCTCCGAGAGATCCGGCGGCCACACGACGGCGGCGCCGTGGCCGCTGCGGTGACCGGCCATCAGCTCCTTGAGCAGGACGTCCTGCTCCGGTCCCGACAGCAGCTGGGGCGGCTGCTCGACCCCCGGCAGCAGTCCTTCCGCCTGAGCCCGGCGCAGGAGGTCGAAGGCGTAGGCCTGCCACGCCCGCACCGGCGGAGAGGTCATGGTGGTGGCCGCGGTGGCGGTCAGCGTGTCCCTGGCGCGGGCGGCCGCGGCGCGCGACGGGGTGAGCACGAGCAGCCGGTCCGCGGGCAGGCCCTCGCGCAGCCTGCGGGCGGCCAGCGAGAGCAGGGCCGTGGTCCGGCCCGTGCCCGGCGCCCCCAGCACGAGCTGCGGGCCGCAGCCGCCGGCCAGCTCGGCGATCTCCCGCTGATCGCGATCCAGGGCTGAGAGCTCCGGGAGCACGAGCGAGCTGCGCTCGGCCGGGACCAGGCGCCAGGCCGAGCGCGACGCGGAGAGATCGACGACGGACTCGGGGGGATGCGACGGCCGCTGCTGGGACATGACCACATCGCACCACAGCGCTCTGACAGCACAAGGCCATCTCGGGCGGCAGGTGCGCCGCGGCCCCCGAGGCCCCGACCTCAGCGGCATCGGCATCGCCATCGGCCGCATCGCGCCGGAACAAGCCGCCGGCCCAGTGCTGTCGGAGCGGCTCCGTACGGTGTCGGCATGGCCAGCAGACCCGATCCGTCCAAGCAGACCGATCCGCTCTTCGATCTTCCGACCCCGTCGGGCAGCAGCCCGGCGAGCCCCTCCCAGCCCGAGGCCCAGGAGGCCCAGCTGTCGCTGTTCGACACCCCCGCGGCATCGACCGGTGCCGGGGATCGACCGAGCGCACCCGCCGCGAGCGCGGCGCCCGCCGATGCTGTGGCGCCGCGATCCGACCACAAGGCACGGGCCCCGCAGGACCCTGGCACCCCCTGGACCGAGCTGCCGCGAGCGGCTTTCGACCTGGAGACCACGGGCAAGGACGCCCACGAGTGCCGCATCGTGACCGCCTCGCTGCTGCTGATCGATGCCCGGGGCGAGATCCTCCAGCGCTGGGACTGGCTCGCAGATCCCGGCGTGGAGATTCCGGAGGGCGCTGCGGCCGTGCACGGCATCTCGACCGAGCACGCTCGCGAGCACGGCCGTCCGGCGGCGGAGGTGGTCCCGGAGATCGTGGCCGCCGTCGCCGATCTGCTGGAGCGCGGGATCCCCGTGCTGGCCTTCAACGCGTCCTACGACTTCACGGTCCTGGCCGCCGAGGCCCGACGCCACGGGCTGCAGGCCCCGGAGGCCTTCCCGGTGCTGGACCCCTACGTGATGCACAAGCACGTGCGGGTGAGATGGCGCGGCAAGCGCACGCTGGTGGCTCTGTCCGAGGCCTATGAGGTGGACCTGGAGGAGGCGCACACCTCCGGGGCGGACGCCCTGGCCGCCGAGCAGGTCGGGCGTCGTCTGGCCGAGGAGTTCGCCGAGCTGCGCGTGGGCGCCCCGCAGATCCACCGGCAGCAGATCGAATGGTCCGCCGAGCAGGCCGCCGACTTCCAGGAGTTCCTGCGCAGCCGTCGTCAGGACCCCAGCATCGTCATCGACGGCACCTGGCCGGTGCGCGACCTGCAGGGATGATCCCAGCAGGACTGCCGCAGGTCGGGTTCCCGCAGTAGACTTCGGATTCCCCGTCGGCCTTCCGGTCGACAGCAGAGCACAGGAGGTTCCCATGGGACTCGGTGACAAGATCAGCAACAAGGCCGAGGAAGCCTCGGGCCAGGCCAAGCAGAAGCTCGGCGAGGCCACCGGCGACGAGCGCCTGCAGGGAGCCGGCGAGCAGCAGGAGAACTCCTCGAACCTGAAGCAGGCCGGCGAGAACCTGAAGGACGCCAAGGACAACGTCCTGGGCGACAAGAACTGACGCGTCGCCGACGCACAGCGCCCCGGTCCGCTCCGCGATGCGGAAGGGACCGGGGCGCTGTCATGTCCGTGAAGCTGGGCCCGGAGCCGATCAGCCCTGGACGGGCTGCGCCTGGGCGGCAGCCTCGGCGGCCTTGGGCAGCGCGTCGATGATCCGCTGCATGGCGGTCTCGTCGTGCGCTGCGGAGAGGAACCAGGCCTCGAACACCGACGGCGGCAGGTACACGCCCTGCTCCAGCATGGCGCGGAAGAACGGCGCCCAGCGGTAGACCTCCTGGGACTTGGCATCCGCGTAGGTGCGCACCGGGCGCTCCGAGGTCCCGAAGGTCACCGAGAACAGCGAACCGGCGTTCTGGATCGAGTGGTCGACTCCTGCGGCGGACAGCGCCGAGGAGACTTCGCCGCGCAGCTGCTCGGAGAGACGGTCGATCGTCCGGTAGCAGTCGTCGTCGGCCAGCTGCAGCGTGGCCAGCCCGGCGGCCATGGCCACCGGGTTCCCGGACAGCGTGCCGGCCTGGTAGACGGGGCCGGTGGGGGCCAGGTGCTCCATGATCTCGCGGCGCCCGCCCAGTGCCGCCACCGGCAGACCGCCCCCTATGACCTTGCCGAACGTGAAGATGTCCGGCTCCCAGCCGCCTTCCTGCGGCGAGGTCAGGCCCCAGTAGCCGGCGGGGTCCACGCGGAATCCGGTGAGGACCTCGTCGAAGATCATCAGGGCCCCGTTGGCCCGGGTGATCTCCCGCAGGCCCGCGTTGAATCCCGGATCCGGCGGGACCACGCCCATGTTGGCAGGGGAGGCCTCGGTGATCACGGCGGCGATGCGCCCCTCGTGGGCGGCGAAAGCCTCGCGCACGGCGTCGAGGTCGTTGTACGGGAGTACGAGGGTCTCGGCCGCCGTGGCCTCGGTGACGCCGGCCGAACCGGGCAGCGACAGGGTGGCCACACCGGAGCCGGCCTCCGAGAGCAGCGAGTCCACATGGCCGTGGTAGCAGCCGGCGAACTTGATCACGAGGTCGCGTCCGGTCACGCCGCGGGCCAGGCGCAGTGCGGTCATGGTGGCCTCGGTGCCGGTGGAGACCATGCGGATCTCATCCAGCGCCGGGACGCGCTGCACCAGGTGCTCGGCCAGCTCGGTCTCACCGCGCGTGGAGGCGCCGAAGGACAGGCCCTTCTCGACGGCAGCGTGCACGGCCTCCAGCACGACCGGGTGCGCGTGGCCGACCAGCGCCGGTCCCCACGACCCCACGAGATCGACGAACTCGCGGCCATCGGCATCGGCCAGGTACGGCCCGCGAGCCGCGGAGATGTACGGCGGGGTCCCCCCGACGGAGGCGAACGCGCGCACGGGCGAGTTCACCCCTCCGGGGATCACGCGGCGGGAGCGCTCGAAGAGCTCTTCGGAGACGGTCATGGGGTCCTTTCGGAAGCGATGTCTCGAAAGCCGGCGGCGGCGCGGCTGGGCGCGGCCGATGGCTTCCGCTGTGGTCGTCGTGTCGTCTGGGGCCTGTCAGCTCAGGCCGTTGTCCTCGCGCCACCAGCGGGCCAGGTCAGTTGCGAAGTAGGTCAGCACGGTATCGGCGCCGGCGCGGATGATCGAGAGCACCGACTCCTGGGCCGCACCGCGGCGGTCGATCCAGCCGTTGGCCGAGGCCGCCTGGATCATCGCGTACTCCCCGGAGATCTGGTAGGCGGACACCGGCACCGGCGACTGGTCGGCGACCTCCCTCAGGATATCGAGGTAGGACATGGCCGGCTTGACCATGACCATGTCCGCACCCTCGGCCAGGTCCAGCTCGAGCTCCCGGAAGGCCTCGCGCCGGTTGGCGGAATCCATCTGGTAGGTCTTGCGATCGCCGGTCAGCGCCGAGTCGACGGCCTCGCGGAACGGGCCGTAGAACGCCGAGGAGTACTTCACGGCGTAGGCCAGCACCACGGTGTCCTGATGACCGGCGGCATCCAGGGCGTCGCGGATGACGCCCACCTGCCCGTCCATCATCCCGGACGGGGCCAGCACGTGGGCCCCGGCCCGGGCTTGGGCCACGGCGGCCTGCGCGTAGATCTCGAGAGTCGCATCGTTGTCGACGCGGCCCTGGTCGTCCAGCACGCCGCAGTGCCCGTGGTCGGTGAACTCGTCAAGGCACAGGTCGGCCATCACCAGGAGGTCGTCGCCGACCTCGTCGCGGACCTCGCCCAGTGCACGGTTGAGGATCCCCTCGGGATCGATGAGGCCCGAGCCCCGGGCGTCCAGGATGGCCGGGACGCCGAAGATCATGATGCCGCCGAGCCCGAGCTCGACCGCCTCGGCGGCCGCACGGCGCAGCGAGTCCATGCTGTGCTGCACCACCCCGGGCATGGAGGCGATCTCGACCGGCTCCTGCAGCCCCTCCTTCACGAAGACCGGCAGGATCAGCTGCGACGGGTGCAGGCGGGTCTCGCGCACGTGGCGGCGCATGGTCTCGGACTGGCGCAGGCGCCGCGGGCGGTGCGGCAGATCGACGCTGAAGCGGCGGCTGCGCGGAGTCTCGGCTGCTGCGCTGGGATCGATGCGATCGTTCATGTCATTCCTCCTGTGCTGATGGGGCGATGTCCTGGGGTGGGGCGGGCCGCCGGCGCCCCGGCGGAGCGGCCACGGCCCGCTCGAGTGCTTCGATGAGCCCGGACGGCGCCGTGGACTCGGCCACGACCGCCTCGAGGCCCAGTGCGACGACGGCGGTGTGCGTGGGCTCCCCGATGGCCGCCAGCGCGGGCGACGGAGCCCGCACGAGTCCGTCTGCCAGCGCACGGACGGTCGACGGGGCGGTGAGGATCACGCCGTCGATCGCGCCGGCTGCCAGCTCCGAGCGGGCCTGCTCGACGGTGCGCACCGGATCGTGCTGCCCCACGGGTGCTGCGACCAGGGGATCCTCGGCCGGCCACGGGGCCATCCGGTAGGCGTCGCGGCGCCGCACCTGCCAGCCGAGCTCCTGCAGCCCGCGCGTCAGCTCGGGCGAGGCCGCCGCCGATTGGGGCAGCAGCACGGTGCCGGGGCGCACCGGGGCGAGGGCCGTGTCCGGGCCCTCCGGCCGCCCCCAGGTCTCGAGCAGCCCGGCGGCCGAGGCCGTGCGATGGGGCTGCAGATGAACGGGCACGGCATGGCTCTCGAGCTCGGCCGCGGTGGCCGGTCCGACGGCTGCCACGCGCAGCCCGCGCTCGATGCCGGGCTCCAGCAGCTCCCCGAGGCCGCGCCCGTGCGTCTCGAGCCCCAGACGATGCAGGGCGCGCACGGTGTTGGCCGAGGTCACCACGAGCCACAGCGGCTCGGCCCGATCCGGGGATCCATGGCAACCTGCGGCCGGTGCCGGCGAGCGGCCCTCCGTCCAGCTGCCGGGGGGCACTGCGGGCCTCGGCCCCTGCACCGCCGCCTCGAGCAGCTCGTACAGGTCCTGGCGCTGCCGGCCGGTGACCGGCTGCGCCTCCTGGACGGGCACGAGCACGGGCTCGGCTCCGCGCTCGCGCAGCAGCTCGAGCAGCTCCGCCGCCCGATCCGGGGTGCGAGTCACCAGCACGGACCGGCCCCGCAGCGGGCTGTCTCCGCAGCGGGACGGGTGCTCCTGCCCCTGCCCCGCCGGCCCTGGCCGGCCCGGGCGCGGTCCCGAGCCTGCCGCCCCGGACGCAGGGGGCTGCGCGCAGGCTCCCCCGCTCGGCGCGCTGAACCGCGCCGAGTCCCGGGACGGGGAGGCCGTGGGCACCGTGCTCAGGCCAGCCCCGCCAGTCGGGCCGCGCCGTCGGCGAGCAGGCCGTCGCCCACGCGGCGCCCGAGCTCCCGGGCGGCGGCCGTGGACAGCTCGTGCGAGGCCTCGGTGCGGCGCATGACCTCGGCCCCGTCCGGGGAGGCCACGGCGACCCGCAGCGTGAGCATGCCGTTCTCGACCGTGGCCAGCGTGCCCACCGGTGCGGCGCACCCGGCCTCGAGCCGTGCCAGCAGCGCGCGCTCGGCGGTCACGGCCCAGCGGGTCTCCAGGTGGTTGATCCGCGCCAGGCCCTGCAGCAGGTCGCTGTCGAGCGCGTCCTGCCCGGGGCGGGCACGCTGCGCGGCGACGGCGTCCTGTGAGGAGCCGGAGGCCTGCTCGGCGAGCTCTGGATCCCTCTCGAGCACCTCGGTGCGGATCTCGAGGGCCAGCGCCCCCTGTCCGGGAGCGGGCAGCACGACCGACGGGTCCAGCGCCTCCGTGATGTGCGCCTGCAGCCCCAGTCGGCGCAGGCCGGAGGCGGCCAGGACCACGGCGTCGAGATCGCCGGGGCCCTCGGGATCCAGCCCGGCAACGCGCGCCAGGCGGGTGGGGACGTTGCCCCGGATGTCCACGATCTGCAGGTCCGGGCGGGCCAGCAGCAGCTGAGCGGCCCGTCGGGGCGAGCCGGTGCCGACTTTCGCGCCGTCGGGCAGCTGCTCGAGGCGCAGGCCGTCGCGGGCGCACAGGGCGTCGCGGGGGTCCTCGCGCTCAGGCACCGCGCCGATGGACAGGCCAGGGGTGGGTGCCGTGGGAAGGTCCTTGAGGGAGTGCACGGCCATGTCCACGCGATCCTCGAGCAGCGCCACGCGCAGAGCCGCCGCGAACACGCCGGTCCCGCCCAGGGTCGCCAGCGATCCTGTGAGGACATCGCCCTCGGTGCGGATGATCTCCAGCTCGTGGGAGACCCCGGCGGCCTCGGCCACCCGGTCCGCCGCCCAGGTGGTCTGGGTGCGGGCCAGCGCGGAGCCGCGCGTGCCCACCCTCAGCACGGCGGCCGGCTGCCGCTGGTCCTCGGTGCGCTCTGCCTCGCTCATGTCCTGGCCTACCTGATCGGTCTCGTGGGGCTGCCCGCTCATGCGCGCACCACCTGGCCCGTCTCGTCGAGACCGACCGGGATCGGCTCTCCCTCGGGCCTCTGCGCGATCGTGGGTCGCGGCTCGGTGCTGCCGCGCAGGATCTTGACGCAGCAGTCGGCGGGGCAGTCGTCGAACCAGGTGCCGTCGCTGCACGCGGAGGACCTGGGCTCGCCTGAGCGCCCGGCCATGCGCTGCTCGATCAGGTCCGCGAGTCCGGACACGAACGCCGGATGGGTCCCCGGAGTCGGTGTGCGCGCAAAGCCCAGGCCGCGCTCCTGCGCGGTCTCGCGGGCCTCGGTGTCGAGGTCCCAGAGCACCTCCATGTGATCGGACACGAAGCCGATCGGGACCACGATCACGGAGCCTGCGCCGTCATCCGCCGCCTGCTCGACGGCATCGTTGATATCCGGCTCGAGCCACGGCATGGACGGCGGACCCGAACGCGACTGGAACACCAGATCCCAGCTCAGCGACTCGGGCAGAGACAGCCCCTCGTCCTGCAGCCGCGCCCGAGTGCGCTCCATGACCTTCCGCGAGGCCGCGAGCAGCTGATCCGCGTAGGCCGAGCCGGTCGCGAAGCCCTCCCGCATGGTCTCGGGGCCGGCGGCCAGGGCGTCGGTGTCCGGCACGGAGTGGGCGGCGAACAGGATCCTGAGGGGACCGCGCTCGGCACGCTGGAGCAGGGCCTCGCGCAGCCCGTCGACGAACGGCTCCAGGAACCCGGCCATGTCGAAGTACTGGCGGATCTTGCCCACGACCATCTGCTCGCCGAGCCCGGTCTGCTCGAGGGCCACTCCCCAGTCCTCGCGGTACTGCCGGCAGGACGAGTAGCCGGAGAACGCGGAGGTGGCCAGCACCAGGACCCGACGGCTGCCCTGGTCGTGCAGGGACTGCAGGACATCGGCGACGTAGGGCTCCCAGTTGCGATTGGCCCACGTGATGGGGGTGTCGATCCCGCGCTCGCGCAGCTCCTGCTCGAGCGCGCCCAGCAGCGCGCGGTTCTGCGCGTTGATCGGCGAGACCCCGCCGTTGGCGCGGTAGTGCCCTGCCACGGCCTCGAGCCGGTCATCGGGGATGCCGCGGCCCCGGGTGACGTTGCGCAGGAAGGGGATGACGTCGTCCTGGCCCTCCGGGCCGCCGAACGACGAGAGCACGATCGCATCCCAGTCCGCGGGCTCCTGCGCTCGGGCCCGGGAGAGCTGCGGCGCCTGGGCCGGGTGCGGCCAGGAGTCCACGGCGCGACCGCCGGGGATCGTCACCGCCGACGGCGCGAGCTCGGGCTCCTGCGGCACCGGGGCGCCTCCTCGCGCGGTCATCGCAGCACCTCGGCCAGGTCCGCGGTGCTCACTCGCCGACCGGTGTAGAACGGGGTCTCCTCGCGCACGTGCAGCCGGGCCTCGGTGTTGCGGAAGTGGCGCATGACATCCACCAGGTCCACCAGCTCGGGGGCCTCCAGGGCAAGCATCCACTCGTAATCGTTGAGCCCGAAGCAGGCGATCGTGTTGGCCAGCACCTGCGGGTAGTCGCGGGCCTTCATGCCGTGGTTGCGCAGCATGCGCGAGCGGTCCTCGGGATCCATCCAGTACCACTCGTACGAGCGCACGAACGGGTAGACGCAGACCCAGGCCTCCGGGGCGACGCCCCGGGCGTAGGACGGCGAGTGGTTGGCCGTGAACTCGGCCTCGCGGTGGACGCCCATGGCGGCCCAGACCTGGTGGGTGCCGGCCAGCAGCGCGGTGCGGCGAGCGCGGCGCAGGGCCAGCTGCAGGGCCGCGGGGTCCTGGCCGTGCAGCCACAGCATGATGTCGGCGTCCTCGCGCTGACCGGAGACGTCGTAGGTGCCGCGGACCACGATGCCCTCGGCCGCCAGCTGCTCGACGAGGGCGTCGAACTCCTGGACGGCGGCCGTCTCCTGCTCGTGGGTCGGCACGGTGCGGTCGTTGTCGCGGGCGTAGACGGACCAGACGGCCCAGTGCTGGGTCCCCTGCTGCTCGACGTCCTGGGACTGCTCGGTGCTCTGAGCGGACATGTGCGTTGCTCCTCTCGTCGGGCTCCGATCGGAATCGCCCGATCGGCGTGCTGTGCTGTGGTGCGCGGGGCTCAGACCCCGTGCGCTGCTGCCTCTGCGGGCGGCGGCTCGGTGACCCCGTGCTCCTGCAGCACGCGGGAGATCTCCCGGCGGGTGTCCGCCACGACGGCGACCAGCCCGGTGCCGGAGAGCCACGAGCCGACCGCTGCGACGTCCTGCATCTGCGCCACGGCCTGGCGGAAGGCTGCGACCTTCTCGGCGTGCCCGGCCGACGGGCGGGCCATGGCCTGCTCCCAGCGCACGACGTCGCCGTCGACCAGGCAGGAGTGCGGCAGCTCGACGCCCAGCAGGTGCGAGGCATCGCGCATGGCCAGGGTCAGCAGCTGGTCGTCCTTGAGCTGCAGCTCCGGCGAGGCCGTGCGCCCCGAGCTGTCGACCCGCCCGTAGGACAGGCGCAGGACATGGCGTCCGTCCGGGAGGGACTCGCGGACCCAGCCCCATTTGGCGCTCACATGCGTGAGTGCCTTGGCGCGGACGTGCGGGACGTCCTCGGAGACCAGGATGCCTGTGCCGCGGGGCGCGGCATCCAGCTCGGGCTTGTCCACGACCAGCGTGGCCAGGGCGATCTGGGGGCCCAGCTTGGGCTGGAACTCGGAGATCTCCCGGGACTGTGCCCCGAGCAGGCGCACGGCCGTGGGGCCGTCGGAGGCCAGGACCAGCAGCTCGCCGCGGGCGATAGCGGACTTGTCCCCGAATTCCGGCTGGCGCTGCAGGACCATCCAGCCGGGACGGCGCGGATCCCGGTCCACTGCCAGGACGTCGTAGCCGAGCACGAGCTTGACCTCGCGCTGCTTGAGGTCCTCCACGAGGGCCTCAGCCAGAGTGTTCATGCCTCCGCGCAGACCCGCGACGTTGCCTCCCGGAGGTGCTGCCCGGCGCAGGGAGGCCGCCGCGCCGCTGAGGCTGCCGTGCTCGCGCAGGGCCTGGCGCATCCCCGGCGAGACGGTGTCCAGGTCCAGGGCGTCCGGGTGGGCGGAGTGCACCCCCATGGTGAAGGGGGCGACCATCCTCTCCAGCACGGCGGTGCCCATGCGCTGGCGCACGAGCTCCCCTAGGGTGCGCGCCTGCGCCCCGACCCTCGCCGGGCGCTTGAGGTCCGCGCGCGCCCGCCACAGCCCGAAGCGCCCCAGGGTCTCGGCCAGGCCGGGCTCCGAGAGGTCGCCGGGGATGCCCAGGATGCCCGTGCGCTGCGAGGGCCGGGGGCCGTCCGGCAGGGCCGTCCAGGAGCCCAGGGGCTCAGGGGAGATGATCCGATCCCCCAGCCCGAGCTCCCGGGCCAGCTCGGCGACGGCCTCCGAGCGGGTCGCGAAGGAATCCGCGCCGGAGTCCAGCACGAGGTTCTCGACCAGGTGGGAGCCGACGGAGCCGCCGAACTGGGGGCGGGCCTCCACCAGGGTGACGCGCAGCCCGGCCGCGGCGAGATCCCGCGCGGCGCACAGGCCCGCGATGCCTCCGCCGACCACGAGCGCGGAGCGCAGCGGTCCTCGCGCGCGCTGCTGGCCCGAGAGCCCCGACACGGTCTGCTCCACCGCTGCACGTCCTTCCTGCACTGGTGCGCCTGCGCCCAGGCGCCTGCTGATCCGAGTTCCGCTGCGGGGACCGGCCGGTCCGCGGATCGACGACCGCCGGCCCTCATCTGCTTCCAGGATGCCACTGCGCACCGACAACGCAGCCGCCGCGCGGCCACCGCCTGCAACCAGCCCCCTGCTCAGCCGTCGGCGGGCCTGGGCGCCGGCTGCTGGTCGTGGATGTAGGAGACCAGGTCCGTGAGCACCTGGGGATCGGTGCTCGGCGGGACGCCGTGGCCCAGGTTGACCACGTGGCCTGCGGCCTCCGCCCCGGCCGTCAGCACCTCGTCCACGTGGCGGTGCAGCACCTCCGCGGGGGCCGGAAGCAGGGCCGGGTCGATGTTGCCCTGCAGGACCGTGCCGTGCCCGACCCGGCGCACGGCCTCGCTCAGGCTCAGGCGGTGGTCCACGCCGACGGCCTCGGCCCCTGCATCGCGCATGGCGGCCAGCAGATCCCCGGTGCCCGTGCCGAAGTGGATCCGCGGGACCGGCAGGTCCGCCACGGACTCCAGGGCCGCCGCCGAATGCGGGGCCACGTGCTCCTGATAGTCCCGCAGCGACAGCGATCCGGCCCACGAGTCGAAGAGCTGGACGGCCGAGGCGCCGGCCTCGACCTGGGCGCGCAGGAAGGCGCCCGAGGCGCGCGCCGCCCACGCCGCCAGCGCCTGCCAGGCCCCGGGATCGGCATGCATCATGGTGCGCGGGCGCAGATGATCCCGCGACGGCCCGCCCTCGACCATGTAAGCCGCCACGGTGAAGGGCGCCCCCGCGAAGCCGATCAGCGGGGTCGCTCCGAGCTCGGCGGTCGTCAGCCGCACCGCCTCGCGGATGGGCTCGAGGGCCTCGTCGTCCATCTCGGGCAGGGCATCGATCTCCGCAGCGGTGCGCACCGGGTGCTCGAGCACCGGGCCCTTGCCGGGGACGATGTCCACGCCCACACCAGCCAGGCGCAGCGGGACCACGATGTCCGAGAAGAAGATGCCGGCGTCCACGCGATGGCGGCGCACGGGCTGCAGCGTGATCTCCGCGGCGAGATCGGGCCGCAGGCAGGCGTCGAGCATGGCGGTGCCCTCGCGGACCTGCTTGTACTCGGGCAGCGAGCGTCCGGCCTGTCGCATGAACCAGACGGGGTGCGAGGCAGCGCGGCGCCCGGTCAGCTCCCGCAGCAGCGCCGAGTCATGGGTGCCGGCGCTGCGCAGCGGGTGCTCCGGTGCAAGGCGCTCGAACCCTCCGCGGAAGCCGTCGGGGGCCGTCTCGTCCGTGAGCGGCCGGGTCGCTGCAGTCTCGGCTCCGGAGGTCTGTGCTGCGTGGGTCATGGCTCCCATTGTGCCCTCCGTCAGCATGCTGGTTTGGCGACGAGACGTCTGCACGGCCCCCGCAGCCAGGAGGTGGTCCGCGCCACCGGTGCGAGCTTGCGACCGCGCGGTAGGATGAGGGGATTGTGGTCCTGTTCTCCTTGGTGGCATCCCACCGCACCGTTGATCTGAGCACCGTCGCGCGTCTGGCCGACGGTGCTGCCAGCGCTCCCCTGGAGCTCGGCCCCACGGCCGGGCTGAGCGGCTCCGTCTCGCTGTCCACCTGCAATCGCCTGGAGATCTACGGCGAGCTCGACGACAGCACCGGCGCCGCCGGCATCGGCCCCGCCCGCGAGGCCCTCGCCCGGCTGCTGGCCGAGCGCTCCGGAGTGGCCCTCGAGGACGTCCTGGAGTCCATGGACCTGCACGTCGACGAGGACGCCGCCCATCACCTCTTCACCGTCGTCTCGGGGCTCGAGTCGGCCGTCGTGGGCGAGCGCGAGATCACCGGGCAGGTGCGCCGCGCGCTGATCGATGCCCAGCGAGGCGGCACCGCCTCCGGCGGGCTCGTGCGCCTGTTCGAGGAGGCCGCCAAGACCGCCCGAGAGGTCGGCACCAGCACGAGCCTGGGCGAGCGCGGCCGCTCGATCGTCTCGGTGGCACTGGACCTGGCTGACGACGTCACCGACGGCCGCTGGCCCGAGCGCCGCGCGCTGGTCTTCGGCACCGGCGCCTACGCCGGGGCCACCATGGCCGCGCTGCGCGACCGCGGCTGCGCCGACATCGAGGTCCATTCCGCCTCGGGACGAGCAGAGGCCTTCACCGCCAACCGCGGCGGAGCCCCGGTTCCCGTGGACGGCCTGCGCGAGGCCCTCGAGCGCGCGGACGTCGTGATCGGCTGCTCCGGAGGATCCGAGCCGCTGTCGGCCGATCAGCTTCCCGAGGGCCCGCTCACGGTGGTCGACCTGGCCCTGTCGCGGGACTTCGATCCCTCGGTCGTGGACCTGGACGGCGTCGAGCTGATCACGCTCGAGTCGGTCAAGCTCGCGGCCCCCGAGGCCACCGAGGAGTCCGTTGCCTCCGCCCGCCGCATCGTCGCCGAGGCCGCCAAGCGCTTCCGCGACCGCCGGTCCGAGCGGGACATGGACGCTGCGATCGTGGCGCTGCGCAAGCACACCATGTCCGTGCTGGACACCGAGCTGGAGAAGGTCCGCCGCCAGCACGGCTGCACCGCCGCCGCCGAGGAGGTCGAGTTCGCCATGCGCCGCATGGTGAAGTCCCTGCTCCACGAGCCCACGGTCCGCGCCCGCCGCATGGCCAAGGAGGGCCGCGCAGAGGACTACCTGACCGGGCTCGAAGCCCTGTTCGGCCTGTCCGTCGATCTTCCCGAGCAGGCGACGCCCGTGCGCGCCGAGCCCCTCGAGACCCCTGCCCCCACCGGTCCCGGCTCCTCCCCCAGCGACGCGGCAGGGACCACGGACCCCACCCACTGCGGCCGCGGCCGCACCGATCAGCGAGCCGAGCCGACCCCCGGGCCCCGCACGCACCACGACGCGGCCGACGGCCACAGGCAGCTGCCCCGCGCCGCTGGCTGAGCCCAGGAGCCCCATGCCCACACCCCGTCCTCGCACCACCCGTCTGCCCAAGGAGCAGCGGCGCCGCCAGCTGCTGCAGGTCGCCCTCATCGTCTTCTCGGAGCGCGGCTACCACGGCGCCTCCATGGAGGAGATCGCCGATGCCGCCGGCGTCTCCAAGCCCGTGCTGTACCAGCACTTCCCCGGCAAGCACGATCTCTACCTGGCGCTCGTGGAGCACAGCCTGGAGCGCCTCGGCGGCGACCTGCTCCAGGCCCTGCAAGGCGCACAGGCCCGCGAGGGGATCACGGTCAACCGCGCGCGCGTCGAGGAGATGCTGCGCGTGTACTTCGACTTCGTGGACTACGACCCGCAGTCCTACAAGCTGATCTTCGAATCGGACCTCATGGCGGATCCGCAGATCGGCGAGCGCTTCGAGGACTTCCACATGCGCGTCGCCGAGGGCGTGGGCAGCGTCCTGGGCCCGAACACCGGAATGAGCCAGGACGCGGCCGTCATGCTCTCGCGCTCGCTGACCGACATGGTCCAGACGGGTGCCGGCTACTGGTCGCGCCACCGCGACCTCATCTCCCGCGAGGAGGCCCAGCTGCTGGTCTTCCGTTTAGCCTGGGGCGGAATCGGAGTGCTCGACGAGGACTGGAAGTGACCCGCTCCTAGACTCGTCAACCACCAGGAGTCCGGCCGCAGCCCTCGCGGCCCGCAGATCATTCAGGAGGAACCGTGGAGATCAAGATCGGGATGCAGCACGTCGGACGGGAGATCGTCGTCGACTCCCCGCTGGGCGCGCAGGAGGCCACTGACCTGGTCAGCGCCGCCCTGAACGAGGGCACCGTCCTGTCCCTGAAGGATTCCAAGGACAACCTGACGCTGGTGCCGGCCTCGGGGATCGCCTACGTCGAGATCGGCGCGGAGACCAAGCGCCGCGTGGGCTTCATGCCCGGCGTCAGCGCCAGCTGAGCCGCAGCTCGCAGCCAGCGCGCGAGCGCACCCGGGCCGCGTCGCGCTCGCCTCGACCGAGGCAGCGCGCCGCGGCCCCTTCCATGCCCGGGCACACGGCCGAGTACAGTGGTCCCGCAACCGGATGCCCGATCGTCGATGACGAGATCACCCGAAGAACTGCACGATCGGCTCCCACCCCTGGCACGTCCTCCCCTTCCGCCCCGGCCCCGCAAGCGGCCGCGAGCCCCGGAAGCGGTCGCAGCGGCGTGCCCCGTCGCACCTTCGCGCCGCGGACCGCTGCCGCGCGAGAGCGCACGGATGACCACGGGAAGGACCCGAACATGAGCCAGACCGAATCCCCCGAGACCGAGCAGTCTCCCGAGACCGCCCCGGACCAGGGCGAGGCCCAGCTGGAGGCCATCGCCGAGGACTCCGTGGAGGTGGAGCCCCAGGCCCCCGTCGAGACCCGCACCTTCGCCGACTTCGGCGTCCGGGAGGACATCGCCGAGGCCCTGGCGGGGGCCGGGATCGTCCACCCGTTCCCCATCCAGTCCATGACGCTGCCGATCGCGCTGAGCGGGCAGGACATCATCGGGCAGGCCAAGACCGGCACGGGCAAGACCCTTGGCTTCGGCATCCCGGCGGTTCAGAACGTCGTGGGCCGCGACGACGACGGCTGGGACCGCCTGGAGCGCCCGGGCGCACCGCAGGCTCTGATCGTGGTCCCCACCCGCGAGCTCGCGGTGCAGGTGGGCTCGGACCTGTCCATCGCGGCCAAGACCCGCAACGCGCGCGTGCTGACGATCTACGGCGGCCGCGCCTACGAGCCGCAGATCGAGGCCCTGGAGAAGGGCGTCGAGGTCGTGGTGGGCACCCCCGGGCGCCTGATCGACCTGAACCGCCAGCATCACCTGGACCTGTCCCAGGTCAAGACGGTCGTGCTGGACGAGGCCGACGAGATGCTCGATCTCGGCTTCCTCCCGGACGTCGAGAAGCTGCTCTCGGCGGTGCCGCGCGTGCGCCACACCATGCTGTTCTCCGCGACCATGCCCGGCCCCGTCGTGGCCATGGCACGCCGGTACATGTCCAAGCCCATGCACATCCGCGCCGCCGCCCCGGACGAGGGCTCGACCAAGGCGGACATCCGCCAGGTCGTCTACCGCGCGCACAACCTGGACAAGCCCGAGATGCTGGGCCGCATCCTGCAGGCCGACGGCCGCGGCCGGTGCATCATCTTCACTCGCACCAAGCGCACCGCCGCCAAGGTCGCCGACGAGCTGATCGAGCGCGGCTTCGCCGCCGCCCCGCTGCACGGCGATCTGGGGCAGGGCGCCCGCGAGCAGGCGCTGCGCGCGTTCCGCTCGTCCAAGGTGGACATCCTGGTGGCCACCGATGTCGCCGCCCGCGGCATCGACGTCGACGACGTCACCCACGTGATCAACTACCAGTGCCCCGAGGACGAGAAGACCTACCTGCACCGCACGGGCCGCACGGGTCGTGCCGGGCGCAAGGGCACCGCGATCACGTTCGTGGACTGGGATGACATCCCCCGCTGGCGCCTGATCGACAAGGCGCTCGAGCTCGGGATCCCCGAGCCGGTCGAGACCTACTCCTCCTCGGCCCACCTGTTCGAGGACCTCGGCATCCCCAAGGGCACCAAGGGGAAGCTGCCGCGCTCCAAGCAGACCCACGCCGGTCTGGGCGCGGAGAAGCTCGAGGACCTGGGCGGCCCGGATTCCCGCGGCGACAAGGGCGATTCGCGCTCCTCGCGCGGCGGCTCGAGCGGCCGCGAGGGCTCCCGCGGCGCTCGCTCCGGCGGATCCGGCTCGGGCGAGCGCGAGTCCGGCTCGGGTCGAGGCGGCTCCGGCCGCTCGCGCAGCCGCTCCCGCGGCGGGCGCCGTCGTGGCTCAGAGACGGGCAAGTCCTCGCGCAGCCCTCGAGAGGGCCGCAGCGCAGAGCGCACCCGCGGCTCCGAGACGGCAGCTCCGAACACCGGTGAGGACCGCGCCACGGCGAACGCGCGCCGTCGGCGCCGCCGCCGCTCCAGCGGCGAGCAGCTGACGGGCTCCCCGGCTCGCCTGGTCGACGGCCAGGACTGATCCTCCGGAGCTGATCCGCTCGCGCCGCCTCGGCGCGAGCACCCCTGAGGCGGGCTCTTCAGGGACGCACGACCTGCGTCCCGGAGCCCGCCTCCGCCATGATCCGGCGCAGGGACTGCTCCGAGGTGAGGTTCTCGCCCAGCTCATTCGGCTTGCCGGAGCCGTGGTAGTCGGAGGAGCCGGTGACGATCAGATCGTGCTCGGCCGCCATCTGCGACAGCACCGCCCGAGCTTCGGGCGGATTGTCCCGGTGAGCGATCTCCAGGCCCGCCAGGCCCGCCTCGATCATGGCGTCGAAGACCTCCTGCCCGACCGTCCGCCCCCGCACGCCGGCCAGCGGATGGGCCATGACCGGCACACCTCCGGCCTGGCGCACCAGCCGCACCGCGGTGACCGGATCCGGGGCGTAGTGGCCCACGTAGTAGCCCGAGCGCGGGTGCAGGACCGTGCTGAAGGCCTCGGAGCGGGTCTGCGCGATCCCGGCGGCCACGAGGGCGTCGGCGAGGTGCGGCCGACCCACGGTGGCATCCCCGACGACCTGGTCCAGGACCTGCTCCCAGCTGATGGGATAGTCCTCGGCGATCATCTCCACCATCCGCTCGGCGCGCGTGCGCCGCGAGCGCCGGGCCCTCTGCATGACCTCGTCCAGCGCCCGATCCTGCGGGTCCTGCAGGTAGGACAGCAGGTGCACCGAGATGCCGTCGTCGGTCTGGCACGAGACCTCGGTCCCGGGCACGAAGGCCACTGCGTGCTCGCGCGCCGCCTCCGCGGCCTCCTCCCACCCGGCGGTCGTGTCGTGATCCGTGAGGGCCACGACGTCCAGACCCGCCTCCGCCGCGCTGCGGATGACCTCTCCCGGCAGCTGGGTGCCGTCGGAGGCCGAGGAGTGGGTGTGCAGATCGATCTTCATGGCCCCATCGTGGCACGGCCCGCAGACGCCGCCATCCCGCTCGGCGGGCGGGCTCAGGTCGCCTCGACCCCACCCCCGTCGGAGCCCGGTGGCACCATGGCAGGACGAAGACCGCGCAGCTTCAGGTGACGGCTGCGCCCCGAGCAGCCGGTCCCCGACCGGCAGGACGGAGCGAGCATGACGGATCAGCCCTCGGAGACCACCCCCGCAGCCGCCCGCGAGGCGAGCGCCGGCGCACCGGCAGACACCGGCGCAGAGCCCGGCTCGCAGCCGCTGTCCGAGCGAGTGGACAACAGGACCCGCTCCCCCGAGTCCTCGGCCTTCGCCGAGTTCATGGCCTCGCAGTGGGCCCCGGCAGCGCAGAAGGACCTGCCGCGGGAGGAGGTCGCCGATCATGCCGCCCAGCGGCGGCTGCGGATCTCGAAGGAGCACACCGGTCAGCGCCTGGTGATCCCTGCGGGGGCGCCCAAGGTCCGCTCCAACGACACCGACTACCGCTTCCGCCCCCACTCGGCCTTCGCCCACCTCACCGGGCTGGGCGTGGACCACGAGCCGAACGCGGTGCTCGTGCTGGAGCCGGTCGAGCCGGGCAGCGGGGACGACGCCGGTGATCACACCGCGGTGCTGTACTTCCATCCCATGGCCGGGCGGGACACCCGCGAGTTCTACGCCGATGCCCGCAACGGTCAGTTCTGGGTGGGCGACCGGCCCACGCTGCGCGAGATCTCCGCCGCCTACGGCCTGCGGACGCGGGATCTGTCGGAGCTGGAGGCCGCGCTGAGCAAGGACGTCGGGGCGGACGGCGTCCAGCTCCGTCTGGTCCGCGCGCAGGACGCGGCAGTGGACGGCATCGTCGACTCGGCCCGGCAGGCAGGCGGCGTGGAGCTGGAGCAGGCTCACCTGCAGGACGACCAGCTCGTGGAGCGGCTCTCCGAGCTGCGGCTGATCAAGGACGAGCACGAGATCGCGCAGCTGCGGGAGTCGGTGGATATGACCGTCCGGGGCTTCGAGGACGTCGTGCGGGCCCTGCCCCACGCCATCGCCAAGCCGCGCGGCGAGCGGCTCGTGGAGGGGGCGTTCTTCGCCCGCGCCCGGGCTGAGGGCAACGACCTCGGCTACGACACCATCGCGGCCTCCGGAAACAACGCGACCGTGCTGCACTGGATCCGCAACACGGGAGAGATCCGCCCGCAGGACATGATCCTGCTGGATGCCGGTGTGGAGGCCGAGTCGCTCTACACGGCGGACATCACCCGCACCCTGCCGGTCACCGGCGAGTTCTCCGAGATCCAGCGCCAGATCTACCAGGCCGTGCTCGATGCCGCCGATCACGCGTTCACGGTCGCGGTGCCCGGCAACCGGTTCCGCGACGTCCACGACGCCGCCATGTCGGTGCTGGCCGCCCGGCTGGAGGAATGGGGCCTGCTCCCGGTCTCCGCCGAGGTCTCGCTCTCGGAGCGCGGCCAGCACCATCGCCGGTGGATGCCGCACGGGACCAGCCACCACCTGGGCCTGGACGTCCACGACTGCGCCCAGGCGCGCCGCGAGCTCTACCAGGACGCGGTGATCGAGCCGGGCATGGTCTTCACGATCGAGCCGGGCCTGTACTTCAAGGCCGAGGACCTGGCCGTCCCGGAGCAGTACCGGGGCATCGGCGTGCGGATCGAGGATGACGTCCTGATCACCGCCGACGGCAATGAGAACCTCTCGGCCGCTCTGCCGCGTCATCCGGACGATGTCGAGTCCTGGATGCAGGGCCTGTTCGAGTCCTCCGAGGCGTCCTCGACCGCGCACTGATCAGCAGGCACGGATCAGGCGACGGTCGCGGGGCCGGTCGCAGCTCCGGCCCCGCGACGGGCGGCCGCCTCCGCAGGCGGAAGACCGTCCGACAGCAGGTCATCTGCCTGCAGAAGCTCAGCTGCGCGGCGCGCCGCCGCTCCACGGGCCGTCCCCACCGGGGGCAGCCTGGTCTGGGCCCTGGCCCTGCTCCTGGCCCTCGGGGTGCCCCCGGTGCGCCTCCTGCTCCTGCGGGGAGACGCGCACGCCGTAGAGCGGGCGGCCGTCCGGGGTCTCATCGGGGCGCGAGACCGGAGCCGACTGCTCCTGCGGCTGCCCGTCGGGGGCGGCGCCCGGGTCGCCGACCGGCCCGGCGGCTCCGGGAGCCGGCGAAGCGGGCGCCGCCGCGCGCGGGGCCCTGCCTTGCAGACCGGCCCCCTGGAGCATGCGCTCGGCCTGATCGGCCACATCCGGTCGGGCCAGGACGTCGTAGCGCGTGGCCACGATCGTGGACATGGAGGTGAAGTCGCGGCGTCCGCGCTGGGCGGCGTAGGAGACCACGCCGAGCAGCATCCAGAACGCCGCGCCCAGGGCCACGGTCAACAGGATGGCCAGGGGCCCGCCGCCCCCGAACAGGCTGAGGATCAGCCCGAAGAACAGGCCGAAGAACGCGCCCTGACCCGCGGCCATGAGGGCCACGCGGGGATACGTCAGCCGGCCGGTGACCTTCTCCAGGGTCGCGAGGTCGTGCCCGACGATCGACAGCGCCGAGACCTCGAGCTCCTCGTCCGAGAGGTGGTCCACGGCCCGCTGCGCGTCCGCGTACTTGGTGAAAGAGGCGATCACCCTGCCCTCCGGCAGTCCTGCCCCGGAGATCTGACGTGCCTTCTGCGCTGAGCTGCTCATGGGCCCAAGACTCCCCCATGCAGCTGACCGGAGCCTTGAGACGCAGGTCTCGATCGCGCCCGGCTGAATCCGTGCAGCGACTACCCTGGTGCGGTGAGCAGTTCACTCGAGAAGATCTTCATCGCGCGCCTCATCGGCCTGGACGTGTTCGACCCCCTGGGCGACCGCGTGGGGCGAGTGCGCGACCTCGTCATGATCAGGCGCGACAGCGCCGGTTCGGCCAAGCAGCCGGTGGTCGTGGGCCTGGTGGTGGAGGTCCTGGGCAAGCGCCGCGTGTTCCTGCCCATGACCCGGGTGACGTCCATGGACTCCGAGCAGGTCCTGTGCACCGGCCTGGTGAACCTGCGCCGCTTCGAGCAGCGCGGGTCCGAGATCCTGGTGGTCGGCGAGATGTTCGACCGCACCGTCACCATGCGCGACGGCAGCGGCACCGCCACCATCATCGACGTCGGCATGGAGCTGGCCCGCTCTGGCGACTGGCAGGTCACGCAGCTGTTCGTGCGCCGCGCCCCCGTGGGCGGCGGCCTCATGCGCCGTCGCAACGGCGAGACGCTCGTCATCGACTGGAACGAGGCCACCGACCAGGAGGCCGTCGGCCATCAGCCGGCAACGCAGTGGGTGAGCTCGCACGAGGACGACAAGCCCGCGGACCTGGCCGACGAGCTGCGCGAGCTGCCCCACAAGCGCATCCTGGAGATCGCCGCCGAGCTGCGCGACGACCGCCTGGCCGATGTCCTGCAGGAGATGACCAAGGAGGATCAGGTCTTCGTCCTCACCCACCTGGAGGTCGAGCGCGCCGCCGACGTCCTGGAGGAGATGGAGCCGGACGACGCCGCGGACCTGCTCAACGAGCTGCCGGACCCGGATGCCGAGTCGCTGCTGGAGCTGATGCAGCCCGAGGACGCCGACGACGTCCGCCGCCTGCTCGAGTACGAGGAGGGCACCGCCGGCTCGATGATGACCCCGGTGCCGATCATCCTGGCCCCGGAGACCACGGTGGCCGAGGCGCTGGCCGCGATCCGCCAGGAGGAGGTCTCCCCGGCCATGGCCGCGGCCGTGTTCGTGTGCCGTCCGCCGCTGGAGACGCCCACCGGGCGGTACCTGGGCATGGTGCACATGCAGGAGCTGCTGCGCGTGCCGCCGCCCGAGCCGATCGGCAGCCTGATCGACTCGGCGATCGATCCCGTGAAGGACCTCTCCCCCATCTCGGACGTGGCCCGCGAGCTGGCCACCTACGACCTGACGATCATTCCTGTGATCAACGAGCACCGCCGCCTGGTGGGTGCGGTCACGATCGACGACGTGCTCGATGACCTGCTGCCGGACGACTGGCGGACCTGGGACGACGGAACCCCAGTGAGGAAGGTGGGACGACGCTATGACTGAGAGCCGCACCGAGCGCCGCACTGCCGGCCTGGACACCCCCACCGGCCTGCGCCACGGGATGTGGAACCGGCTGCGTCCCAACCCGGACGCCTTCGGCCAGCTCACGGAGGGCTTCGCCCGGTTCATGGGCACCCCGCAGTTCCTGCTGTGGATGTCCGTCTTCGTGTTCATCTGGCTGGGCTGGAACACGTTCATGCCCGAGGACATGCAGTTCGACCCGCGCGCGCTGAACTACACCCTGCTCACGCTCATGCTGTCCCTGCAGGCCTCCTATGCGGCCCCGCTGCTGCTGCTGGCCCAGAACCGCCAGGACGACCGCGACAAGGTCGTGGCCGAGCGCGACCGCCAGCGCACGCAGGAGAACCTGGCCGACACCGAGTACCTGACCCGCGAGATCGCCGCTTTGCGCATGTCCATGCGAGAGGTCGCCACCCGCGACTACGTCCGCTCCGAGCTGCGCGACCTGTTCGAGGAGCTGCTCGAGGAGCTGAACGACCCTGAGGGCGCCGACGACGCAGACCCCGAGCCCTCCAGCCGCAAGCGCAAAGGCCGCAAAAAGCAGCGCTCCGGCGAGACCGTGGCCGCCCGCTCGGCCGGTCTCGAGCGGCCGAGCGCCGACCAGCACGGCGCCCAGCAGACGGCGGCCGTGGCGACGGCGGCGGAGGATCCCGAGAGCCCTCGGAGCACAGGTGACCATGACTGAGCAGGACCCCATCGATCCCCGCCTGGCCGCGGCCCTGTCCTCCGTGGAGGACCCCGAGCTGCGCCGCCCGCTGATCGACCTGGGCATGCTGCGCGCAGCCCGGCTCGACCCGGACGGCACCGCGGTCGTCGAGGTCCTGC
This sequence comes from Kocuria sp. 2SI, assembly GCF_005502825.1. Lineage (NCBI taxonomy): Bacteria > Bacillati > Actinomycetota > Actinomycetes > Micrococcales > Micrococcaceae > Kocuria > Kocuria sp. 2SI. Next base: position 110,637 of record NZ_SCNB01000004.1, on the reverse strand, counting down.
TCACGATCTCCGGCTGCCCGCTGCGCTCCACGATCGAGACGGACGTCGCAGAGGCCGTGCGCGGGGTCGACGGCGTGCATCGCACCGTGGTGGAGCTGGACGTCATGACCCCGCAGCAGCGCGAGGAGCTCAAGGACAGGCTCGGGCACACGCGCACCATCCCGTTCGCGGATCCGACGTCGCTGACCCGAGTGCACTCGGTGACCTCCGGCAAGGGCGGTGTCGGCAAGTCCACGGTGACCGCCAATCTGGCCGCGGCCCTGGCCGCGCGCGGACGCTCGGTGGGCGTCGTCGACGCCGATATCCACGGCTTCTCGATCCCGGGCCTGTTCGGCATCACCGCCGGGCCCACGAAGGTCGACGAGATGATCCTGCCGCCCGTCGTCGAGGTCCCTGACTCCGCCGCGTCGGAGGACGGAGCCTCGCGCGCCGCCGACGGGCACCGGCGCGGCAGCGTCCGGGCCATCTCGATCGGCATGTTCACGGATCCGGCAAACCCGGTGGTGTGGCGCGGACCGCTGCTGGACCGAGCGGTCGAGCAGTTCCTGGCCGACGTCCACTTCGGCGATCTGGACCACCTTCTGCTGGATCTGCCGCCCGGCACCGGCGACGTCGCGATCGCGGTGGCCCAGAAGCTGCCCGGCTCGGGGGTCCTGGTGGTCTCCACGCCGCAGCAGGCCGCAGCGGGTATCGCCGAGCGCTCCGGGGCCCTGGCGGCCATGACCGATCAGACGGTCTCCGGGGTCATCGAGAACATGTCCGCCATGGTCATGCCCGACGGCTCGTCCTTCGATCTCTTCGGCAGCGGCGGCGGCGAGCAGATCGCAGACTCCCTCACCCGCCGCATGGGCTACGACGTCCCCCTGCTGGGCTCGATCCCCCTGGACATCGCCCTGCGGCAGGCCGGCGACGCCGGAATGCCGCTCGTGTGGTCCGACCCGGAGGCACCGGCCTCCCAGGTCCTGCGCGGTGTGGCCGCGCGCCTGGACGGTCCTCGCGGCCTGGAGGGACGCTCCCTGGGGATCACCCCGCGCTGAGCGCTCAGGTGCCCTCCCCACGACGGAGGTCTGCGTCTCAGGTGGCCTCGGGATCGAACGGGGCCTGCTGGGAATCGCTCAGGCGCATGAACGGCTTGGCCTGCGCCGGGAGGTCCTCGCCGGCTGCCGCCGCCTCCTCTTCCCGCCGGCGCTTGCGCTCGGCGCGCGCGGCCTCGCGCTCCTCGCGCTCGCGCTTGCGCTTCTCGGCGGAGTCCTCCTGATCGGCCTCCAGCAGGGCATCGCGCACGATCGTGCGAGGGTCGTACTGGCGCGGGTCGAGCTTGCGCCAGTCGAGGTCGCCGATCTCCGGGCCGAGGGTCTCGCGCAGGTCCTCCTTGGCGCCGCTTGCGTAGCGGCGTGCCCGCTTGACCAGGTCTCGGAGGTTCTCGGCGTACTCCGGAAGCCTCTCCGGACCCAGGACGAGCAGGATCAGGACGATGAGGACGATGGCTTCCCAGCCGCTGATGCCTAACACGTCGTCGAGATTATCAGTGCGTGCACCGGCTCAGGCCCCGATCCCGAGCATGCGCCGCCAGCCGCTGAGCACGGTCTCCCCCGGCGAGGAGGTCTCCTCCGGACGCTGCACCAGCGTGGCCCGGTCCGCGGCCTCGGTGTGGTGCATCAGGCGCACCATCTCCGCGGCCGAGGACTCGCTCTGCAGCGTGTAGACCACGTCGTCGTGGACGATCTGCGCGCGCCACGGGCTGCCCTCGCGCACCCGCACCGGGGTGCCGCTCAGGACCGCCGGGTCCAGACCCGTGGTCGTGGACGGCAGACCCGCGATGCCGTCGGTGGGGTGGTACTGATCGATCCTGCCGCGCTGCTCGGTGATCTGGACATCGCGGCCCTGCGCGTCCTGCAGCTGCATGCGCACAGCGGGCTGACCGGCGATCGTGTCCTCGCTCAGCGAGAGCACCTCGTAGCCGGGCATCCCGGCCAGCGGCAGCGTCCAGCCCTGTGAGCGCAGGACGTCGAGGTCGGAGACCTCCGAGATCAGCAGCCCCGAGGACTGAGCCCACGGCGAGCCCTGCGCCGCGGTGGCGCCCGGAGTCGAGGGCACGCTCGAGCGCGATCCGGCGAACCACCCCAGCAGCAGGATGCCGAGCAGCAGCAGGAGGATCACCGAGACCACGGCCGTGATGAGCCGAGCCCTGGAGAGGAACGTGGGCAGAGCCGTGGAGCTCATGGTCCTCCCCTGGGGTGCTCGCGGCGGATCGAGCGCTGGCCGCGCTCGTGCAGGCCAAGGATCCGAGACGGACCTTGACGGATCCTGTGTGCGCTCTCGCCCTCGACGCCGCTGCCGGCCCGTTCGAGGCGCCGACCCCCACGTCGCAGGCGGACGAGGGCCGACGGGTAGGATGACCCGAAGTGCACTGCGCAGCCGGTGCCGCCGCGCCCTGATCACGGGCCGCGCGGAATCGGCGGCGCGAAGGCAGCAGGGCAGGACCGAGCAGAGGAACGGGCGGGTGGCGATGAGCAGCGGCAAGGCGACCAGCTGGGCCTACGCCGAGGCCTATCCGCAGGAGGACGACGTCCTGCTGCGGGCCCGCGAGCGCTCCATGGCCCTGCGACTGCGTCCGGTCACCCCCGCGGTGGCCGCCACGCTCACGGTCCTGGCCGCCGCCGGTCAGCCCCGGGCGGCCGTCGAGGTCGGCACGGGAGCCGGCGTCTCGGGTGCCGCGCTGCTGCGCGGCATGCCGGAGGATTCGGTGCTCACCACCATCGACACGGACATCCGGGCCCTGCGCGCGGCCCGCGAGACCTTTCGCGAGATCGGCACGCAGCCGCGCGTGCGCACCATCTCCGGGCGCGCCTCGCTCGTGCTGCCGCGGCTGAGCTCCGCGTCCTACGACCTGGTCTTCCTCGACGCGGAGCCGTCGAACACCCTGCTCTACGTGGACGAGGCCGTGCGCCTGCTGCGCCGCGGCGGCACCCTGATCGTCCAGGACGCCCTCGATCAGGACCGCGTGCCGGATCCCGTGCAGCGCCAGGACTCCACCCGCGTGCACCGCGAGATCCACCGCATGCTGCGCGAGGACGAGCGCTTCGTGTCCGCCATCCTCACTCCGGGATCCGGGCTGTTCGTGGCCGTGCGCCGCTGAGGCAGGCCCCCATGGGAAGGACCCCCGCACCCTGGTCGGGTGCGGGGGTCCTTGTCGATGCTCGTGGGGTTGTCAGCCGGTGACGCCTTCGAGGCAGCCCTTCAGCTCTGCGGCCTCATCGGCCTTGAGCTCGACGACGAGACGACCGCCGCCTTCCAGGGGCACGCGCATGATGAGGCTGCGACCCTCCTTGGTGACCTCCATAGGGCCATCACCGGTCCTGGGCTTCATAGCCGCCATGGAACTCGATCTCCTGTCCGTCGGCACGTTCTTCCAGCATCCATCATATCGGATGCGTCACACGAGGCGTGGCGGGGGTCTCAAGGGGTCCCCGATCACGGCGGATAGTCGCCGCCCTGCGGCAGCGGCGACCACTGCCACAGCACCCCGACCCACACGATCTGCGACAGCGCGCAGACCACCACCAGGCCCCACCGGTAGGCCCTCGACTCGCTCACCGCGACCAGCGGCGCGGCCAGCACGAACAGCGGCAGCAGCAGGCGCGGCGTGGAGGACTGGGGGTGCAGGAAGAGCAGGAGGTAGACGGCATAGGCGTGGACCCACACCTGCAGGCCCAGCGGCAGGGTGCGGCGCACCGCGGTCGTGGTCATCAGCAGCACCCACAGCACCACCAGGACCAGCACGAACAGCCACCCCCAGCCCTCCCCGAGCAGCTGAGCGCCCAAGACCGCCCAGGGCTCGAGCGGCACCAGCGAGGTGCCGCGCCATGCGGTCTCGGTGTCCGTGTACGCGCGCGGCTCCCCCGTGGCCAGCCACGCGATCGCCGGCCAGGCCAGCGCGCAGGCGCAGGCCCACAGGGCCAGCCAGAACCAGCGGTCCAGGACCTGGCCGAGCCCGCCCGGCCCCCGTTCCCTCAGCACGCGCACGGCGCGGAGGGCCCAGACGATGCCGAGCGCCGCGGCGAACGGCACCCCGGCCGGACGCGAGAGGCACATGACCAGGATGGCGACGGCGGCCAGGGCGCTGCGCCTCTGCAGCACGAGCAGCAGCGACAGCGCCAGCAGCGCCAGATGCAGCGACTCCGCGTAGGCCGTCTGCAGGATCGGCGAGACGGCGCACAGGCCCACCACCGCCAGCGCCCATAGGGCATCGCGCTGCCCGAGCAGACGACGGAACAGCGCCGCGATCGCCAGGGCCGCGGCGAAGCTCGCGGCTAAGGAGACCAGGGGCGCGACGATCGACCACGGCGCCCCCGTCAGGCTCGTGATCCCGCGGACCAGCAGGGGGAACACCGGGTAGAAGGCCCAGGCGTTCTCCTCGGCGCTGCCGGTCCGGTCGCGAGGGATCTGCGTGGGATAGCCGTCGTCGTGGATGCGCTGGTACCACTCGCCGTCCCAGATCCCGGCCGTGGCGAAGTAGCCCAGCGGAGTCTCGCCCCACGGACCGTCCGGGGCCTGCCGGTCGATCACGATCAGCACGAGAGCCGACCAGGCTCGGGCCACCGCCCAGAGCAGAAGGACCTGCAGCCACAGCGGCTGACGAGCCAGCCGAGCACCGGCCTCGCCGGCCCAGCCGGCCAGGGACGAGTGGACCCGCGTGGGACGGACGTCGGCGGCGGCAGTCCCCGCAGCGGAACCGCCCTGTTCAGCGGTGCTGCGCACAGTGCCGCGCATCGACTCGCGACCTGGTCCGTGCTCCGAGCAGTTCTGCGGGCCGGAGGCCTCCGGCCCCGCCGAGTTCACCGGTATGCCCCGGGGACGCGCGCCGCGCCGGCTGACCGCCCGGATCGCGGCCCGCCGGAGGTGCGAGCCGCTCGCGCCCGCGCCGGTGCCCCGACCTCGCTGCGGCCTCGGCGCGTCCAGTGCACGGGCGCTGCGGCCGAGGGACCGGAAGAGGGCTCAGCGACCCCCGAACGCCCCAGCTGCCGCACCGCCGCGGCGGTTCCCGCCGCGACGAGCAGGAGGCTGAGCACCATCGCCATGACCGGAGCGCTCACCAGCGACCCGCTCGGCCGTCGTCGTCGAAGCCCCCGGAGGGCGCCTGGTCGTAGCCGCCCAGATCGGCGCGGTGCTCTGCCTCGCGGGTGAAGCGGTCGTGCGCCTCGCGCATGATCCGCACCGCCTCCTCGGCAGAATCGGTCAGGCGCACCAGATCCGGATCATCTGGGGAGACCATCCCCTGCTCCACGAGCGAGCCGCGGATCCACTCGAGCAGCGGTGTCCAGAACGCGACGCCCATGAGCACCACCGGGAAGCGGGTCACCTTGCCGGTCTGGACCAGGGTCAGGCACTCGAAGAGCTCGTCCAGGGTCCCGAAGCCGCCGGGCAGGGCGATGAAGCCGTGGCTGTACTTGGCGAACATGGTCTTGCGCACGAAGAAGTACCGGAAGTTGATGCCCAGGTCGATGTAGGGGTTCAGGCTCTGCTCGTGCGGCAGCTCGATCCCCAGGCCCACGGACGGGGCCTCGACGTCGTGCGCGCCGCGGTTGGCCGCCTCCATGATGCCGGGACCGCCGCCGGTGATCACGGTGTAACCGGCGCGGCCCAGCGCCCGGCCGACCTCACGGGCCAGGTCGTAGTCGGCGGCGCCCTCGGGCACGCGCGCCGAGCCGAAGACGGTCACCGCCGGCCCCAGCCGGGCCAGGGTGTCGAAGCCGTCGACGAACTCCGACTGGATCCGCATGATCCGCCAGGGGTCCGTGCGGGTGAAGTCGTCGTCGTGACCGAAGTCCTGGGGCCCGCCCTGCTCCAGCAGCCGCTGATCCGAGGTCCGACGGTGGGCCTCGCGGCCGCGCAGGACGATGGGCCCCTTGAAGCGCGAGGGTCTGGTGGCGGGGCGCTCGGCCGAGGAGGAGACGGGCTGGTCCTCGCCCGGGAGGTCCTGTGCGGACTCGCGGCGGTCGCTGGCGCGGGGGTCGCTGTGACTCATGACCCCAGGCTATGCCCTAGGACAGCCAGCTCAGCAGGACCCGGCGGCACTGACGGATCGCCTCGGCCGAGACGTGCTCGTCGTCCGTGTGGGCCAGCAGGGCGTCTCCGGGGCCGAAGTTCACGGCCGGCACGCCCATGGCCGAGAAGCGGGCCACGTCGGTCCAGCCGTACTTGGGCTTGGGCTCCTGCCCGACGGCTGCCACGAAGGCCGCCGCAGACGCCCGGTCCAGCCCGGGGCGTGCCGCCGGGGAGAGGTCCACGAACTCCAGCTCATGGCCCGGGAACAGCTCCCGGCAGTGCTGCTGGGCCTGCTCGAGGGTCTTGTCCGGGGCGAAGCGGTAGTTGATCTCGACCGAGGCCGCGTCCGGGATCACATTGCCCGCGGTGCCCCCGCTGATGCGGATCGCGTTGAGCCCCTCCCGGTACGCCAGCCCCTCGACCTCGATCGTTGCCGGCTCGTAGTCGGCCAGCACGGACAGCACGTCGGCGAGCTTGTGGATCGCGTTGTCCCCGCGCCAGGCCCGGCCCGAGTGCGCGGCCAGTCCCTGCGGGGCGATCACGAAGCGCAGCGTGCCGTTGCAGCCGCCCTCGACCGTGCCGTCGGTGGGCTCGAGCAGCACCGCGAAGTCCGCCTGCAGCAGGTCCGGGACGCTGCGCTCCAGACGGGCCAGCCCGGACTTGGCCGAGTCGACCTCCTCGTGGTCGTAGAAGACGTAGGTGATGTCCCGGTTCGGCTCGCTCAGCTGTGCGGCCAGACCCAGCTGCACCGCCACCCCGCCCTTCATATCGGTGGCTCCGCGGCCGTAGAGGGTCAGGTCCCCGTCCTCGTCGGAGCCCGACCACGACGACGGCACGGTCCCTCGCGAGCCCTCGGCCGTGGGAAGCGGGACCGTGTCCAGATGACCGGCCAGCACGACCCGCTCCGCCCGGCCCAGCTCGGTGCGCGCGATGATCGCATCGCCGTCGCGGTGCACGCTCAGGTGCTCCAGCCCCCGCAGCGCCTCCTCGACCAGGTCCGCCAGCGGCGTCTCGTGATCGGACACGGACTCGACATCGATCAGCGCGGCCGTGAGCTGCGCGGGATCCGCGGCCAGGTCCAGGGCCTGCGGGCGTCCTTCGGGGCTCGAGGGGGATTCGGTGGCGGCAGGTGACTCGGGGCTCGACATGACGCCACCATATCGGCCGACGCGCAAGCCCCGGCCCCTGCGCTGACCGGCCCTATCCGTAGGATGGGCACCATGACTTCAGCCACCCCTGCCCCCAGCAACAACGAGACCCGCCACGCGGCCGGCATCGGCCTGGCCAGCGTCGTCGCCGAGGGCCCCCGCGCCGGGACGGTCCTGGACGTCTGGTACCCAGCCCCCGTCCTGGGCCAGGAGCCCGACCGCTCGCTGGACGGCGACCTCCGCCGTTCCGCGCTGCCGGATGCCGATCGCAATGTCACGGTCGAGGTCGTGGACCGCGTGATCGACCTGGACGCCGCTCCGGTCGATGCCGCCGATGTCTACCTGCGCCTCCATCTGCTCTCCCACCGCCTGGTGCAGCCCCACTCGATCAACCTCGACGGCGTGTTCGGCCTGCTGGCTAACGTGGCCTGGACCGACCGCGGCCCCGTGCTGGCCGAGGAGCTGAACCTGGCCCGCCTGCGCATGCGCTCCACCGGTCACGTCAGCGTGCTGTCCGTGGACAAGTTCCCGCGCATGGTCGACTACGTCGTGCCCTCCGGCGTGCGCATCGGCGACGCCGACCGCGTGCGCCTGGGCGCCCACCTGGCCGAGGGCACCACCGTCATGCACGAGGGCTTCGTGAACTTCAACGCCGGCACGCTCGGCTCTGCCATGGTCGAGGGCCGCATCTCCGCCGGCGTGGTCGTGGGGGATCACACCGACATCGGCGGCGGCGCCTCGATCATGGGCACGCTCTCCGGCGGCGGCAAGCAGCGCATCCGCCTGGGCGAGCGCGTGCTGCTCGGCGCCAATGCCGGCGTGGGCATCTCCATGGGCGATGACTGCATCGTCGAGGCCGGCCTCTACCTCACCGCCGGAACGCGGGTGCAGGTGCTCGAGGACAGCGCGCAGGGGGCCAGCACCGTCAAGGCGCTCGACCTGTCCGGGGTGTCGAACCTGCTCTTCCGACGCAACTCCACCAGCGGCGCCGTCGAGGCCCTGCCTCGCGGGGGCCGCACGGTGGAGCTGAACGACGCCCTGCACAAGAACTGATCTGCGCGCGCCGGAGCCGGGCTGGCTCCGGCGCGCTCCACCGCGCCCTGTTCATCGGGGGCTGGGCGCAACGCATCCAGCTGAAGGAGAGACATCCGCATGCGCATCCTTGTCACCGGGGGGACCGGGTACATCGGCTCGCACACCGTCCTGGCACTGCTCCAGGCCGAGCACGACGTCATCGTGCTCGACAACCTGGCCAACTCGTCGAAGACGAGCCTCGAGCGCGTCCACCAGCTCGCCGGCCGGGAAGTGCTGGGCTTCGAGGAGGTCGACCTGCTCGATCAGCCGGGGCTGAACCGCGTGTTCGAGCAGTGGAAGCCGGAGGCCGTCATCCACTTCGCCGGTCTGAAGGCCGTGGGCGAGTCCAATGAGAAGCCGCTGTGGTACTACTCCAACAACGTGGGCGGCACGCTGAACCTGCTGCACGCCATGGAGGACAGCGGCTGCCGCACCATCGTCTTCTCCTCCTCCGCGACCGTCTACGGCGACGTCGAGACCATGCCCCTGACCGAGAAGGTCGACAAGGACGCGACCAACCCGTACGGGCGCACCAAGGAGCAGATCGAGGACATCCTCGCGGACATCGCCGCCTCCGACGATCGCTGGAACGTGGCTCTGCTGCGCTACTTCAACCCGGTGGGCGCCCACGAGTCCGGGATCATCGGCGAGGACCCCACGGGCATTCCCAACAACCTCATGCCGTTCGTCGCCCAGGTGGCGGTCGGACGCCGGGAGAAGCTGATGGTCTTCGGCGGCGACTACCCCACGGCCGACGGCACCGGCGTGCGCGACTACATCCACGTGGTCGACCTGGCCGACGGCCACGTCCGCGCCCTCGAGTGGCTGGCACGCAACGGCGGCGCCAAGATCTGGAACCTCGGCACGGGCCGCGGCTACTCCGTGCTCGAGGTCCGCGAGGCCTTCGAGAAGGCCTCCGGGGTCGAGATCCCCTACGAGATCGTCGACCGCCGCCCCGGCGATGTGGCGATCAACTATGCCGACCCCGCCTCCGCCCTGGCGGATCTGGGCTGGTCCGCCGATCGCGACATGGACACCATGTGCCGCGACCACTGGAACTGGCAGAAGAACAACCCCATGGGCTACGCCTCCTGAAGCCACCCCGCCCAGAGTGCGCGAGTGGTCACGACGACGGCGGGCCGCCTCCCAGCTCGGGAGGCGGCCCGCCGTCGTCGCAGCGCGGTGCACCGTGGTAAGTGCCAGTTCAGAGGGCCGATGGCTGCCGGCAGGACGCCCTCTCCACCATGCGCACCGGCAGCACCTCGTCGCGGCAGGCGGCGTGCGCTCCCCCGGTCTGCCCGAGCCTCTGCAGGATCAGGCGGGCGGCCCTGCGTCCGATCTCCTCCGGGTCCTGGGCGACGGCGCACACCGGCGGCGTCAGCGATTCGGCCATGGGGAAGTCGCCGAAGGACACGAGCGCCATGGGGCGGTGCTGCAGCGCCGGGACGAGCAGCATGCTGGCCCGCGCGCTCGACGAGAAGACGGCGCTCGGCGGATCATCGGCCTGCACCAGTTCCGCCACGGCGCGCTCGGCGGAGCCCCGGTCGATGACCCCCAGGCGGATGAGGTCTCTCGAGGTCGGCAACCCGGCCCGGCGCGGCGGGCGCCTCGTCGGCCAGGTATGACTGATCGCCGGAGATCGGCGCGATGATGACACCGCTGGGGGCGCGTCGCAGCACGGAGCGGATCAGCTCCGGCTCTCGCGCCGGATCCTCGCCCAGGCTTGTGACTGAGGTGCACATGTCCGCCCCGTGCGCCTCCTCGTCTGCGGCGCGCACGATCGCCGCGAAGAACGGGTCGAGCAGATCAGGGACCGCTAGGCTGATCATCGGCGAGCGCCCGGAGCGGAAGGCCTTGGCCATCGGGTTGGGCACGTAGTCGAGCTCGGCCATGGCGCGCAGGACCCGCTCGCGCGCCTCCGGTCGGACCTGGGGGTCGTCGTTGAAGACCCGCGAAACGGTCTTCTGGCTGACCCTGACATGGGCCGCAACCTCCCGCATGGTCGTCATCTCCGGTCTCCTCCTCAGCCGGGCAGACAGCGTGACTCATTGAAGCAGAAGAAGACCTGAGCACGATTCAGCGGCTCGTGTAGCCCCCGTCGATCGGCAGGCACACGCCGCTGATCAGCGCGGCGTCCGAGCTGAGGAGGAAGACGATGGGGCCGGCGATCTCGTCCTCGGTGGCCCAGCGGCCCAGGGGCATCTGCTCCAGGAACGGTCCTTCGATCTCCGGACGGCCCCAGTACCAGGCCGACATCGGCGTCATCACCACGGTGGGGTTCACGCTGTTGACCCGGATGCCGTGCTCGCCGAGCTCCAGGGCACTGACCCGGGTGATGTTGTCCATGGCCGCCTTGGAGGACCCGTAGGCGATGTGACCGGCCAGCCCCACCAGGCTGGCCTGGCTGGACACGTTCACGATCGCTCCGCCCCATCCGCCGCAGTTGACGACCCCGTCCAGATCGCGACCCTCGATGGCCGTCCGGATGAAGTCCTCCTCGGTGAGCTCGAAGGGCAGCGGCCGGGCGCCGGTCTCCTCCGCGAGCGCCGCAAGCGCCTGCTCGTCGCGCCCGGCGGCCAGGACCGTCGCGCCCTCTTTCCGCAGCCTGCGCACGGTGGCGCCGCCGATCCCTCCGCTGGCTCCGGTGACGAGGACGGTGCGTCCGCTGAAGCTGTCCCTGATGGCTCTCCTGCCGGTCGATGTGCGGGGCGCTTCGGTGAGCCGTCACGTCGGGCACCGATGTGATGGGCGGCAGTCCAACACGGAACGACTCCGGTGTCATGTGTTCTATGTCATAGTTGACTCCGGAGTCAGACCCTCATAGCGCCCCGGAGCAGCACCTGACGAGGGGCATCGCCCAGGACCGCCGATCGGGCGGGACGGCGTGGGGATGGGGAGGAGCCTGCGATGGAGCACGGATCAGCACCCCCGGGCGCGAGCGTCCGGGCCGAGCCGACCTTGGCCGAGATGCACCGGCGCGCGGAGGAGCTCGTCGCTTCCGGCAACCGCCGCATCCTCGGCATCACGGGCCCGCCGGGAGCCGGCAAGTCGACCGTGTGCCGATCGCTGCTGCAGCACCTCGGCTCCCAGGCCGTCGTGGTCGAGATGGACGGCTTCCACCTGGCCGATGCCGAGCTGGAGCGCCTCGGCCGGAGGCAGCGCAAGGGAGCCCCGGACACCTTCGACGTCTCCGGCTTCGCCGCCCTCCTGTCCCGGCTGCGCGAGCAGCCCGAGCCGGTCGTCTACGCGCCGCGCTTCGACCGAGGCCTGGAGGCGGCCATCGCCGGCTCCACCCCCGTCGCACGGGACGTTTCCCTCGTCATCACGGAGGGCAACTACCTCCTGCACGACCAGGACGGATGGGAGCAGATCTCGGCGCTGCTGGACGAGTGCTGGTTCCTGGACGTCCCGCCATCCGAGCGCGAGCGCCGCCTGGTCGAGCGCCGGCTGATGCACGGCGACGATCCCGAGCACTCCAGGCACTGGGTGACGACGGTGGATCAGGTCAACGGACAGCTGGTGGACAGGTCCAGGCCCCGCGCCCATCGGATCTTCTGAGCCGAGCCCCGCTGTCACGGGGCGCACAGCCCTGCTGCGCCCCCGGTCCCCTGCTTCCCAGCCATTCCGCCCGCTGCGGATGCATCCCCCGATGAACCCCGCACCGTCCTGACAGCCGTCGGGATCCACCCACCCATCCGCCCGAGCCGCGCTCGGAGAGTCCCTGACAGGGGAAGATCACATGTCCACACCATCGGAAACCTCGCATGACAATGTCACCGCTTCCCGCGGGGCCAACGGACTCGTCATCCGCAGCGCCATCGTCGCCGCGCTGGGCGGTCTGCTCTTCGGCTTCGACACCGCCGTCATCTCGGGAACCACCGGCTCGTTGCAGCGGGTGTTCGACCTCGGCGGATTCGGACTGGGATTCACCGTCGCCACCGCTCTGATCGGCACCGTGATCGGCGCGCTGTTCGCCGGGATCCCCGCCGACAGGTTCGGACGCAAGAACGTGCTCTTCGCCATCGGCGCCCTGTACTTCGTCTCCGCGATCGGCAGCGGCGTCGCCTCCGAGTCCGTCGCCGGATGGTGGTTCTTCATGGTCGCCCGGTTCGTGGGAGGACTCGGCGTGGGGGCCGCCAGCGTGGTCGCGCCGATCTACACATCGGAGATCTCACCGGCCCGACTGCGAGGCCGGCTGGTGGGGCTCGTGCAGTTCAACGTGGTGCTCGGCATCCTGCTGGCCTACCTCTCGAACTGGCTGGTCGCGCAGACCCTCAGCGAGACGATTGCCTGGCGCTGGATGTTCCTCGTGGAGGCAGCCCCGGCCCTCGTGTTCTTCCTCCTGGTCTTCACGCTTCCCGAGAGCCCGCGCTGGCTGCACGCCAAGGGCCAGCAGGACAGGGCTCTGAGCGTGCTGGCCAGGCTGACCCGTTCGGAGCGCGAGCTGGCTGCGGAGACGGCCGAGCTCGAGCACTCCGCGGAGGCCGAGCTGTCCATGCCCCACGAGAAGCTGTTCTCCAGGCGCTACCGCAAGGTGATCCTGCTCGCCATCGCCATCGCCGCGTTCAACCAGCTCTCGGGGATCAACGCGGTGCTGTACTACGCCCCGGCCATCTTCGAGATGGCCGGAGCGAGCGGCGACGTGGCCCTGCTGCAGTCGATCGTGGTGGGACTCGTCAACCTCGTCGCCACGATGGCCGCGCTCGTGGTCATCGACCGCTTCGGCAGGCGCCGTCTCATGCTCGTGGGATCCATCGGCTACGTGATCTCCCTGGGTGCCGTGACCGCCGCCTTCTTCACCGGGGGCCCCGAGGCAGGGATGAGCTCGGGGGCATCGGCCCTCGTCCTCGCTGGACTGATCCTCTTCATCGCCGCCCATGCCTTTGGCCAGGGCTCCGTCATCTGGGTGTTCATCTCCGAGATCTTCCCCAACCGGGTGCGGGCCAAGGGCCAGGCGCTGGGCAGCTTCACGCACTGGTTCTTCGCCGCTGTCACCTCCTGGACGTTCCCCGGCGTGGCGGCGACCTTCGGCGGCGGGGCCGCCTTCCTCATCTTCCTGGTGTGCATGGTGGGCCAGCTCATCTGGGTCCTGAAGGTCATGCCCGAGACCAAGCAGGTGCCCCTCGAGGAGATGGCGGACACGCTGAGCCTGCCGAAGGCCATCGCGAAGGAAGGGTGATCGGCCTTCCGGATACGACGACGGCGGGCCGCCTCCCAGCTCGGGAGGCGGCCCGCCGTCGTCTCAAAGGCCTGCTCGGTGAGCGGCGCGGGCCCGGGAGCCTCAGCAGCCCGCGCCCGCGCGTCCGATCACTTGGTGGGGTAGTCGCGCGCGCCCTCGCCCACGTAGAGCTGGCGCGGACGCCCGATCTTGGTCTCGGGGTCCTGGACCATCTCGCGCCACTGGGCGATCCAGCCCGGCAGGCGCCCGATCGCGAACAGCACCGTGAACATGCGCTCCGGGAAGCCCATGGCCTTGTAGATCAGGCCGGTGTAGAAGTCGACGTTCGGGTAGAGCTTGCGCTCCACGAAGTAGTCGTCCGCCAGGGCCTTCTCCTCCAGGCGCATGGCGATGTCGAGCATCTCGTTGTCGCCGCCCAGGCGCTCCAGGATGTCGTGGGCGTAGCCCTTGATGATCTTGGCGCGGGGATCGTAGTTCTTGTAGACGCGGTGCCCGAAGCCCATGAGCTTCACGCCGTCTTCCTTGTTCTTGACCTTCTCCATGAAGTCCTCGGGCGACAGGCCCTGGTTCTGGATCTGGTCGAGCATGGCCAGCACGGCCTCGTTGGCGCCGCCGTGCAGCGGGCCGTAGAGGGCGTTGATGCCGGCGGAGACCGAGGCGAACATGTTGGCCTCGGAGGAGCCCACCAGGCGCACGGTGGAGGTCGAGCAGTTCTGCTCGTGATCCGCGTGCAGCATCAGCAGGATATCCAGGGACTTGGCCAGCGCGGGGTCGATCTCGAGGTCCTCGGCCGGGACGCCGAAGCACATGCGCAGGAAGTTCTCCGCGTAGGACAGCTCGTTGCGCGGGTAGAGCATGGGCTCGCCGATGGACTTCTTGTAGGCGTAGGCCGCCAGCGTGGGCACCTTGGCGAGCAGGCGGATCGTGGAGATCTCGACGTGCTGGGGATCGTGCGGATCCAGCGAGTCGGCATAGAACGTGGACAGCGCCGAGACCGCGGAGGACAGCACCGGCATGGGGTGGGCCGAGCGCGGGAACCCGTTGAAGAACATCTTCAGGTCCTCGTGGACCATGGTGTGGGTGGTGACCCGGTGCACGAAGTCCTCGTACTGCTCTTGCGTGGGCAGCTCGCCGTAGATCAGCAGGTAGGCGGTCTCCAGGAAGTTGGAGTGCTCCGCGAGCTGCTCGATCGGGTAGCCGCGGTAGCGCAGAACGCCGTTCTCGCCGTCGATGTAGGTGACCGCCGAACGCGCGTTCGCGGTGTTCATGAAGCCGGGGTCATAGGTGACCGCACCGGTCTCCTTGCGCAGGGCGCCGATCCCGATGCCCTCGTTGCCCTCGGTGGCACCCAGGACGGGCAGCTCGAGGGGCGCGCCCTCGGAGATGCTCAGCTGGGCCGTGCGGCCGTCCTTGCCGGACTCGGTCATGGGTCTCCTCCATAGTCTGTGAGCCCATGGGGCTCACCTGGTCCCGTTGCGCACCGGTCTTCTGCGGGGCGTCGGGTCATGGGAGCCGGCGACGTCGCTGTCGCGCGGCGGCAGGTCAAGGGGCGTGTGCAGACACGCCATCGGATGCCAATCTACCCGTACGTCGCCCGCCCCCGCCAATCTGGGACGCGCCTCGCGAGCCCTCGGCGGGGCCCGGCCGCAACTCAGTCGGCGGCGGCCTGCAGCCTGGCGACGGCGGCGTCCATCCGCTCGTCGGAGGCCGTCAGCGCGATCCGGATGAAGCCTGCCGCGGCGTCTCCGTAGAAGACCCCGGGGCCCACCACGATGCCCAGCTCGGCGAACTGACGGACCAGGTCCCATGTGTCCTGCTCCGTGCGGCCGTCGCGCCGGCACCACAGGTAGAGCCCGGCCTCCGAGTGCTCGATGCTCAGCCCGAACGCCTCGACGGCTCGGCGCAGACGATCGCGACGAGCCCGGTACAGCGCCTTCTGCGCGACCACGTGGGCGTCGTCGTCGAGCGCGGCGCGCATGGCCGCCTGCACGGGGGCCGGCACGATCATGCCCGCGTGCTTGCGGGAGTTCACGAGCCCGGCGACGATCTGGGCGTCGCCGGCCACGAAGGCCGCGCGGTAGCCCGCGAGGTTCGACTGCTTGGACAGGGAGTAGACCGACAGCAGGCCCGTGAGATCGCCTCCGGACACGCGCGGATCCAGCACCGAGGGCACGGCCTGGCCGTCCTCCTCGCGATCCCACTCGCCCCAGCCCAGCTCGGCGTAGCACTCGTCCGAGGCCACGACCGCACCCAGCTCGCGAGCCCTCTCCACCGTGGCGCGCATGGCCTCGGCGTCGGCGACCGCACCCGTGGGATTGCCCGGCGAGTTCAGCCAGATCAGGCGGACCCGCTCCAGCACGTCCTGTGGCAGCTCCGAGAGATCATCTGCGGCCACGTGCTCCGCACCGGCCAGCTGCGCCCCGATGTCGTAGGTGGGGTAGGCGGCCGAGGGACGCACGACGACGTCCCCGGCGCGCAGTCCCAGCAGCAGGGGCAGCCAGGCCACGAGCTCCTTGGAGCCGACCGTGGGCATGATCTGCTCGGGGTCCAGTCCGGGCACGCCGCGACGGCGGTCGTACCAGCGGGCGATGGCCTCGCGCAGCGCGGGGGTGCCGTGGGTGGTCGGGTAGCCGGGGGCGTCGGAGGCCGCGGCCAGCGCGTCCTGGACCACCAGCGGCGTGGGGTCCACGGGCGTGCCGATCGACAGATCGACGGTCCCCTCCGAGTGCTCGGCGGCGATCCGCCGGTACGGGGCCACCGACTCCCAGGGGTACTCGGGCAGGTCCAGGCCGAAGGCGCGGGGCTGCTGAGTCACGGGACTCAGTCCTGGTTCTGCGGGGGCAGGGCGGCGATGCCCGGGTGGTCCTTGCCGGTGTTGCCCAGGCGGGCGGCGCCGCCGGGCGAGCCGAGGTCGTCGAAGAACTCGACGTTGTACTTGTAGTACTCGGCCCACTCGTCCGGGGTGTCGTCCTCGTAGTAGATGGCCTCGACGGGGCACACGGGCTCGCAGGCTCCGCAGTCCACGCACTCGTCGGGGTGGATGTAGAGGCTGCGCTCGCCCTCGTAGATGCAGTCGACGGGGCACTCTTCCACGCAGGCCTTGTCCTTGACATCGACACAGGGCTGAGCGATCACATAAGTCATGGTGGCGACGGTCCTTTCTCGCGGAGTTCTCCGCCCATTCTACGGGCGAGCGCCCGGTGGCCCGCCCCGCGCGTCATACGCCGATACTGTGAGGCCCATGACGTCCCAGCCTCAGCAGGACCCCGCACGGAGCATCGCCCTGAGCCGCTTGGCCGGCGCAGCGCTCGGCACCCGGTTCAGCGTGCGCTATGCGCTGCCGACCGGGGACCCGTCCGGCAAGGGACGCACGGACGCGATCGGCACGCTCGTCTGCCGGCACGACGATCCCCCCGCCGTGACCCTGCAGACGCGCAGCGGGCAGGTGCTGATCCCGCTCGAGCTCGTCAGGCTCGCCCGCGAGGTCCCGCCTCCGGTGCCGCGCCGACGGCCCCGCTGACGTCCTCAGGGCTGACGAGCGGCTCGGCGTCGAAGGCCTCCGCGGCCTGCTCCGCCAGGTCCCGGCGCACCGCCGCACGACGCCGACGCCACCAGCGACCCACCAGGACCACCGAGACCAGCGTGACCACCAGGATGCCGCCGAACCACAGCAGCCCGGCCAGCCCGATCGTCGAGGTGGTCGATAGGACCACGAGCGGCGAGTCCTGACGGCCGAAGGCCAGCACGAAGGCGGCTGCGTAGGCCACGATCCCGGGCACCGCGGCGGCCCAGATGCGCCGCGTGGTGGTCCCCGACCACACCGACAGGCTCAGCAGGAGGGCCAGCGCCAGCGGGGCGCCCCACGGGATCCACACGCCGTCGCCGAAGCGGGCGATGTTGCCGTGCACCGCCGTGCCGACCACGCCCGCCAGCATGCCGCTGACGATCGCGATGGTCGCCGAGACCGGCACGGACGCCTGATCCACCGACGAACGGCCGCGTCTGCGGCCCTGCTCATCCCATTCGCCGTTCATCGAGCAGGCTCCCGCGGCGCGAGCCTGGCGGCGTCGCCTCCGATGAGACGGAAGGTCTCGGCCTGCGGCATGGTCTGCGGCACCCGGTTCGAGAGCTCGTAGCGCGGATTCGCCGGATCATCGCCCGTCTCGATCTGGGTGGCATGGGCGCGCATGGCCGCGTGGCGGGCGGCGCGCGAGGCCTCGTCGGCGCGCACCACAGCCTGCGGGCGCTCGTCCTGCGGATCCGGCTGGCCCTCGATCGCCCAGGCCAGAGGCCTCAGGGCCGGCTCAGCGCCGGACTCGTCCTCGAGCAGCTCGAGCGCCCGGGCCAGCACGCGCGCGGTGCGCACGTGATCGGGGTGGCCGTAGCCGCCGTCGTCGTCATAGCTCAGGACCGCATGCGGGCGGATCTCGCGCAGCGCCGCGGCCACGTGGGCGGCGGCCTGATCCACGCCGGCCGCCGTGAGCGCCTTCGGCGAGACGTCCTCGGCGGGCTGGGCCCGGCCGTCGGGGCCCCAGGACATGCCGGAGTCCATGAAGCGGTCCCCGCCGCCCGGGAAGCCCGTCTGGGCGTCCAGGGCGGGCGACTGGCCCGCGTAGACGTGGTGCTGCACGCCCAGGGCACGGCAGGCCGCGGCCAGCTCGCCCTCGCGATAGGCGCCCAGGGCGGTGCCGCCGTCGTGGTTGTCCGGGTGCCCGACCTCCAGGTGGGCCAGCTCCGGGATCATCACCTCGCCGCGCTCCCCGCGGGTCATGGTGATCAGGTGGACCTGCGCCCCGGCCTGGGCCAGCGAGGCCAGGGCCAGCCCGGAGACCAGGGTCTCGTCGTCGGGATGCGCGTGCACGGCCACCACGCGGGCCTGCTCGGGGGCCGTGCCGCGCGGCAGCAGCGAGTCCACGGCATCCGGGCGGATCAGCGTGCCGGGCAGCGGGTACGACGGCGGCGCCGAGGTCTCCCCCGGCGCCGTCGACTCATGGTGCTGATCAGGCACGGTTGCGCTGGCGCGCCTGGCGCACGCGCTCGTTGGACTCCAGGATCACCTTACGGATGCGGATGGCCTCCGGGGTGACCTCCACGCACTCGTCCTCGCGGGCGAACTCGAGGCACTCCTCCAGCGTCATCTGGCGCGGCGGGGTGAGGTTCTCGAAGTTGTCGGCCGCGGCCGAGCGCATGTTGGTGAGCTTCTTCTCCTTGGTGATGTTCACCTCCATGTCATCGGCGCGCGCGTTCTCGCCGATGACCATGCCCTCGTAGACCTCCTCGGTCGGCTTCACGAAGATCGTGCCGCGCTCCTGGAGGTTGATCATGGCGAACGGGGTGGCCACACCGGCGCGGTCCGAGATCATGGAGCCGTTGGTGCGGTATTCGATCGGGCCGAACCAGGGCTCGAAGCCATCGGAGTAGGACGAGGCGATGCCCGCGCCGCGGGTCTCCGTCATGAAGGTCGTGCGGAAGCCGATCAGACCGCGGGCGGGCACCACGAACTCCATGCGCACCCAGCCGGTGCCGTGGTTCGTCATGGTCTCCATGCGGCCCTTGCGGGTGGCCATGATCTGGGTGATCGCACCCAGGAACTCGTCCGGGGTGTCGATGGTCATGCGCTCGACCGGCTCGTGGACCTTGCCGTCGATCTCGCGGGTGACGACCTGCGGCTTGCCGACCGTGAGCTCGAAGCCCTCGCGGCGCATCTGCTCCACCAGGATCGACAGGGCGAGCTCGCCGCGGCCCTGGACCTCCCAGGCGTCCGGGCGCTCGGTCGGCAGCACGCGCAGCGACACGTTGCCCACGAGCTCCTTGTCCAGGCGGTCCTTGACCTGGCGGGCGGTGACCTTGGCGTTCTTGACGCGACCGGCCATGGGCGAGGTGTTGATGCCGATGGTCATGGAGATCGCGGGATCGTCGACCGTGATGACCGGAAGCGGCTTGGGGTTCTCGGGATCGGTCAGCGTCTCGCCGATCGTGATGTCCTCGATGCCCGCCACAGCCACGATCTCGCCGGGGCCAGCCGACTCGGCCGGGACGCGGTCCAGGCCCTTGGTGGCCAGCAGCTCGGAGATGCGCACGTTCTTCAGGGAGCCGTCCTTGCGCGCCCAGGCCACAGTCTGGCCCTTCTTCAGCGTGCCCGAGAAGATGCGCAGCAGGGCCAGGCGGCCCAGGAACGGCGAGGCGTCCAGGTTGGTCACGTGGGCCTGCAGCACGCCGTCGTCCTCGTAGGACGGAGCCGGGATGTGCTCCATGATCGTCTTGAACAGCGGCTCGAGGTCCTCGCTGGCCGGCAGGTTGCCGTCGCCGGGGAACTCGGTGTCGGCGCGGCCGGCCTTGCCGGAGGCGTAGACGACCGGGACGTCGAGCACGGCGTCCAGGTCCATGTCCGGGTAGTCCTCGGCGATATCGGAGGCCAGGCCGAGCAGCAGGTCCATGGTCTCGGAGACGACCTCCTCAGCACGGGCGTCGGGGCGATCGATCTTGTTGACGACCACGATCACCGGCAGCTTGGCCTCGAGGGCCTTGCGCAGCACGAAGCGGGTCTGCGGCAGCGGCCCCTCGGAAGCGTCCACGAGCAGCACGACGCCGTCGACCATGGACAGGCCGCGCTCGACCTCGCCGCCGAAGTCGGCGTGGCCCGGGGTGTCGATCACGTTGATGGTGATGACCTCGCCGTTCGCCGACGGGCCCTCGTAGAACACCGTGGTGTTCTTGGCGAGGATGGTGATGCCCTTCTCGCGCTCGAGATCGCCCGAGTCCATGACGCGCTCGGCGACCTCGCCGTGCTCGGAGAACGTGTTCGTCTGCCGGAGCATGGCGTCGACGATCGTGGTCTTGCCGTGATCCACGTGGGCCACGATCGCGACGTTGCGGAGGTCGGTGCGCTGGGCAGTGCTCATACGAGTGGGGTCTCTCTTCAGACGATGGCGTGCTCCCGCCCCTTCTGCCAGGACGGTGCTCGGTTCCGGCCCGTGGCCGGCGGGGGTCGCGACGAGGGTCGCGGAAGTCCGCCGACGAGTCTAGCGCGCAAGTCCAACCCCTCCCCCGGGACGTCGCGCACCTCACACGCCGATGTCGCCGTCGCAGCGCTCGCACGCCGCTCGGCCCGTCGCCGGCACCCGCTCCGGCACCGGCCCCGCACATCGAGGGACGACGCCTGCGCCCCGGCTCGGCCTCCACACGGACAGCTCGCGGAGGACGCCGTCGACGTTTCGGTAAACCCTGGGCGCACGCCGCAGCGTCATCAGGTTCCCCAGCCCCTTGCAGGGCGCATCTTCGCTCGCCCGGAGGCGATGGCCGTCGGCCTCACTTCGCGGCAGCTGCGAGCGCCCTACTACGAGCGCGTGGCCTCGGGGATCTGGCGATCCCTGAGGCCATCGGCGGCCTCCGCCCAGCCAGACGCCCGAGCCGAACTGATCCAGCTCGCCCGGGCACAGCGCGAAGCCATGCCCGACCATGCCGTCAGCCACCAGTCGGCGGCCGTGCTCTGGGGCTTCCGCCGGCGCTGCGCAGTCTGCAGCTGCTCGAGCGCGACCTGAGCGAGCTCGCGGGGACCAGGGGACGGCGTGCTGTGCTGCGAGCCCTGGAGCGAGCGCGGTGGGACGTCGCGGTGGGACGTGTGCGGCAGTACGGCTCGGGACAGAACGCAGCCGAGGACGCACGTGATCCGGTGCGGGTCACAGGCCCCGGAAGGACTCCACGATCTCGGCGGCGGGGCGGGCTCGGCACGCGGGGAAGCCCGTGCCGGCCCACAGGTGCACCAGCTCCCGCTTCCCCGCAGCAGCCGCGGCCTTGCGGATCGGCGACGTCAGCGAGTTGACCTGCGGATAGCCCGCGATCTCGTGCTCAGCCATCGCCTCGGTGAACGGCGTGGACAGCGCCCGAGCAGGTCGACCGGAGAACGCGCGCGTCACCACGGTCTGCGCCGACGACGGATCGCCCGCCGCAGCCAGCACTGCCTCCCGATGGACCGCCCCGGTGCCGGCCTCCTCGGCGGCGAGGAAGAGGGTGCCCACCTGCACGGCGTGGGCCCCCGTTTCCAGCAGCCGAGACGCGTCCGCGCGGAAGGAGATGCCGCCCGCCGCGATGACCGGCAGCTGCGGATGGGACGACGCCAGCGCCGCCAGCGTCTGCTCCAGCAGCTCCGGAAGCGGGGTGGTCCCCGGCGCAGTGTCCTGCGCGAGCGTGAAGCGATGCCCGCCGGCGTCGGGGCCCTGCAGGACCAGGGCGTCGGGGCCGAAGGCCGCGGCCTCCACCGCCTCCTCGGACGAGGACACCGACAGCAGCACAGTCGTGCCCGCATCCTGCAGCGCCCGGATCGTGGCCGCCGGCGGCAGGCCGAAGGTGAAGCTCACGACAGGCACCGGATCCTCGACCAGCAGGGCGATCTTCTGATCCCAGCCGTCGTCCGAGTAGTCGGGAAGCGGGCGCGCCGCGGCCTGCTCCCCCATCTCGGCATCGAGCGCAGCGACCGCCTGCACCCACCGCGAGCGGAAGTCCGCGAGCTGCTGCGTATCGGTGGGCGAGGACTCCGCCACGAACACGTTGACACCGAACAGACGGTCGACGTCACGCAGCCCCGAGCGCACCGCCGCGATCTGCTCGGCGAGCGCCTCGGCCGACTGATACCCGGCAGCCAGCATCCCCAGTCCGCCGGCGCGCGCGACCGCGACCACCAGCTCCGGACTCGACGGCCCGCCGGCCATGGGCGCTGCGATCAGCGGCACCTCGAGGGCATCGAGTGCGAACGGACGGGCGGCCGGAGCATCCATCGACATGGAGGGACCTTTCAGGCGAGTAGCGTGGTGGCTGATCGAACGTGCCGAGAATCACTCTAGGGGCCACGCCATGGAGCCAGGATGCTGAGCGATCTCTCGTGGGCCGCTCTGGTGCTGGCTGCCGCGGCGATCCTGATCGGCTCCGCGCTGCAGCGGCTCTCGGGCACCGGCGTGGGGCTGGTGGTGACCCCGGTGCTCTCCCTGCTGCTCGGACCCGTGGCCGGGGTGCTGCTGACGAATGCGGTCACCACCGTCTCCGGATTCACGATCATGCTCTCGGTCCGCAAGCGCGTGGACTGGCGCCGCGCGGGGATCGTGGTCGCCGCTGCCCTGCCGGGGGCGGTTCTGGGCGCTCTGCTGGTGCTGTGGCTGGAGGCCTCCTGGCTGCAGATCGGCATCGGCGTGCTGGTGCTCATCGCCCTGTCGCTCACCGTCGCCACGCCGGAACTGCCGCATGTCACGAATCGCGCCGCGCTGCCCGTGGCCGGAGCTGTCGGCGGCCTGCTGAACACCACCGCAGGAGTGGCCGCCCCGGCCATGGTCATCGTCTCGCGGCTCACCCGCTGGGAGCAGAAGGCGTTCGCGGCGTCGCTGCAGCCGATCTTCATGTCCATGGGACTGATGTCGGTCGTGCTCAAGTCCCTGATGGGCGCCACCGGAGACCAGGGACTGCCCCCGTGGTGGGTCCTGCCCGCGGTGATCGCCCTGGTGCTCGGCGGGGTGGGAGTCGCCGCCGCCCTCGAGTCCCGAGTGACGCCCGAGCGCGCCCGCACGCTGGCGCTGGTCCTCGCCGGTCTCGGCGGGGCGGCCGCCGTGGTCAAGGGAGTGCTCGGGCTGCTCTGAACGACGACGGCCACCCAGCAGTCCGCCGGAGGCCGCACCGGAGCCCGCGACCACGACCGACGCCCCAGGACGTCATACCCCGGGATGACCTGACAACTGCCCCGAATAGGCCGTCGGTCCGATGTGCCGCAGGCCTGGAGGGCGCAGTCTTGGACCATGAGCACATCGCCTGAGTCATCTGCCCCGTCCGGTCACACCCACGAAGCCATCCCGCACACTCCCTGGCAGCCCCCGCGGGAGCTCGCGGTGGCCGCCCGGAACGTCTCCAAGACCTACGGCGACGGCGAGCTGACCGTCACCGCCCTGGACTCCGTCTCCCTGGACATCGAGCGAGGGACCTTCACCGCGGTCGTCGGGCCCTCGGGCTCCGGCAAGTCGACCCTCGTGCACTGCCTGGCGGGCCTGGACTCCCCCGACCGTCGCCCGGAGACCTCCATCGTGGTGGGCGGCCGGGACATCGTCTCCCTCAACGACAAGGAGCTCACCGAGTTCCGTCGCGAGCACGTGGGCTTCGTGTTCCAGGCCTTCAACCTGGTCCCCGTGCTCACCGCGCGGCAGAACATCGAGCTGCCCCTGAGCCTGGCCGGGCACCGGCCCGATCCCGAGCTGCTGGCCCGGATCACCGACAGCCTCGGTCTCACAGAGCGCCTGGACCACCGCCCCGACGAGCTCTCGGGCGGTCAGCAGCAGCGCGTGGCGATCGCCCGCGCGCTGATCACGAGCCCGGACGTCATCATCGCCGACGAGCCCACCGGAGCCCTGGACACCGACACCACCACCCAGGTCCTGCAGCTGCTGGCCGACACCGTCCACCAGCAGGGCCACACGGTCGTCGTCGTGACCCACGACCCCCGTGTGGCGGACTTCGCGGACCGCACCGTGCGCGTGCAGGACGGGGCGATCGTCTCGGACGAGTCCCGCGCCGGCCGCCCGGTCGCCGACGGCAGCAGGGCAGGGGGTGTGCGCTGATGCGCCGCATCGTCCTGAGCCGACTGCGCCTGCAGTGGACGCGGTACGTGCTGATCCTGCTGGCGATCGCCGTCTCGGCCGCCTTCGCGACCGGGTCGCTGATGCTCGGCACGACCATGCAGCACTCGATGGTCTCGACCATCGCCGACTCGACCCGCAACGCGGATCTGGTGGTGAGCGAGGACTGGGAGAACAGCACCTATGCAGAGACCGAGGAGACCGAGGCCTCCGATGCCGAGGACCCCGAGTCCCTGTACGGGGCGGACTACATCTCCAGCGGAGACATCAATCAGCTGCAGGACATCGACGGCGTGGAGACGGTGTGGGCCCCGACCGGCACCGCCGTCGACGTCGAATCGAACGACAGCTCCTCCCCGGTCCTCTACATCGGCACCGCCCCGGAGGATCCCCAGATCTTCCCCTGGGAGCTCGACGAGGGCTCCATGCCCCAGGGCGAGAACGAGATCGCGCTGAACACCAAGCGCGCCGAAGACCTCGGCGTGGGCGTCGGCGACACGATGACCCTGTCCTCCCCCTCCCCGGAGGAGCAGGGCATCTCGGGTGCCGAGACCTACCCCACCGGCGAGGACGCCGAAGTCACCGTCACGGGCATCGTGGGGGCCGAGTCCAGCGTCGACACGTACAACGGGTGGGTCTCCCCCGAGGTGATGAGCACCATCTCCCCGTTCGACACCGACATGCTGCCGGTCTCCTCCAGCACCCAGATCGCCCTGGCCGACGGCGCGGACCTGGAGACCGTGCGCGCGAACATCCAGGATCAGCTCGAGTCCCTGCCCGGCGACACCGCCTTCCTGGTGCAGACCCCGCAGGAGCAGACCGAGGACGCCCTCGAGGACATGGCCGGTGCCGCCGCAGGCCTGTCCGCCTTCCTGCTGGCCTTCGCCATGCTGGCCGTGCTGGTGGCCTTCCTGGTGATCACCACGACCTTCGGAGTGCTCACGGCCCAGCGGGCCCGCGAGCTGGCGCTGCTGCGCTGCCTGGGTGCCACCGGCGGCCAGATCCAGCGCTCGGTGCTGCTCGAGGCGCTCGTGCTCGGGCTCGTCTCCTCGGCGATCGGTGTAGCGGCGGTGGTCGGTGCGGGCTTCGCGCTCGAGCCGCTGCTTCCCGCCACCGCCCCGATCGACGTCGCCGTGGCCCCCAAGGACATCGTCCTGGGCCTGGTGATCGGCATCCTGGTGACCGTGCTGGCCTCGCTCGGGCCCGCGCGCCGGGCCATGGGCGCCTCTCCCCTGGACGGCATGCGCGGCTCCCGTCGCGCCGAGCGGATCCCGTGGGTGCGCTCCGGCTTCGGGCTGCTCGTGCTGATCCCGTCGGCCCTCGTCCTGGCCTGGGCAGCCTTCACCC
The DNA here is from genome assembly GCF_005502825.1 of Kocuria sp. 2SI. Taxonomy (NCBI): domain Bacteria; kingdom Bacillati; phylum Actinomycetota; class Actinomycetes; order Micrococcales; family Micrococcaceae; genus Kocuria; species Kocuria sp. 2SI. The sequence goes on along the minus strand of NZ_SCNB01000004.1, from coordinate 85,231 downwards.
ACGACCACCCGGCGGTGGGCGTCGTGAGCGGCATCGGCGCAGGCGTGGGCCTGATCCTCACCTCGCGGCTGTGGATGCCGGCGATCGTCGGCGTGCTGGGACGGATCCTGCCCGGCGGCGTCCCGTCACGGCTGGCAGCCGCGAACGCGATCCGCCACAAGTCCCGCACCACGACGACGGCCACCGCACTGCTGATCGGCATCACGCTGGTGACCACCGTGCTCACCGGCAACGCCGTGGCGCAGAGGTCGGTGCTCGACGACCTGGACCGCTCCATGCCGGTGGACATCACCGTCTCCCAGCAGGTGGACCAGGACACCCTGCAGCAGATCGAGGACATCGACTCGGTCGTCTCGGTCGAGGAGACCGATGACGCCGTGGAGGTGGATCTCGAGCGCGGCATCGGCTCCACGGAGACCACGACCGCAGCACAGGAGATCGCCGAGCTCACGGACACCGAGGCCTACGAGATCGCGGCGAACGGCATGCAGAAGGCCGTGATGGTCGACATCCTCAACGTGATGCTCTGGGTTGCGCTGGGCCTGCTGGCCGCCGCCGTGGCGGTCTCCGTCCTGGGCATCACGTCCACGATGTCGCTGTCGGTGCTGGAGCGCACGCGGGAGAACTCGCTGCTGCGGGCCCTGGGGCTCTCACGCGCTCAGCTGGGCGCCATGATCCGCCGCGAGGCGCTGGTCATCTCCGCCGCGGCCGGCGTCGCGGGAGCGGTGGCCGGCTGGCTGCTGGGCACCGGTGTGGTCTCCGCGATGGTCACCGACACCATCCCCGTGGCGATCACGGTTCCGTGGGGCGGTCTGCTCGCGGTGGCGATCGGCGTGCTCGTCGTGGCCCTGGTGTCCTCGGCCCTGCCGGCCCGCCGCGCCACACGGGTGGCCCCCGTGGAGGGTCTGGCATCGTTGGACTGATCCGGTCCGCGTCCGCGACCGGGGCCCGATCCGTCGGGTCCCGGCCGCGGACGTTGCCCTGAGCGCTCTCCGCTGTCCTGTCGACGCGGCCGCCTCGAGGCCCGTCGCCCCAGTGCCGACGCGATGCCCATCCGCTCGATTCCCCCGAGGTCCCATGCAGCTGCATCACCGCGTGGCCGACTGGCTGCGCACCCACTCCGTCTGGGCCAATGCCCTGTTCCTCCTGGTGCTGGCCGCCTTCACCGTGCTCGTGGCCGTGAGCTCTCCGGTGCAGATGGCCTGCTCGCTGGCGCTCATCGCCGTGCTGGTCCTGCGGCCCCTTCGTCCCGCCCTGTCCGCCGCGCTGTTCGCCCTCTTCTCCGTGATCGCCACGGTGGTGCTGGGGGTCTTCCCCCTGGGCATCGGCCTGCTCGGCGTGCCCTGGCTGCTCTACACCGTGGCCTCGCGCTGCCGCCGTCGCACCCGTGTGTCGGTGCTGGCGCTGGCCCTGCTGGTGGCTGCGATCGTCAGCGCCAGCTGGCCCGGATGGCGCCTGGGCGGTCCCCTGTCCTTCGGCATCGACGAGGTCACGACCACCGAGTGGGCCATCGGCGCCGCCACCCAGGGGATCATGATGATGCTGATCATCGTCGCCTCGTACCTGGCCGGCGATCTGCATCGCGTGACCCTGCAGCGTCGGGAGGCCGAGTCGCACCGCGCCGAGGTCCTCGCCGAGAGGGCGCACCGCCTGGAGGTCGAGCGCGATCAGGAGGTGCGCCTGGCCGCACAGGACGAGCGCACCCGCATCGCCCGGGAGATGCACGATGTGGTGGCCCACTCGCTGTCCGTCGTGATCGCCCAGGCCGACGGCGCCCGGTACGCCGTGCGCAGCGATCCCTCGGTGGCCGCCGACGTCCTGGCCACGATCGCCACGACCGCTCGCGGGTCGCTCAGCGAGATGCGCAGCCTGCTGGGCGTGCTGCGCACCGAAGGCGAGGAGGCCGAGCGCGCTCCGGTCCCCACCGTGCAGGACCTCCCGGCGCTCGTGGACTCGGTGCGCAGCGCCGGTCTGCAGATCGATGTGGAGACCTGCCCGGAGCCGCTGCCGGAACTGGCCTCAGGACCCTCCTTGGCGTCCTACCGCCTCGTGCAGGAGGGCCTGACCAACACGCTCAAGCACGCCCCGGATGCCTCCCGGGTCAGGGTCGAGCTCCGCCACGACGGCGCGGAGCTGACCGTCCGCGTCACCAGCGGCGGCCTGGGCGCGGAGTCCCCCGAGCCTCCCCGCCCGGGGCACGACGGCGGCGGACAGGGCCTGCGCGGCCTGCGCGAGCGCTTCGGTCTCTATGGCGGGACCATCCAGGCCGGCCCCGACCCCGCATCGCCCGGACGATGGCTGCTCGCCGGTCGCCTGCCCGCCGAGGCCCAGAACGTGCAGGCCGCCTCGTCCGAGGCATCCGACCAACAGGACGAACGAGACCAGCCGACCGCACGGGATCAGCCGGTCGAGAAGGATCCGCATCTTCCACGTGATCCGCAGGCCACCGACCCGCAGAACGGCAGCCCCACGACCACCGAGGAGGGCACCCGATGACCGATCCCCTGCGCATCCTGCTGATCGACGACCAGCCCCTGATCCGCAGCGGCATGGCCATGCTGATCGGCTCGCAGCCCGACCTCGTCGTGGCCGGCGAGGCCGGGGACGGCCAGGCGGCCGTGGACCTCGTCGCGCGCCTGGCCGCGACCGGTGAGGCGCCCGATGTCCTGCTCATGGACATCCGCATGCCCGGCATGGACGGCCTGGAGGCCACCCGTCGCATCCTGGCCGAGCATCCGCAGGTCACGGTGGTCCTGCTGACCACGTTCGATCTGGACGAGTACGCGCTCGAGGGCATCCGAGCCGGGGCTTCGGGCTTCCTGCTCAAGGACGCCGAGCCGGAGGAGCTGCTCGGCGCCCTGCGCACCTGTGCCCGTGGCGACGCCGTGATCGCGCCGTCGACCACGCAGCGCCTGATGCGCCGGTTCATCGACCCGCCGCAGCGCACCGTGGCCGATGACCCCCGCCTCCGGTCCCTGACGCCCCGGGAGCAGGAGGTCTTCGAGCTCGTGGGCCGCGGGATGTCGAACCACGAGATCATGGAGGCTCTGGTACTCTCCGAGCCGACCGTGAAGACACATGTCTCCCGCGTGCTCGCCAAGACAGGGGCTCGCGACCGCGTGCAGGCCGTGGTGCTGGCCCACGAGCTCGGGCTGGTGGGCTGAGCAGGAACGCGGAAGGGCCCCGTCGCCGTCCCGGAAGGAGACGACGACGGGGCCCGGTGCGGGACCGCGCTCAGACCTCCAGGAGGTCCTTGCCGGGGATCGCGTCGAGCAGTCGGCGCGTGTACTCCTGCTGCGGGTTCTCGAACACCGAGTCCACGGTGCCGGTCTCCACGAGCCTGCCCTTCTCCATGACGCAGACGTCGTGGGCGATCTCCCGCACCACGGCCAGGTCGTGGGTGATGAACAGGTAGGTCAGACCGAGATCCTGCTGCAGCTGGCCGAGCAGCTGCAGGACCTGCTCCTGGACCAGGACGTCGAGGGCCGAGACGGCCTCGTCACACACCACGATCTCCGGATCCAGTGCGAGCGCCCGGGCGATGGCCACGCGCTGGCGCTGACCGCCCGAGAGCTCGTTCGGGTAGCGATCGCCGAGCTGGCGCGGCAGCGCCACGCGGTCCAGCAGGTCATGGACCTTCGCCCGGCGCGAGGCGGCATCGCCCACCTTGTGCACCTTCAGCGGCTCCTCGATGCAGCGGAAGACGCTGCGCATGGGATCCAGCGAGCCGTAGGGGTCCTGGAAGATCGGCTGCACCTTGCGGCGGTAGTCGAACCACTGTCGGCCCTTGAACCCGCTGATGTCGTGGCCGTCCACGGTCACGGTCCCGGAGGTGATGTCCTCCAGTCCCAGCAGCATCTTGGCGATCGTGGACTTGCCCGAGCCGGACTCCCCCACGATCGCGGTCGTGCGTCCGCGACGCACCGTGAAGGAGACGTCGTCCACGGCGCGGAACTCGGAGGACCGGCCCCACGAGCCGCGGATCTTGTACTCCTTGACCAGATCCTTCACCTGGATGAGCTCCGGGGCGGCGCTGTCCACGCTCGCTGCGAGATCATCCGGGGACAGCGACGGCACCGCCGCCACCAGCTCCTTGGTGTAGGGATGCTGCGGGTCGCGCAGCAGGCTCAGCGCGGGGCCGGACTCGACCACGCGGCCCTTCTGCATCACGATCACCCGGTCCGCGCGCTCGGCGGCCAGGCCGAGGTCGTGGGTGATCAGCAGCACCGCGGTGCCGAGCTCGCTGGTCAGCCGCCCCAAATGATCCAGGATCTGGCGCTGGACGGTGACGTCGAGTGCGGAGGTCGGCTCATCGGCGATCAGCAGCTGCGGGCGGCACGAGAGCCCGATGGCGATCAGCGCGCGCTGGCGCATGCCGCCGGAGAACTCGTGCGGGTACTGCTTCATGCGCCGCTCGGCATCCGGCAGCCCGGCCTCCTCCAGAGCCCGGACCACGTCGGCGTCGCCGTGCGGCTTGTCATTGGCCTTGAGCGTCTCGCGGACCTGCGCGCCGATGGTCCACACCGGGTTGAGGTTCGACATGGGGTCCTGCGGGACCATGCCGATCTGCGAGCCGCGCAGCGCCTCCAGCCGCTTGGCCGACGGATGCGTGATGTCCTCTCCGTCGAAGAGGATCTGCCCGGAGGACACGCGCCCGTTCGAGGCCAGCAGCCCGATGGCCGCCAGCGCCGAGGTGGACTTGCCCGAGCCGGACTCGCCCACGATGGCCACGGTCTCCCCGCGCATCACCCGGATGTCCGAGTCGGCCACGGCCTGGACGTCGCCCGTGCCGGTCTTGAAGGTGATGCCCACCCCCTTCATCTCCAGCAGCGGCGTCTGCCCCTGCTGGCGCTGCCCCGAGGCGTCTGAACCCGCGTTGAGGATCTCGTGGGCCTTGAGGCTGACCATCCGGCCCGTGCGGGTCAGCGGCTCCTGCCCGGGGGCCCAGGGCCCCTGGGTCTCGGCCCGGTGCTTCCCGTCGCCGTCGAGCTGGGGGCTGTTCGCCGAGGTGCTCACTTGGTCCTCCCCTTGGGGTCGAGGGCGTCGCGCAGCGAGTCGCCCATCATGATGAAGCTCAGCACGGTGATGGAGAGCATGAGCGAGGGCCAGAACAGCGTCTCGGGGTTGGTGCGCAGCTGCGGGCGCGCCGCCGAGATGTCATTGCCCCAGGAGATCGCCTCCGCTGGCAGCCCGATGCCCAGGAACGACAGCGTGGACTCGGCCACGATGAACGTGCCCAGCGAGATCGTGGCGATCACGATGACGGGCCCGGCGGCGTTGGGGATCACGTGCTTGAACAGGATGCCGAGCCGGCTCATGCCCAGCGAGCGCGCCGCGGTCACGAAGTCCGCATTGCGCACCGAGATCACCGAGCTTCGCGTGATGCGCGCGATCGACGGCCACCCGAAGATCACCAGAGTGATCGCCAGCGTGGTCACGCCGCGGTTCTCCCGCATGAGCGGGACCTGCATGAACACGATCGCGCCCAGGATCAGCGGCAGCGCGAAGATGATGTCCATGAAGCGGGAGATGATCGCGTCGATCCAGCCGCCGAAGTAGCCGGCCAGCGCGCCCAGCAGCCCGCCGATGAGCACGACGCCGAGGGTGGCGCCGAAGCCCACCATGATCGAGGGACCCGTTCCGTGGACCACGCGGGCCAGGATGTCGCAGCCCTGGTTGGTGTAGCCCAGCGGATGTCCGGGGGCGGGGCCGCCGTTGGAGTTCGACAACTCGCACCCGGCATTGGGCGCGGCCGAGGTGAACACCCCGGGGAACGCGGCCACGAACAGCACGAAGAGCATGAGCAGGGCGGAGACGAGGAAGACCGGGTTGCGGCGCAGGGTCGACCAGGCGTCGCGCCACAGGCTCGAGGGCTTGCCCTCGAGCTGGTTCTCGATGCCGGCGCGGCCCTGCTCCTCCACCACGGGCGCCACGAAGTGATCCGGCAGGTAGACCTCGTGCGAGCCCATCACGCGCGGCGACGGGTCCAGGGTCTCGTGCACCGAGCCCTGCGGGGAATCCGGGTTCTGGTTCTGGTTCTGCTCAGGCATATCGGATCCTTGGGTCGAGCACGGCGTAGAGCAGATCGACGACCAGGTTGGTGATCAGGAAGATGACCACCACGAGCGTCACGATGGAGACCACCATGGCGCCGTCGCCCAGGTTGATCGCCTTGTAGAGCTGATTGCCGATGCCGTTGACGTTGAAGATGGACTCGGTGACGATCGCCCCTCCCATCAGCGCGCCCAGATCGGCGCCCAGGAAGGTCACGACCGGGATCAGGGAGTTGCGCAGCACGTGCACAGTGATGACCTTCCGCCGCGGCAGGCCCTTGGCCGTGGCGGTGCGGACGTGGTCGGACTCGCGGTTCTCGGCGATCGAGTTGCGGGTCAGCCGCAGCACATAGGCGAAGGACAGCGCTCCCAGCACCAGCGCTGGAAGTATCAGCTCGTTGAGCGGTGCGCCTCCAGAGACCGTGGGTCTGGCCAGGCCGAAGTGGATGCCGATCACGTACTGGGCCACGAAGGCGAGCACGAACACCGGCACGGCGATCACGAGCAGGGAGACGACGAGCAGGGTCGAATCGATCCAGGTGCCCTTGCGCAGGCCTGCGATCACGCCGAAGAGGATGCCGAAGACCGCCTCGAAGAGCACGGCGAGCGCAGCCAGCTTGATCGTGGTGGGGAACGTGTCGGCGATGACCGACATGATCGGGCGCCCGGAGAAGTTGTCGCCCAGGTCCAAGGTCACGACGCCCTTGAGGTAGAGCAGGAACTGGATCAGGAAGGGCTTGTCGAGGTTGTACTGGGCCTCGAGCGCGGCCTTGGTGCCGGGGGTGCAGCCCTTCTCGCCGCACAGCGCAGCGGTGGGATCGCCGGAGGTGGCGAACATCAGGAAGTAGACGATGAAGATGGCTCCCAGGAAGACCGGGATCATCTGGAGGAGGCGGCGGACGAGGTACCAGGCCATGTCAGCGGGCACCTCCCGTCGTACGGGGATGCCGGAGGGCCGGCGCGTGGTGAGTCATGGTGCGAGAGGCTCCTGGAACGATGCGGCTGCGGGAAAAGCGCGACCGGGCCGGAGCTGCTCAGCGGCTCCGGCCCGGTCGCGAGGCATCAGGCCCGGGTGACCTTGGTGTAATCGATCTCGCCGTTCCAGGTCAGCGCGACGTTGTCCACGGCCTCGCTGTAGCCGCTGGTGCGGTTCGGGTAGTACAGCGGGATCGCCGGGAGGTCCTCGAGCAGCATGTCGTCAGCCTCCAGGAAGGCCTTGTTCGCCTCGTCGTCCGAGCTGGCGGCCAGGCCCTCCTTGAGCTTGTCGTCGAACGCCTTGTTCTCGTAGCGGGCGTCGTTCGACGAGCCGTCCGTGGCGTACTGCGCGGAGAGGAAGTTGTACAGCGACGGGTAGTCCGCCATCCAGCCCGAGCGGAAGGCCGAGGTGAGCTTGCCGTCGTTGGCCTCGGTGCGCAGCTCCTTGAAGGTCGGGTACGACTTGCCCGCAGCCTCGATGTCGAGGTTGTTCTTGATCATGTTGCAGACAGCGTCGACCCACTCCTTGTGGCCGCCATCTGCGTTGTAGGCGATCTCGAACGTGTTGCCGTTGTAGGGCTCGATGCCCTCGGCCTGATCCCACAGCTTCTTGGCCTCGTCGGCGTCGAACTCGGCGTTGGCCGTGTTCTTCAGGGCATCGGCGTCGTAGCCGGCCACGACCGGCGAGGTGAAGTCCACCGCGGGAGTGTTCTCGCCCTTGAAGATCACCTCGATGAGCTCGTCCCGGTCGATCGCCTTGGAGATGGCCTGGCGGCGCAGCTTGCCGGCCTCTCCGGACCACCCCTCGAGGTAGTACGGGATGCCGAACGTGTAGTTGCCCGCGTACTCGCGATTGGTCAGGCGGCCGGAGAGGTCGTCCTCGGAGACCTCGATGTTCGACGGCGGGATGACGTCGAGCAGATCGAGGTTGCCGCCCACGAGGTCGGTGTAGCCGGCCTCGGCGGTCTGGTAGATCTTGAAGGTCACGGCGTCGTTGGCCGCCGGCGTGGAGCCGTCGTAGTCCTCGTTCTTGACCAGGCGCATCTCCTGGTCGTGGACCCAGGCGCCCTCGCCGTCCATCTTGTACGGGCCCCAGCCCACGGGGTTCTCGCCGAAGGCCTCCATGTCGTCGAAGGCCGAGGGCGGCATGGGGGCGTAGGAAGAGTAGCCCAGGCGGTTGCCGAACGTGGAGTCGGGGGCCGAGAGGGTGACCTCCAGGGTGGTGTCGTCCACCGCCACCAGGCCCTCCATCTCGTCCTCCTCCGAGCCCTCGGCGGAGACCTTGTCGTAGCCCTTGATGGTCTCGAAGAAGTAGGAGCCCTGCTGGGCGTTCTTGGCGGCGGCGCCGTAGTTCCAGGAGTCCACGAAGCTCTGGGCGGTGATGTCCTCGCCGTTGGTGAACTTCTTGCCGGACTTGATCTTGATGGTCCACACGGTGTTGTCGTCGTTGGCCTCGATGGACTCGGCCAGCTCGTTGACAGCCTCGGAATTGTCGTCGTAGCTGATCAGACCCACGAAGATCAGGGTGACCACGCGGCCACCGCCCTGCTCGGTGGTGTTGGTGGGGACCAGCGGGTTCTCGGGCTCGGTGCCGAAGGCCGTGATGGGGCCGTCGCTGTCCTCGCCGCCGCCTCCGCCGCAGGCGGTCAGGACGAGGGCAGAGGCCGAGGTGAGGGCGAAGGCGCCCAGCAGTCCGCGGCGGGAGAAGGAAGGGTTCATGGTGACCTCCTGTGGAGAGTGCTGGTGGGGCTCTGCCGTCGCTGATGTGATTCGAGACACCCCTGAATGTAAGAAAGGCTACAGCTCGCATCCAGCATTTCTGAAGATTGCAGGGACGCTCCCGCGCATACCGCCCTCCGCCAGCACCCGCTCCGTCTGTTAGATCGCCCCGTCGGAGCCCGACTGTCCAGCGCGGGAGCGGTTTCGGGCCCTGGATCGGACGCTTTGATTCCGACCGGCATTCTCGGCGGACATCGGCGTGTCGCCAGACACGGCCGGCTCTTGTGGCGCGTGACATGTCACGTTATTCTCGGGGCATGAGCGAAAACCCGCGGTTCTACCTCGACAAGGCCGATCCCGCCTCCTGGAAGGCCCTCAACGGCCTCTCCCGGCAGGTGGCCGATTCCCTGGCGGAGGCCGGCCTGTCCCGGGTCGTCGCCGAGCTGATCAACGTGCGGGTCTCCCAGCTCAACGGCTGCGGGTTCTGCCTGGACATGCACGTGAAGCTGGCGCGTCGGGCCGGTGTCACGGATCGTCAGCTGGCCGTGCTGACCGCTTGGGAGGAGACCGAGCTGTTCGACGACGTCGAATGCGCCGCGCTCACCGTGGCTGAGATCGCCGCCGAGCTGCCCGATCAGGTCACCCGCCGCTCGCGCCTGGAGGCCGCCCGCGAGGTGCTGACCGACGCCCAGTTCTCGGCGGTGCAGTGGGCGGCCATCACCATCGGGGCCTTCAACCGCCTCTCCATCCTGTCCGAGTACCCCGTCCAGGAGCGCGCACTGGACCGCAAGAAGAAGGCCGAGGCACGCCATGACTGAGCTGAGCTTCCGCAACGACGACGGCCCCCAGCGCTACGAGGCGCTGTCCGGGGACGCCATCGCCGGCAAGACGTACTGGGTGGATGCCTCGGAGGCCGAGAAGCCCGAGCGCATCTTCTTCCACACCGAGGTCGACGACGCCTTCGAGGGTCAGGGCGTGGCCTCCCAGCTGGTGCGCTTCGCCCTGGACGACGCGATCGAGCGCGGCTTCCGGATCGCGCCGGTGTGCCCGTACGTCAAGGCCTGGCTGAAGAGGCACGACGACTATGCGCAGCACGCGGTCGCGGTCCGCCCGCGCCATCTGGAGGCGGTCCAGGCGCGCCAGCGACGCAGCTCCTGAGCCGACGCACTCGGAAGCTGTCAGGGAACGCAGTGCGCGAGAACGCCCGCACCGGTCATGGTGCGGGCGCCCTCGTCGTGCAGTCGGGTCTTCCGGCAGCTGCTGCGCCGAGTCGGCTCACCAGGCCGGCAGCTCCGGGGCCTCGTCGACGCCCTCGGGCAGGTAGATGCCCTCGGTGCGCCCGCGCGAGAGCCAGTCGAGGATGCCCTCGCGGTCGCCCTCCACGCGCAGGGAGCCGTCGCCGACGACCCACTCGTCGCCCTCGTCGGTGACGATGGTCAGGCCCGGGGAGTCCTTCACGGACAGGTTCAGCACTCCGGCGGTCACGGCGTTGAGCAGGGAGTCGGGATCGGCCTCCTCGACCTCCCACTGGGTGTCCAGATCGGCGTGGTGGACCACGACCTCCGCGATCAGCACGGCGGGGATGGAGGTGGCCGGGAAGCGCTTGGGGCCGATGCCGACCTCCTCGGCCTTCAGCTCACCGGTCAGGACCTCGGCGTCGGCGATGAAGGCCTCCAGCGCGGCGCGGGACTCGGCCTTGAGCTCCTCGCGCGGCTTGGCGGCCAGCTGCTCGACGGCCTCGGTGCGCTCCTGCCTGGACTCGAAGAGCTTCTGCTCCTCACCGGTCTCCGCCCACTCCAGCAGGCGCTTGAAGCGACGGGCCGCGACCGCCACGTGGGCGATGACCATGGCGCGGTTCCAGCCCTCGCAGTGCGACGGCTTGTCGAACTCGTCGTCGTGGAAGGACTCGACGGTGGAGAGGTACTGCTCGGACTCGCGCCCCAGGCGGGAGAGGTCCGAGCGGACACGGGCAGGATTCAGGACAGGATGGATGGCGCTCATGGGACCAGGCTATCGGCCCGGTGTAAGGCGCAACACATCGGGCGCGCGTCCGCCTCAGCGCACCGGCGCGCACCAGGATCCTCCCGTACGCTCGTGCGCATGGTTCCGCATGACAACGCCCAGTTCGGCACGCGCCGCTCCGACTCCTCCGCAGCCTCCGCCGTCGTCGACCCCGCCGAGGCCAGCTCTCTTCCGGAGCAGGGGACGACCACCCCGGCCGCGCCCGCCGTGGCCGACGAGCCGACCGTCGAGCCGTCGGCCTCCGCCCCCAGCACCACGTACCTGCTGGTCGACGGCGAGAACATCGACGCCACCCTGGGCATGTCCCTGCTCGAGCGCAAGCCCAAGCCGGAGGAGCGGCCGCGCTGGGAGAAGGTCATGAGGGGCGCCCGCAAGCTGTGGCGCCAGGACACCAACGGCCTGTTCTTCCTCAACGGCTCCCACGGGCACCTGCCCTTCAGCTTCGTGGCCGCGCTGCGCGGCTTCGACTACCAGGTCATCCCCCTGGCCGCCCCGCCCAAGGTCAAGGTCGTCGACGTCGGCATCCAGCGCATGCTCAAGGCGATCCTGGACCAGGGCCACGGCGACGTCATCCTGGCCTCCCACGACATCGACTTCCACGACGAGATCGAGGCCCTGCTCGACGACGGCCGCCGCGTGGCCGTGCTGTGCTTCCGCGAGCTGCTCTCGGCCGGGCTGCACGAGATGGAGGACAAGGGCCTGCAGATCGTCGACCTGGAGGACGACTTCGAGGCCTTCAAGGCCCCGCTGCCGCGCCTGCGCATCATCGAGCTCGACGCCTTCGATCCGTCGCGCTACCTCTGATCCGCTGCTGCTGATCCGCACCGCCTGAGGAGAGTCGTTGGCCGCTGCCCTGCTGCTGACGGTGATCGCCGGGCTCGCCACGGGCCTGGGCGGTCTTGCCGTCTTCCTCACGAACCGCTCGAACGGATCGTTCCTGGCGCTGAGCCTGGGCTTCTCCGCGGGCGTGATGCTCTACGTCTCGTTCGTGGAGATCCTGGCCGAGGCCGGCGACCTGCTGAGCGCCGCCTGGGGGCCCGGTCGCGGGACGTGGGGCATGGTCGGGGGCTTCTTCGCTGGCATCGCGGTGATCGCCGTGATCGATCGGATCGTGCCGCATCAGGCCAATCCGCACGAGTTCGCCTATCAGCCCGGCGACGCCGAACCCGACGCCGCAGTCGCAGCGCCCGCAGCCGACTCCCGGCTGCTGCGCACAGGCATGCTGACCGCCCTGGCCATCGCGATCCACAACTTCCCGGAGGGCTTCGCGACCTTCGCCGCGGCCCTGGGCGATCCGTCGGTGGCCGTGGCCATCACGGTGGCGATCGCCCTGCACAACATCCCCGAGGGCATCGCCGTGGCCGTGCCCGTCTTCCAGGCCACCGGCTCGCGGGCCCGCGCGATCGGCCTGTCCTTCCTCTCCGGGCTCTCGGAGCCGCTGGGCGCGGTGATCGGCTTCCTGCTGCTGCGCCCGTTCCTGACCGACGCCCTGCTCGGGGCCTCGCTGGCCGCCGTGGCGGGGATCATGGTCTTCATCTCGCTGGACAAGCTGCTGCCCACGGCCGAGAAGTACGGCGGGCACCACCTGTGCGTCTACGGCATCGTGGCCGGGATGGCTGTCATGGCGGTGAGCCTGGCGATGCTGGGATGAGCAGACGGCGCGCTCAGCGGCCGCGGCCGGTGGGGTCCTCCGGGTCGTAGATCTCGCCCTCGTGCAGGCGGCCGTCGTCGCCGCGGTACTGGTAGGTGTCCGGCCCGTTGCGCCGCGGGGCCTGCGAGCCGCCGCGCACCGGACGGCCGTAGGGATCGCGCCCGGGGACGGCGCCGGGGCGCTGCTCGACCACGACGACCTGCCGGCGCCTGGGCTCGAACGCGCCCATGAGCATGCTGACCAGCGAGATCACGAGCGAGCCGAGCACGGCCGCCGGCCAGAAGGACTCGACCACCCAGTAGCCGCCGAAGACCTCCATGACGGTGGAGACCACCAGCAGCATGGCGGCGTTGATCACGATCAGGAACAGCCCGAACGTCAGGATGATCAGGCAGCCGCTGAGCAGCTGCAGCACGGGCTTGACCACGGCGTTGAACGCACCGAGCACGGCGGCCACGATCACGATCACCAGGATCTGCGTGGCGAGGGTCGCGGTGTTCAGGTGGATGCCGGGCACCAGGGCGGTGGCCAGGGCCACCGCGAGCGAATTGACGAGCCATCTCCAGAGCATGGACCCGTTCTACCCGCTCCAGCTGTCCGGAAGCTGAGGCAGGGGCGCGCTGACATCGGCGTTCGCGCCGCGCGCAACAGCGGACCCGTCGTCCCAGCCTGCCGCCCGGACAGCGTGACCCAGGCCTCTGATGGAGAGGTCGGATCGGGTAGGTTTGAAGGCGATCACGCACCGCATGACGTCGAACGAAGGAGTCACGACTCATATGCCCAAGATCATCTGGACCAAGACCGATGAGGCCCCGCTGCTGGCCACCTACTCCTTCAAGCCGATCGTGGAGGCGTTCGCCACCACCGCCGGCGTGGAGGTCGAGACCCGCGACATCTCGCTGGCCGGTCGCATCATCGCCCTGTTCCCGGAGCGCCTGAGCGAGGACCAGCGCCTGGACGACGCCCTCGCCGAGCTCGGCGAGCTGGCCAAGACGCCCGAGGCGAACATCGTCAAGCTGCCGAACATCTCGGCCTCCGTCCCGCAGCTCAAGGCCGCGGTCAAGGAGCTGCAGACCGCAGGCTTCGACATCCCGGACTACCCCGAGGACCCGCAGACGGACGAGGAGAAGGACGTCCGCGCCCGCTACGACAAGGTCAAGGGCTCGGCCGTGAACCCCGTCCTGCGCGAGGGCAACTCGGATCGCCGCGCCCCCAAGGCCGTGAAGAACTACGCCAAGAAGAACCCCCACAAGATGGGTGCGTGGTCCGCCGATTCCAAGACCAACGTGGCGTCCATGGACGCCAACGACTTCCGCGACAACGAGAAGTCCGTGGTCATCCCCGCCGATGACACCCTGACGATCCGCCTGCGCACGCAGGACGGCGAGCAGGTGCTCAAGGAGTCCGTGCCGGTGCTGGCCGGCGAGGTCGTCGACGCCACCTTCATGTCCGCTCGCGCCCTGGACGGCTTCCTGGCCGAGCAGGTCCAGCGCGCCAAGTCCGAGGGCGTCCTGTTCTCGGTGCACCTGAAGGCCACCATGATGAAGGTCTCCGACCCCATCATCTTCGGCCACGTGGTCCGCGCCTTCTTCCCCACCCTGTTCGAGGTCTACGGCGACCAGCTCGCCGCAGCCGGCCTGTCGGCCAACGACGGCCTGGCCTCGATCCTCTCGGGTGCGGAACAGCTGGATCCCGAGGTCCGCGACGGCATCAAGGCGGAGATCGAGAAGGGCCTGGCAGAGGGCCCGGCCCTGGCCTACGTGAACTCGCACAAGGGCATCACGAACCTGCACGTGCCCTCGGACGTCATCGTGGACGCCTCCATGCCGGCCATGATCCGCACCTCGGGGCACATGTGGTCCAAGGACGACACCGAGGAGGACACCCTGGCCGTGCTGCCGGACTCGTCCTACGCCGGCGTCTACCAGGCCGTGATCGACGACTGCCGCGCCAACGGCGCCTACGACCCCACCACCATGGGCACCGTCCCGAACGTGGGGCTCATGGCGCAGAAGGCCGAGGAGTACGGCTCGCACGACAAGACCTTCGAGATCCCGGCTCCGGGCACCGTCGAGGTCGTGAACTCGGCCGGCGAGGTCCTGATGTCCCACGAGGTCGAGGAGGGCGACATCTGGCGCGCCTGCCAGGCCAAGGACGCCCCGATCAAGGACTGGGTCCAGCTCGCCGTGCGCCGCTCGCGCGATTCCGGCATGCCGGCCGTGTTCTGGCTCGACGAGTCCCGCGCCCACGACCGCAACCTCATCGAGAAGGTCGAGAAGTACCTGGCCGAGGAGGACACCGATGGCCTGGATCTGCGCATCCTGAGCCCGGTCGAGGCCACGAAGTTCACGATCGATCGCCTGCGCAAGGGCGAGGACACCATCTCGGTGACCGGCAACGTGCTGCGCGACTACCTCACGGACCTGTTCCCCATCCTGGAGCTGGGCACCTCCGCCAAGATGCTCTCGATCGTCCCGCTGATGAACGGCGGCGGCCTGTTCGAGACCGGCGCCGGCGGCTCCGCGCCCAAGCACGTGCAGCAGCTGGTCGAGGAGAACCACCTGCGCTGGGACTCGCTGGGCGAGTTCCTGGCGCTGGCGGCCTCCTTCGAGCACCTGGCCTCGCGCTACGACAACCCCAAGGCGCAGGTCCTGGCCGACGCCCTGGACGAGGCCACCGGCCGCGTCCTGGAGGAGAACAAGTCGCCCTCGCGCAAGGTCGGCGAGATCGACAACCGCGGCTCGCACTACTACCTGGCCCTGTACTGGGCCCAGGCTCTGGCGCAGCAGACGGCGGACTCCGAGCTGGCCGCGGCGTTCTCGGACGTCGCCCAGCGCCTGTCCGACGGCGAGGAGAAGATCGTCGCCGAGCTGCTCGGCGTCCAGGGCTCCCCGGCGGAGATCGGCGGCTACTACCGCCCCGAGGACGAGAAGGCCTTCGCGGTCATGCGCCCCTCGGCCACGCTGAACGAGGCGATCGACAGCCTCAAGAAGTGATCTCCCGCCTCTGCTGAGGCACCGGATCCGACTGCGGCCCCGCTCACCGTTCGGTGAGCGGGGCCGCAGTGCGTTGCGGGGCTGCTCCGACGGACCGCGCGGTTCGGTCGGCGCGATCAGCTCAGCCGGCTGCGCTGATCTGCCAGTTCACGCCCCAGCGGTCCTGCAGCCACACGAAGGCGGGGCTGAAGGGGTACTCCCCCAGCGGCATGAGCTCGGAGCCGCCGTCGAGCAGGATCTCGTGGGCGGCGCGGACCTGCTCGTGCGTGTCGAGCTCGACGGACATGGACACCGCCGGGGTCAGAGGGAAGCCGTGGTCGAAGGCGCTGTCGAAGGTCCGCACGGTGGTCCCCGCCACGCGGACCAGGCCCTGGGAGATCGTGCCGGCGACCTCGTTCTCATCGTCCTCGGACCACCGCGACAGCTCGAGGACCTCCGAGTCGGGGAACGCGCTGACCCATGTGCTCAGGGCGGTCTCCGCCTGGCCGTGGTTGTCGCCGAAGAACATGATGAAGGGGCTCAGGCGTGCTGCCATGGGATTCCTCCCTGGAGGTGATGCTCGAGTGCTGGTTCTGGTGATCAGTGTGGCATCGGCAGCGCGCGGCGCCGTCGTGCCCGGTCCGGCGGGACTCCTTCCGCAGCAGGCGAGGCCGGTCCGCTCAGGTCGCCACCCGCAGGGCCACGGGGCTGACCTCGGCCCGGACCTCGACGGCACGGCCCAGCAGATCGCCGTCGGCCTGCAGCAGCAGCGGGCTCCGCGGACGCAGCTCGACGGACAGCGCGCGGTCGTAGTGCAGAGCCCGGGCCCGCTGCGGTCGTCTGGTCATGCCGTGCCAGCCGATGCTCGCCCAGTCGCGCAGGGACTGAGGCGCCGCTCGCAGCAGCTCGAGGTCTCCGGAGTCCGTGCGCACGTGCGGGAAGACGCGGATGGCCAGCGGGATCCGCGGCGCGCTGCCGATCAGCACGGACCAGGCGAGCAGCTCGAGCTCGGGACCGTCGTCCACGCGCATGCCGAGGGTGTGCAGGGGCGAGCGCAGCCTGGCGGCACCGCGCAGCAGGTAGGCCGGCCAGCCGGTGCGGGATTTGAGCACCTCGTCCGTGGCGGCCACGACCGCCGCGTCCTCGCCCATGCCGGCGACCGCCAGGAAGACGTCGTCATGCCTCTGCTGGTCTCCGTCGCGCCAGCTCAGGAGACCGACATCGTGCGGGGTCGGGTCAGCTGCGAGCGCATGGCGCAGCGCAGCGTCGAGCGCTTTCACCGTGCGCGGAGCACGGATGCCCAGATTGCGGGCGAAGAGATTGGCGGTGCCCGTCGGGATGATGCCCAGGACGGCCTCTGAGCCGATCAGGCCCGAGGCGGCGCTGCGGACGGTGCCGTCACCGCCGGCGACAATCACCCGAGCCGCTCCGTCGGCCACGGCCCGGGCGGCCTGCTGCGCGCCGGGGCGCTGCGAGGTGGTCGCCTCGAAGCGGACCCGCAGCCCGGCCGCGGCCGCTCGCTGCCGCAGCAGGGGCTCGATCGCAGCGGCATGGCGCCGCAGCGGATGCACGATGACGACGACGTCCGCACGATCGCTCACGGAGAGCCGCTTCCGACGACGGCCGCGTCCCGCACAGGCGAGGACGCGGCCGTCATGGAGATGCTCCGCGGATCGATCAGCGCGCTCAGCGCAGCGTGGACTTGATGCGCTCGCGCTCCTTCTCGAGCTTGCGCACGCGACGGTTCACGGCGAACAGTCGCACCGAGCCGACCAGGGCCATGACCAGGGCGCCGGCGATCGCGGCGAGCAGCATGGCCACGCCGGTGGGCATGGAGGAGGTCCAGGACATGAAGTGGATCGTGGCGTCCTCCATGTTCTGGAGGATGAAGATCAGCAGGACGACCAGCACCAGGATGCCCACGATCAGCGCGGCCCACACGCCGGCGCCCGGGCCGGAGCTGTGGCCGTCAAGCTTGGGATCGGTCGGTGGGGCCTGGCGCGGAGCCTGCTGGGGCGCAGGCGCCGGCTCCTGCGCGGGACGAGGCTGCTCCGGCTGCTGTCCGGGCACCTCGGAGGCGGACACGCCGGCCGGGCTGGTCTCCGGGTTCCAGGTCGGCTCGGAAGGGGTGTTCTGCGACATGGGGTCTCCTCGCTCTCAGGGGCGGCGGGACCGGAAGGGGACGCACGGCCGCCGCGCATTCCGTGGGCCCAATCTACGGGATCATCACCTCGCTGACGGCCTGACATCGGGTCTCACCAGGACCTTGTGATGTCGGACTCGCTTCCTAGGGTCATGGGAGTTCGCTTCCCCGGCCCGTTCTCGTCCCCGCATCCGCCGGAGCGCCCTGATGGAGGCCCGCCGTGACCGTTCGTTTCCTGCACACCAGCGACTGGCAGCTGGGCATGACCCGGCACTACCTGGCCGGTGAGGCTCAGCCGCGCTTCACCGCCGACCGGGTGGACACCGTGCGCACCCTCCTGGCGCTGGCCCTGGAGCGCGAATGCTCGTTCGTGGTCGTGGCAGGAGACGTGTTCGACCATGCCAATCTCAGCCCTCAGGACATGGGCCGGGCGCTGGAAGCCATGCGCTGCGAGCTGCCGGTGCTGCTGCTTCCGGGCAACCACGACCCTCTGGGCACGGGCTCGCTGTGGGACTCGCCCGCCGTGCGCGACGGCCTCCCGGACAACGTCATGCTGCTCCGGGACTCCGGTCCCGTCCAGGTGCTCGACGGCGTCCAGGTGGTCGGGGCGCCGTGGCGGACCCGCAAGCCGGACGCGGATCCCGTGGCTCCGGCGCTGGAGGGTCTGGAGGCAGATGGGACCGTCCGCGTGCTCGTCGGTCACGGCATGCTGGAGGAGCTGGATCCGGATGCCTCCTCCCCCGTCACCGTCAGGCGGGCACCGCTGGAGGCAGCCTTGGCGGACGGGCGGATCCACTACGTCGCACTGGGCGATCGCCACATCCGCTGGCCGCAGGACGGACGCGGGGCCATCCAGTACTCGGGGGCCCACGAGACCACCAGCTTCCGGGAGACCGGTCTGGGCCTGGTGCTGGAGGTCCAGATCGATCCGCAGGCCCCGGCCGGGTCCCAGGTCACGGTGCAGGACCACCAGGTCGGGCGGTGGCGCCACGTGGTGATCGAGCGCGAGCTCGACGGCCCGGAGGACCTCGAGGCGCTGGCCGCCGAGCTGGATGCTCAGACGCCCAAGGAGCGGACCATGGTCAAGACGGCTCTGCGGGGAGCCCTCACAGTCGGGCAGGCGGCGCAGCTGGACGAGCTGCTCGAATCCCAGGGGGCGCGCTTCGCGTCGCTGGAGGCCTGGGACCGGCACACGGACATCGTGATCCTGCCCAGCCAGGAGGAGATGCAGGAGATCTCGCTGGGCGGCTTCGCCCAGCAGACCCTCGAGGAGCTTCGGGAGAGGGCCTGGCAGCCCGAGCGGGAGCGCGCTGAGGACGGGTCGCCCGAGCCGATCGCCGCAGAAGAGCTCTCGGAGCAGGCCGAGCAGGAGGAGATGCTCCGCGAGCCGGCGCCGCCTGCTGAGCGCGAGACCGCCCAGGATGCCCTGCGCCTGCTGGTGCGGCTGAGCGGAGGGCAGCGCGCATGAGGATCCACCGCATCGCCGTCGACAGCTTCAAGGGAGTCCGGGACCGCACGGTCGAGTTCCCGGACACAGGGATCACCGTGCTGCAGGGGCGCAACGAGTCCGGGAAGTCGTCCCTCATCGAGGCCTTCGACCTCCTGCTGGAGATCCCGGACAGCTCCGGGGCCAAGGCCGTCAAGGCGGCGGATCCCGTGGGCGATGACCTGGGGATCGCCGTGGAGGCGGAGTTCACCCTGGAGGGCCACCGCCTGCTGTACCGCAAGCAGTGGCTCAAGGCCAAGAAGACCACCCTGCGCTTCCTCGAGGGACCGCGCGCCGGGGACACGATCTCGGGGCGGGAGGCCCACGACACCGTCATGGCCCTGCGCGAGCGCTCCGATCAGACGCTGTGGTCGACGCTGCGCATGCTGCAGGGCTCGGCCTCGGGCCGGGAGAGGCTCACCGACTCCTCGGCGCTGAAGTCCGCCCTGGAGCAGGCCAGCGGAGGCAGCGCCCAGAGCGAGTCCGGTTCGAGCCTGCTCGCTCTGGCCCAGGCCGAGCGCGAGCGGTACTGGACGGCCGGCGGCAAGGAGAACGCCGCCACCAAGGCCGTGCGCGACCGGCACCGTGAGGCCGTGGCCGACCATGAGCGAGCCGACGCCGAGCTCGCGAGCCTCGTGGAAGCCGAAGAGCGCCTGGAGCGGGACGAGCGCGCGCTGACCGCCGCCCAGCGCACCCTCGCGTCAGCGGAGGAGGACGCCGAGCAGGCCAGAGTCTCGGCCGCCGCGCTCACTCAGCTGCAGACCCGCAGGGAGCAGGCCGCAGCGGCGGCGGAGGCGGCTTCATCGCGCACCGAGCAGCGCCGATCCGATCTCGAGCAGCGCGAGCGGCTGCGCACCCGGGCACAGGAGGCTCACCAGCGTGCCGCGCAGCTGCGTACGGAGGCAGAAGCGCTGCAGGTCAAGCTCGACTCCGCGCAGGAAGCGGCGCAGCAGCACCGCACCGAGCTCGAGAGCGCTCGCACTGCGGAGGAGCAGGCCCGGGGCCGAGCCCGCGCGCTGCGCACCGCCCAGCGCCTGGTCCAGCACCGGCAGCGCCACAGCGAGCTGGCACAGCAGCTGCACGAGCTCGAGGAGATCGCCCAGCAGCTCGAGGCGCTGGGTCAGGCCCCTGACTCCCCCATCGGCGCCGCCGACGTCGAGCGGATCGATGCCGCCGAGCGGGCCCTGGCGACCGCTCGAGCGCAGGTCGCAGCCGGTTCCGCCGAGCTGACGGTGACCGCCCTGGGAGGCCCCCGCACGGTGCACCTGGGCGACGAGTCGATCGAGCTGCTCGATCAGCAAGCGCAGACCCGCGCCGTGACCGAGCAGATCGACCTCGAGCTGCCGGGGCAGCTGCGGGTGAGCGTGGTCCCCGAGAAGGGGCGCGAGGACCGCAGCCGGGCCGCGAACGACGCTCAGGAGGCCCTGCGGCAAGCGCTGGACCGGTGGGAGGTCGCCTCCCCGCAGGAGGCCCGCGATCTGCTGCGCGAGCAGACGGAGGCGCAGCGCGAGCGCACCGCGCTGGTACAGCGCCGCCGCAGCGTGCTCGCCCAGCACGACGAGGCCGAGCTGCGCCGCGAGCACGAGCGGCTTGCCTCCTTGCTGGCCGATTCGGAGCGGCCCGCGGACTCAGATCCTCCGGCCATGACCGGATCGGCGCAGGAAGCCGCAGATGCCCTGCAGGAGGCGGAGGAGGCCGCCGAGAACGCCCGCAGCACGCTGGAGACCGTGCGCGACGACGTCTCCGGCGCAGAAGCGGCCCTGTCAGCCCGGCGGGAGGAGCTGGGTGCCGCGCGGGCCGCGCTGGACGCGCAGGCGGAGTCCGCGCAGCGCGACGAGCAGCAGCTCGCCCACGAGCGCGAGCAGATCGCCGACGATGCCGTGGAGGCCTCGCATCAGGAGGCCATCGACGAGCTCGCGCGGGCCCAGGAGCAGGCAGCCCAGCTCGAGCGGCAGTGGCAGGACCAGGACGGCGAGCACAAGCGCAGCCAGTACGAGGCGCGCATGCGCCGCCCAGAGGCACTGCGCCGGGTGCTGGATCAGGCCCGCGATCAGCGCGCCCAGTCCCGGGGTGCTCTGATGGCATTGGACCGAGACCAGAAGCAGTCCGATTTCGACACCGCGCTCACCCGGCGCCGCGCGGTCGCTCAGGAGCTGAGCAGCCATCTGCGGCGGGCAGCGGCCGCCAAGCTGCTGGCCGACACCCTGGAGCGCTTCCAGGCGGAGGCGCATCGCCGCTACACGGAGCCGTTCCGCCAGCAGCTGGAGCGGCTGGGGGCCCACGTCTTCGGCTCAAGCTTCCGGGTCGAGGTCGACGAGGATCTGGAGGTCACCCGCCGCTTCATGCACGGGACCTGGATCGACGAGTCGTCGCTGTCCACGGGCGCCCGCGAGCAGCTCGCCGTGCTGGTGCGCCTGGCCGTGGCCACCCTGGTGGATCCGGTGGAGGGAGTGCCGGTGATCTTCGACGACGCCCTTGGCCACTCCGACCCCGAGCGTCTGGCCAGCCTGGCCGCGGCTCTCGAATCGGCCGGACGCCG
Organism: Kocuria sp. 2SI; assembly: GCF_005502825.1. NCBI lineage: Bacteria > Bacillati > Actinomycetota > Actinomycetes > Micrococcales > Micrococcaceae > Kocuria > Kocuria sp. 2SI. The sequence continues at coordinate 63,668 of NZ_SCNB01000004.1, read as the reverse complement.
GGCTCAGGTCATCCTGCTCACCGCCACGCCGGAGCGCTTCGCAGCGGTCGCAGGCACGGCCGAGGTCCGGATCGGCGACTGAGCGCAGCGCGCTCTCCGATGATCCCGGACGGCAGCGACTGCGAGTCCCGGTCCAGCACGGAAGGCCGGGACTGCGACTCCCGGCCCCGGACGGCAGGACCTCCGGGGCTCGGCCGCAGACGCGGGCCGGACTGCGCTGAGTGCGCCAGCAGGCTCAGGCGGCGAGCTCGCCGATCCTGAACTCCGCGAGCTGCTCGGCCACCCGATCGCTGCCCTCGTGCTGGCCGGTGAAGGCCTCGGTGCCGTCGCTCCCGCACAGCGACTCGATCGCGCCCTCACCCCCGGGATGCTGGGCGATCCAGTCGCTGAAGTCGTAGACGCCGCCGTCGATCGCGGCCCAGCAGGACTCGGCGCCGTCGTGCTCGGCAACCTCATCCATCGTGTAGGTCTCAGCCTCGGACTCGGTGGCGGCCGAGGACGACTCCTCGGCGCTGGTGCCCGCAGGGGCGTTCGTGGCCATGGCCCCTGACCACGCGGCCTGGGCGCCCGTGTGACCGGTCTGCACGGCGAAGATCAGCACGGCCGCGCCCGTCAGAGCGCTCAGCGCGCCCAGGACCGTCGGCAGCGCACCTGCGCCCTCGACCTCGGCGCGCTGCTTCCGGTCGGCGAGGACCCGGCTGGTCCACCAGGCCGTCGTCAGCACGAACAGCGCGATCGAGGCCGCGAGCAGGCGGTTCGCGGCGTCGGCGTGCTGCTGCGGCATGCCGACCTGCTGGGCGAAGGCGTCGCCGGAGATCAGGGCCAGGATGACCCCGGCCAGCCCGAGCGCGGCGCCGATCACGGACAGGCCCAAAACGCGTCGGCGCACGGCTGGCACCACCGCCGCGACGATCAGCAGGATGGCCGTCAGCGGCAGCACCACGACCGGAAGATGCACCACGAGCGGATGCAGAGGAAGGTCGCCTACGGCGGTGAACGGACTGGTCTGCAGGGGAATCTGCAAGTTCATGCTTCCACGGTACGGGAAAAAGATGACGCGTCCCTCAAATTGTCGGACTCAGTGGAGTGAGACCCCGCATGTCGCTGACGCGGGAAGCTTCCGTGACGGGTCAGGAGCGCTCGTCTGCCAAGGCTGCGGGCGCCTCCGAGGCCTGCGTCGAGTCGCTCGCCTCCGCTGTGCCGCGACCCGCCACCGGTGCGGGGCGGCGCCGGCGTCGGGTGGTCCCGCTGATCCAACGGGCCAGGGCGCCGCGGGAGGCACGGGCCTGCTCGGCAGCCGCCGACGACAGCCCGTCCTCCGGCGAGGAGGCGATCAGCGCGTTGACGAAGCGCACGTCTGGGTTGGGATCCACGAGCAGGGCCTTGACCAGCAGCGTGGCCGGCAGGGCGAGCAGCGCCCCCAGCGGGCCGAGCACGAGCGACCACAGCAGCACGGAGACGAACGAGACCATCGGGGTGACTCCCACGGCGTCGCCGGTGAACTTGGGCTGGATGAACGACTGCATGACCAGGTTGATCACGCTGAAGCCCAGGATCACGGCCAGCGCATCGAGCCAGCCGCCCTCGAGCAGGCCCATCATGGTCGGCGGGATCATGCCGATGACGAACCCGATGTTGGGGATGTAGTTCGTCACGAAGGCCAGCACCGCCCAGACACCGGCCAGCGGGATCCCCAGTGCCCACAGGTAGCCCAGGTCCATGAGCGCCACGATCAGCCCGAAGACCGTCGTGACGATCCAGTACCTGCGCACCCCGGCGGCGAAGCTGAGCAGCGCGCGGCCCACCAGGGGCTTCTGCAGCAGGATCACGCCCATCCGCCGGCGGATGGTCATGGAGTCCAGGGTGAGGAAGAAGATCGCGGTGATGACGATCGCCAGCATGGTGGCCACTCCGGAGACGTTCGAGGCCACATCGAGCAGCCATTCCGTCGAGAAGCCCACGATGTCGGGCACATTGGCTTCGATGTTGGCCGCCATGGTCTCGGTCGTCACGCCGAACTGCGCGAGCCACTGCATGAGGTCATCGCCCAGCGCGGCGAACTCTCCGGAGTAGCCGGGCAATGCCGTCAGCAGCGCGAAGATCGCCCATCCCATGGAGTAGAAGAAGGCCAGCAGCGCGATCAGCACCACTGCCAGAGCGGTGATCGCGGCCAGCCAGACCGGCCACCGCAGCCTTCGCACGAGCCAGGCGTGCAGGGGGTGGACGATGATCACCATGTTCAGCGCGAAGAAGACCGGGGCGATGAAGCTGGCGTAGCGGCTGATCCCCTCCAGAGCCAGCAGTGCCGCCGCCACCCCGACCAGCATCAGCACCAGACGACGCGACCCGGCCTCGCCCCCGCGCATCGAAGCGGCTGTGTCGAAGGTCGGCCCGGTCACCTCTTCCTGTCCCTGTGGCTGTCCGTCATCAGGGGATCCGTCGCGTGCGGCCTCGAAGGCCTCGACCGGGGTCAGGGTGGTGCGGTCCTCGGCAGGCACCCCCGTCTCCGGGGATTCCTGGACCGGCTGCTCGTCTAGCAGACCCGCGAGACCGGCGGGCTCATCGGCCGGATGATCCGTGGCCGTGGGTCCTGTGGATTCAGGTGATCCGGCACTCGAGTTCGACCGCGCAGACGACGCTGTTCCGGGCTCACCGAGCGTCGAGCGGTCGGTCTTGCGGGTTCCGTGCGGCTCAGCCGGGGACATCGAGGCTCCTGTGGGGCAGCGGCGCCGCGGCTGCGACGCACGGGCGGCCCTGCGGCCGTCGAGCAGATCCTAGACCCGCCTGATGTCCCGCAGATGTCCGGGCGCCCGAGCGGCCGCATCGCCGCTCCCCTTCCAGCGACTGGCCGATTGCCCACCGCTCCTGGATCCGGTGGCCGCTTCCTCACCGCAAGCCGCCGGACCCGGTGACGACTCGGCCTGTCGGTGGCGGTGCGGTTCGGATTCGGGCACTCGGGTGGGGGCTCAGGGCCCGGGCGCACGCAGATAGGGTCGGGCCATGACCGAAGCTCATGCTGACTTCCCCGCCCAGCACCTGCCGGATCTGCCCCTGTCCACGCCTGCGGTGGTGGTGGATCGTCGGATCCTGGATGCCAACATCGCTCGGGTGGCCGACTCGGCGACTCGGCGCGGCCTGACGCTGCGCCCGCATGCCAAGACGCACAAGATCCCGGAGATCGCCCGCCGGCAGATCGACGCCGGTGCGGTGGGCCTGACCGTGGCCACGATCGGCGAGGCGGAGGTCTTCGCCGGTGCCGGCATCGAGGACCTGTTCATCGCCTATCCCCTGTGGGTCGACATGCGCAAGGCCGTGCGGCTGAAGCTGCTGGCGGAGAAGACGCGGCTGCGCATCGGCACGGATTCGGTCGAGGCCGTCGAGCAGATCGCCCGCGAGCTGGGCGATGCGCCGCTCTCGGTGTCCCTGGAGCTGGACAGCGGCCACCACCGCAGCGGCGTGCTGCCCGACGACGCCCTGCCGATCGCGCAGCGCGCCCGGGAGCTGGGCGTGCGACTGGACGGCCTCTTCACCTTCCCGGGGCACAGCTACGCCCCGGGCGAGCAGTCCTCGGCGGCCACCCAGGAGAGCGCGATCCTTGCAGGCACTGCCCGAGAGCTGCGCGAGGCCGGCCACGAGATCGTGCACGTCAGCGGCGGCTCGAGCCCCACCGCCGAGGTGGAGGAGCCCACGGCGGTGCAGGAGATCCGCCCGGGCGTCTACGTCTTCGGCGACGCCCAGCAGCTCGAGCTCGGGCGCATCGGCATCCAGGACGTGTCCCTGTCGGTCGCGGCCACCGTCGTCTCCCGCCATGACCACGAGGAAGCGGAGGACGACGGACCGTCGCTGCGCCGGATCGTGCTGGACGCGGGCTCGAAGGTCCTTGGCAGCGACCGCCCGGCGTGGGCCACCGGGTACGGGCGCCTGCCGAACCACCCGCGGGCGCGGATCACGGCGCTGTCCGAGCACCACGCGACCGTCGTCTTCCCGCCCGAGGACGCGCTGCCGGCCATGGGCGAGCAGCTGCGCGTGATCCCCAACCACGTGTGCCTGACCCTGAACCTCATCGGCTCCGTCACGGTGATCGACGGCGGGGCCGTGCTGGGCTCGTGGAAGGTCGCCGCCCGCGGGCTCAACAGCTGAAGCGCTCGGACCCGACGACGACGCCTGCGCTCAGGCGAACGCGCTGAAGCCCGTCAGGTCTCGGCCGATCAGCAGCGCCTGCACCGACTCGGTGCCCTCGTAGGTGTGGATCGCCTCGATGTCCGCCAGGTGGCGCATGACCCCGTTGTCGATCAGGATGCCGTTGCCGCCCATGAGGTCGCGGGCCTCGGCGGCGATCGCGCGGGCCGTGCGGGTGTTGTGGTATTTCGCCAGCGAGGCCTGGGTGGGCCGCAGATGCCCTCCGGCCTCGGAGGCGGCCAGCTGCGTGCAGTACAGCTGCATGGCCGTGAGCATGGACAGCATGCGGGTCAGCCGCTCCTGCACGAGCTGGTGCTCAGCCAGGGGCTTGCCGAACTGGCGTCGCTGCTTGGCGTAGGACAGCGCGGACTCGAAGCAGCCGGTCGCGTGGCCCAGCGCGGACCAGGCCACCCCGGAGCGGGTCGCGTAGAGCACGCGCGAGGCGTCGCGGAAGCTCGTGGAGCCGGGCAGCACGGCATCTGCGGGGACCTTCACATCCTCCAGGCGGATCAGCGCCTGGTCGATCGCGCGCAGAGCGCCCTTGCCCTTGATGACCTCGGCGCGGTAGCCGAGCGTCTCCTGCGGGATCAGGAAGCAGCGCACCGAGCCGGTGGCCCCGGGCACGCCCTCGGGCACGGAATCGTCGACTACGCGCGCCCACACGAAGCTGATCCCGCCGGCGGCCCCGTTGCCGATCCACTTCTTGGCCCCGCGCAGCGTCCATCCCTCGGCCGTGCGCTCGGCGACGGTCTCCAGCTGCGCGGAGTCCGAGCCGTGATCCGGTTCGGTGAGTGCGAAGGCGCCGAAGACCTCGCCTGAAGCCAGCGGCTTCGCCCAGCGCTGCTGCTGCTCGGGGCTGCCGTGCAGGATCAGGCTGCGCAGGGCCAGACCGCCCTGCACCGCCACGATGGTGCCGAGCGAGCCGTCGATGCGGGAGAGCTCCATGTTCACGAGCCCGGCCCCCAGCGGGGACATCTCGCTCAGCAGGGGGTGCTCGAGCCCGTCGACGAACAGGTCGGCGGCCCCCAGCGCGGCAACAGCCTCGAGCGGGTACTCGTGGGCGTCCCACGCCGCGGCCATGCGCTCCTGCAGCCCGGTGCCCACCTCCCGAGCCCGTTCCCAGAGCTCGCGGTCGGCCTCCGGGATCTGCGTGAAGAGGCTGTAGTAGTCGATATCCAGGGCGTCGGTCACCGAGTACTCGGGCTCGGTGGCGCCCGGAAGCGGGGTCTCAGTCATGGCCCCACTCTAGCGATACTGCGTCTCAAATGGAATGAGACGCAGTATCACCTCAGCTCAGAGCTCTGCGCACCTTCTCGACGACAGCGTCGACATCGACCCCGGAGCCCGACGACGACGGCGCCGTGGCCACCACGACCGTCACCGCATCCGCCGCAGAGCTGTCCGCCCGACTGCCTCCATCGAGCATGCCTGGACCGCCGTGCGCGCCCGGGTCGCCGTGGCCATCGCCGTCTTCGCCGGTTTCGCCGCCGAGCCCCGCCGAGCCGGTCGCCAGCCGGGCGCGCAGATCCTTGAGGGCTGCGCGCAGCGACTCGACGGCCGCGTCGACGGCTTGCGGCTGCTGGGCATGCTCATCGCGCAGCAGAGAGCGCAGCGCGTGATTGTGCGCCGCGGTCACGGCGGCGGCGAAGACCACGGTGCCCAGGGAATCCGCCTGCGGCAGGTGGGCGCGCAGGGTCTGGACGAACAGCCGCTCGTAGCGCCGCTCGGTGACGATCTCGCGCTCGCGCAGAGCCGCCACGGAGCGGACCACGCCGTAGCGTCGCCGGGCCGCCGGAAGGTCTCGAGCCAGGTGGGACAGGACCTGCAGGGAAGCCTCGCACACGATCACGTGCGCATCCGCCCCGTCCTCCGCGAGCCGCTGGAGCATCCAAGCCTCGATGCGCTCGAGCAGCGGGGCGTGATCGGCGAAGACCGCGTCCTCCTTGCCGCCCACCTGACGGAAGAAGGTGGCTCGGGAGATGCCCGCCGCGGCGGCGATGTCCGCCACGCTCGTGGCTTCGAACCCTTCGCGCTCGAACAGCTCGACGGCCCAGCGCACCGACTGGGTGCGCAGGTCGTCCTCGGCGGGATCCGCAGCGCGTACTGGATCGGCTGAGGGCTTCGACGACGGGGCGACTGGGCGCGAGCACCCTCCTGCCGCAGAGGTCTCGCTCACGGGCTGCTGCTGCGCGGGGTCCATGGCTTCGGGACGCTACCAGCCCCGCCGAGGATCAGTCCGCCGAGCGCACCGCCTTCAGGATCTCGTCGTGCGTGTGACCGCCGCCGACGCCGCCCTCCACATGGCGGGGACGACGCTCGCGGATGGCGATCTCCCAGCGCGAGGAGCGCTGCAGCGCAGCCTCCAAGTCGTCGATCGAGAGGTAGTCCTCCGGATCGAAGCCGCGGGACCGGGCCTCCTCCGGGTCGATGTCCGCGTGGCCGACGAACAGCAGCGTGCCTCCCGGGGCGACTGCGCCGAGCAGCGCGATGAGGTTCACGCCCTCAGGCTGCGACGGCAGGGCCGGGTAGAACACCGAGACGAGGTCGAAGCCATCCTCGGGCAGCTCGACGTCGTCGAGCCCGGAGTGGATCCACTCGGCCTGCACACCGGCGGCCTCCGCCGCGGCGCGGGCGTGCTCGAGGGCCACCCCGGAGATGTCCAGGCCGGTGACCTGCCACCCCTGCTGGGCGAGCCAGACGGTGTCGGCGCCCTCTCCGCAGCCGACGTCGAGCGCGGTGCCGGGCTCGAGGCCTGCGACCTCGGCCACGAGCGCCTGGTTCGGCTGGCCGCTCCAGCGACGCTCGGCGGGCGAGTAGATCGCATCCCATGCCTCGGCGGTGTTCCCGCGGCGCAGCAGCTCGAGGTCCTCTCCCCCGCCGTGGTCATGGTCGCGGGAGTGGCTGTGCGGCTGCGGGGTGCTCATCGAATCGCTCATGACCACGATTATGAACCGCGACGGGTGCGGGCCGGACCGCCGGGACCGCCCGCACCCGTCGCCGCGCTCAGTGCGGGTGGTGCCCGCCGTCGTGCCCGGACGATCCGTGACCGGCGTGGAAGGTCATGATGTCCCGCGGCAGGACCGTGAAGGGGCGCATCATCGTGTGATCCTCGTGATCCAGGATGTGGCAGTGGTACATGAAGCTGCCAGAGGCCCCCTCGAAGTGCCCGGCCACGCTGAGCCACTCGCCGGCGTTCATGGTCCACGTGTCCTTGGGCGCGCGCACCAGGTCGTCGAACTCCTCCGGCGGCACGGGCCTTCCCACCAGCGGGGCCGTGGTGCGGGCCCGCACCGGATCCCACGAGACCGGGTCGATCCGGCGGCGGCCGATGGCCTGGAAGTCGGCCATGTGGATGTGCATCGGATGCGCCGGTCCGCCCAGGTGCAGGAAGTGCCACACGGCCCAGCCCCCGCGGTTCAGCCGGATCGTCGTGGCGTCGTCGAAGAGCTTGGCCACCGGGCGCAGCGAGCGGACCGCTCCGCCGTGCTCCACGACCTGGATGAGCTCGCGCTCCGGCAGAGTCTCGCCCGCCGGGATCTCCGCCAGCTCCCACATCTCCGGGTGCACCCCGCCGGCCGGTCCTGGCGGGATGACCCCGACCCAGAGGTGCTCGTGGTGCTCCACGATCTCGTGGCCGGCTCGCAGACGCCCTCCCTCCAGGTGCTCATACCTTCGGAACGAGCGGTCGAGCACCGCCGGCGGCTCCCACGTCTCGCGGCCGCGCCCGCGGGCGCGGCCCACGCGCAGCTGCAGGATCGACGCCTCAGCGTCGCCAGGCACGGCGTGCAGCACGCCGTCCTCGTTGCGCAGCTCGACGGGCGTCTCGTCGAGCCCGCGCAGGTCCACGAGCACGTCCAGCCGCTCGCCGGGCCCGAGCACGACCGTGTCGCCGAAAGGCCGGTGAGGGGCCGGCAGCAGTCCGGCATCCGCACCGATCACGACCAGGCGCCCGCTCAGCCGCGAGGCGGCCTTGCGCGCCGCCCGCACCTGCGCATCGCCCGAGGCCCACTGGGCATCCCGGGAGCCTTCCGTCCTTGCCGGATCGCGGCGCGGGTCGTGCAGTGCGAGCCGCAGGACCCGGGAGTTCGAGGCATTGAGCAGCCGCAGCCGATGCCAGCGCGGCTCGACGTCGACGAAGGGCCAGATCCTCCCGTTGACCAGGCTGTACGGCCCGACGATCGGGACCTCCCCGGGCTGCCCGCCGGGCGTGAAGGTGAATCCCGCCTGCTTGTAGAGCATCCGTCCGGTGAGGCCCCCTGGCCCACGGCCCGCAGGAGACGTCTCGAGATTGCGGTCCCCGATCATCAGCGGGATCTCGCGCTCCCCGTCGGGAAGCCCCAGGGAGCGCTCGTTCCTGTCGCGGATCAGCCAGAACCCGGCCAGTCCCGCGTACACGTTGAAGCGAGTCACGGCCATGGCATGGTCGTGGTACCACATGGTCCGGGCGCTCTGCCGGTTCGGATAGCGGGTGCGGGCGGTATCGCCCAGGGCCAGGACGTTGTGCGCCCAGCCGTCGTCGTGGCCGTTGGTCAGCGCGCCGTGGACATGGACGGAGATCCAGCCGCGCAGCTGCTCGGTGCCGGGCAGGGCAGGAAAGGCCCTCGGTCCGCTGCCGCGCGATGCCGACCAGCCGCCGGGGCTCACGGCTTCGGTGAGGTCGCCGTTGAACGGGAGCCCAGGTTCCGACCGCTGCGGGACGCGCACGACGTCGTAGGGCAGCGCAGCCGGGGCGCCCTTGCGGTCGCCCAGGCTGTTGACCCAGTCGATCTCGAGGGCCTGGTCGCGCTCGACCTCGATCGTGGGCCCCGGGCAGGAGCCCTCCCATCCCCAGATCTCGGTCTCCGGCAGCTCGGCATGCAGCCTGGTCCGCACCACGTCCGCGCGGATCTCCAGACCGCGTCCCGACGGACGCCGCGAGGCCCGCAGCACCGGCGGGATCGGGAGCCGGTCGACGAACTTCTTCAGGATCAGGTTCGACGGCACGGGGCCGCCGGCCCGGGACGGCGCCGGCCGGGCGGTCTCGGGGCGGACGGCCTCCGGGGGAGCTGTCTCAGGAGCAGCCTCCGGAGCAGGCGCCTGCGGACCCGGCTCCACGTCCCTCAGGGGCGGAGCCGAGCCGGTGGCGGCCAGGAACGCGTACTCGAGGGTGCCCGGCTCGGGCAGAGTCGCGGCAGGATCAGGAGCTGGTGCGGAGGAGTCGGCGGCGGGGCGGTCGGCAGAGGCGGATCGATCGGACATGGCAGTGTCCCTTCGGCGAGGTGAGCGGCGTGCGCTTCTCACCCTTCTCCGTGATTCATGATCGCACAATATTATCGACTGCAATGTTGTGCGATCGGAACCTTCGGAGGGTGCTCCCGGCCTCGGTGGCTCCCGGAGTCAGTGCCCCGGCCGGGCTCGGCGTGCCCGCGCATGTGATCCTGGCGGCTTGCCAGGCGGCAGCGGCATCCGGCAAGCTGCGCCACGCGGACGTGGTCGAGCTGAATCCTGCCTTCGACGTGGACTCCCGCACGGCGCGCACCGCCGCGCGGCTGATCCACACGATCCTCAGCGAGGCAGCGCGGACCCGGTGAGACCGCTGGCGGCGAGCTCGCGGTCGAACTCACCAGCCAGGTACCGCTGGTGGATCTCCGCGGCCACGTGGAACGGACGGGCTGGGGCATGCCAGCCGTGGAAGTCGATCACGATCGGCTCCCCGCGGTGCATGGTCATTCGCGTGGAAGTGCCGTTCGAGCGCAGCCGTCGACCGTCGCGCAGGACCACTACCACGGCGCCTGACCAGTAGAAGCTCCTGTCGACCTCGAGATGATCCACCGCCGGCCAGGGAATCTGGCGAGTGCGCCCCATCCTGCGCACGACCAGGCCACGCGAGGTGACGGTGAAGCGCCACAGCTGCGACATCCACAGCAGCATGCACAGCCCCGCTGTCGGCAGCACCATCACAGCGACCAGGACGATGCCCGTTCGCCAGCTCCCGTTGGCCAGCACGATGGTCGGCACGATGCCCGCCAGCACGAGGAGCATGCCGATGCACAGCGCCGCGAGCACCCGGAACAGGACATGGCAGCGCGCGGAGTAGAACACGAAGCCCCCGTCGACGCTGCCTTGGTCTCTCTGTGCGGATGCCATAGTCCGAGTTTACCTCAGCAAATTCCACCCTGCCATGCGTGCGCTGCCTACGCTGGCCCCATGCACAGCACGGAGCAGCTCGCGATCCTCGAGGAGGACGGGCTGCTGATCATCCCCTCGAACCCGCGCCGCACCGCCCTGAGGCTTCTGGGCGGTCTGATGGTCTCGGCCGTCGGGGCGCTGCTGTGCGCGCTGGCCGGGCGCGGGCTGGAGTCCGTCGCACAGATCTTCCTGCGGCCCGGACTGTGGCTCGGTGCCGTGCTCGTGGTCCTCGGGTGCCTCGCGGTGCGACGCGCTCTGGGCATCCGCCGCTGCGGCCTCCAGCTGATCCTCACGGACGAGTCCCTGGTGTTCGAGCACAGGCCGGAAGGCACCTGGTCCACTCTGCACCAGCTGCGCTGGGACGAGATCGTCGCCTTCGCCCCGGCCCACGGGTCGCTGCCCGGGGCGGCCGGGCACGTTCTCTACACGCTGCGCCCGGCAGCGGCCCGACGGATCGACGAGCAGCGCGCCGCCCTGGACGATCCGGCGCACCGCCCGAGCTGGGCCGAGCGCGCCACGCAGATCGAGTCGGGCCGCGGAGCCATCCCCGCCCAGATCGGCGACGGGCCAGTGCAGCTGCTGGAGACCCTGCGGGCCGCCCACCGCCGGTTCGGCTGAGAACTCAGCTCGAGAGCTCGGCGGCCTCCCGCCGACGCCGCAGCCCGACCAGCACGTCATGAAGCGCCTCCCGCTCGGAGGAGTCCAGCTCGATCCCGAGCTCGACGGCGGCGTCGACGGCTTCGCGCGCAGTGATCTCCTGGTGCTGCGTCGGCTTCCCGTCGGCGCGCACCACCCGGGTGGTGTCCGTGATGGAGACGTGGCCCTCATCCGTCCAGCGGTTGGCCATCAGCATCACGGTGAACGGGCCAGGGGCGAGGCCGCCGGAGGTGATCTGGTCCCCGGTGTGCATGTCGACCGGGCGCACGGGCAGCCTGTCGGAGACGTGCTGGAACTCGCCGTCGCGGTGCAGCGCCCAGCCCGTGGACGGCCCCTCCCCCACCAGGCTCAGCTCGAAGAGCCGGCCGCCCTCGTCGCGCACCGCGCCGTCGAGAAGGGGCATGGGGCCGCGGATGCTGAAGCCGAAGCCGGGATCGGCGAACCAGGCGCCGTCGTCGAGCCGGACCTCGAGCGAGGTGTGCGTGCGCGCCCGATCCGGGGAGCCCACCCGGCCCAGGTGGCGCGTGACCTCGAATCCCAGGTGCTCGAGGGCCGCGGCCATCAGCTGCCCGTGGGCGAAGCAGTAGCCACCGCGGCGTCGTTCGATCAGCTGCCGCTGCACGGCCGCCGGCGCCGCACCGGGGTAGGTGCCCAGCAGGATGTCGACGTTCGTGAACGGCAGCGTGCGCACGTGCGCTTGGTGCACGGCCTCGAGCAGCTCGAGGCTCGCGGGGCCGGGTTCGATGCCGATCCGCTGCAGATAGGCGGGGATGTCGAAGTCCTCGGTGCGCCACGAGGATCCGGTGAGGTCGGGGGGCATGGTGCTCCTTCGCGAGCCGCGCGCCGACGCTCGTCGGCGCTTGTCGGCGCTTGTCGGCGCTGAGCCGAAGCCTAGGCCAGACGGGGCTCCCCGGTCCGCGCTGGCTCCTCCGACGCCCTCCGGCTGGAATGATGGACGGATGTCCCCTTCGAGCACCCCTTCCTCCCACGCCTCCGCACCGCCGCCGGAGAGCACAGAGACCGCATCGAGCGGCCGTCGCTCCGGCGCCGCGCTGGTCGCCTCCCTGATGCTCTTCTCGATGTTCTTCGGCGCCGGGAATCTGATCTTCCCGCCGATGCTCGGCGCTCAGGCGGGCTCCAGCACGACACCGGCCCTGCTCGGCTTCCTGAGCACCGGCGTCCTGCTGCCGGTCCTGGCCATCCTGGCCATCGCCGTCACCGGACGCGATCTGCAGGATCTGGCCAACCGCGGCGGACGGGTCTTCGGCGTCGTGTTCACCGTGCTCGTGTACCTGTCGATCGGCGCGTTCTACGCTCTGCCGCGCACAGGGTCGGTGAGCTACGAGACGGCCGTCGCCCCCTACCTGGGCGAGGAGTCCCTGTGGATCGCCATGGCGTTCAGCGCCGTGTTCTTCGGGATCTCGCTGCTGCTGGCCTTCGACCCCAGCGGGATCGTGGACCGACTCGGACGCTTCCTGACCCCGGCGCTGCTGATCCTGCTCGTGGTGCTGATCACGATGGCTGTGCTGCGTCTGAGCGCCCCCGGCCACGGCCCCACCGAGGAGTACGCCTCCGCCCCGTACGTCACGGGCTTCCTGGAGGGCTACAACACCATGGACTCGCTGGCCGGTCTGGCCTTCGGGATCATCGTGGTGGCCAGCCTCCGGGCCAAGGGCGTCTCCGACGGCCCCGCGATCGTGCGCGGAGTCAGCCTGGCCGGCGTGATCGCCGGCGTCCTGCTGGCCGCCGTCTACATCGGCCTGGCGATCGTGGGGCTGCGGATGCCCGAGGGCCAGGCCCACCCCGACGGCGCCTCGCTTCTGGCCGAGGCCGCCGTCCAGGTGCTGGGCGGACCCGGGGCCGTGGTGTTCGGGCTGATCGTCGTGCTGGCCTGCCTGACCACCTCCGTGGGGCTGATCGGGGCCACCTCGGAGTTCTTCCACAAGCTGGTCCCGGTCCTGTCCTACCGGGTGTGGGCGATCCTGTTCACGGTCATCGCGTTCCTGGTCTCCACCGCAGGGCTGGAGACGGTGCTGGCCATCGCCGGACCGATCGTCGGCTTCCTCTACCCGGCAGGCATCACGCTGATCCTGCTCACCCTGATCGAGCCGCTCACGCGCCGGCGCCTGAACCTGACGTTCCGCCTGGCCCTGGCGGTGGCCATTGTGTGGGCCGCGCTCATGACGCTGAGCGATCTGGGTGTGGGCGCCGACCCGATCGAGACGCTGATCGGCTGGACGCCTCTGCACGCGCAGGGCATGGGCTGGGTCGTGCCCACGGTCGTCGCGGCCGTCGTCGGGTTCGTCGTGGACCTGGCCCGCGGGGCCTCCGACCCCGTTCCGGTGGGCGGCGAGTCGCAGGAGGCCGCTCAGGAGCGGGTCGACGCCGCCTCCTGAGTCAGTCCCCCAGGTTCGAGAGCGCGGTGCGGAAGGCCTGCTGCGCGGACTCTCCGAAGGGCACGAAGACGACCTCGTCAATCTGCTGCCCCACCTCCGCCCGCATCGCCTCTGACGTCTCGACGGCGATGCGGGCGGCATCGTCCATGGGCCAGCCGTAGACGCCGGCGGAGATCGCGGGGAACGCCACGGTGCGGGCGCCGATCTCGGCGGCGACGCGCAGGGACTCCCGATAGCAGGAGGCCAGCGTCTCGGACTTGTCGATGGTCTTGGCATAGGTGGGCCCCACGGTGTGGATGACCCAGCGCGCGGGCATCTCCCCGGCCGTCGTGACCACGGCCTGGCCCGCGGGGAGGCCGTCCGGCAGCTGATCGGCGCGCAGCTGCTTGCACTCCTGGAGGATCGACGGGCCGCCGGCGCGGTGGATCGCGCCGTCCACTCCCCCGCCGCCCATCAGGGACGAGTTGGCCGCGTTGACCACCGCGTCCACGTCCATGGTCGTGATGTCACCGGGCTGAATGCGAAGCTCCATGACGTCGAGCCTACGCGGGGGCGCTCCCGTTCCGCTCAGTCGATCAGCTCGTGCAGCAGCTGCTCGAACTCCTCCGGCTTCTCCGAGTGCACCCAGTGGCCCGCGCCCTGGACCGTGCGCAGCTCGACGCGCGGGAAGAGCTGGGACATCAGCGGCAGCTGGGCCTCGCTGACGTAGTCGGACTCCGAGCCGGCCACCCACAGCACGGGGCCGTCGAAGCTCTGGTTCGTGACGGGGAAGCCGCCGATCTCCTCCAGGGACTGATCCAGCAGCTCGAGGTTCGGCTGCCACCCCCAGGCGCCGTCCGAGTAGCGCAGATTCTGCAGCAGGAAGAGGCGCACCGAGTCCTTGGGGATGGCCTCAGCCAGCTTGGCATCGGCGTCGCCGCGGTTCTCCACGTTCGCCAGGTCCAGCTCCCGCAGGCTGCCCAGCAGGTGCGGGAACTCGCCGCCGCCCTCCCAGGAACGGCCCGGGGAGATGTCCACGACCATGAGCCGCTCGATCAGCTCCGGGTGGCGCAGGGCGATCAGCATGGCGACCTTGCCGCCCATGGAGTGGCCCACGAGCATGATCTTCCGCCCGCCGGCCTTGGCGCGCAGGGCCTCCGCGACCGTGTCCGCCATGTCCTCGTAGGAGAACTCGTCCGTCCACCCCGAGGTCCCGTGGTTCGGCAGGTCCACCAGCAGGCTCGTGCACTGGGCCGAGAGGTCCTTGGCGAAGCGCGTGAAGTTCTTGCCGCGCCCCATCAGCCCGTGCAGGAACGCGACGACGACGGGGCCATCGCCCACGGTGGAGATCGTGACGGACTCTGCGGCTTCAGACAGTGCGGGCATAGGACCGACGATAGCTGCGAATGCCGACACCCGAACGGCGCGCGAGGCCGCGGACCCCTAGGGTGAGAAGGCCCTCGACGCCGATGCCCAGGACAGCGCCATGGCCATCCCGCCCTCAGCCGCCGCACCGCATGAGCCCCTGCAGGCTCCCCGCACCACCCGAGGGAGGCTGCGCCTGATCGGGCCGGGGATCGTCCTGGCGCTGTCGAGTGTTGGCGCCTCGGACATGATCACCACACTGAACTCGGGCGCCGAGCACGGGCTGGCCCTGATCTGGGTGTTCACGGTCGGCATCCTGCTCAAGTTCGTGCTCTCGGAGGCCGTGGCCCGCGTGCAGATGAGCGGCGACCGCTCGCTGATGTCGCACATGTCCACCGCCGGCGGGCGCCTCTTCCCAGTGGTGTTCCTCGTGGCCGAGCTGCTCGTGGGGCTGTTCTTCGGCGCCAGCGTGGTTTCGGTGTGCGCCATGATCCTGCAGAGCCTCATCCCCGGGCTGCCGTTCTGGCCCACCGCGATCGTCGTGCTTGCCTCGGCCATGGTCATGCTGTGGGTCGGGCGCTACGGGTTCGTCGAGAAGGTCATGATGGGCTTCGGCATGGCGGATTCAAGCGGTGAGCGCAAGGAACTCTGCGAGCTTCTCTGATGGTGTCAGATAGCCCAGCGTCTTGCGGGGGCGTCCGTTGAGGCTGTCCTGGATCGCGTCCAACTCCTCGCGGCTGACGACGCTCAGGTCGGTGCCTTTGGGCAGGTACTGGCGCAGCAGGCCGTTGGTGTTCTCGTTGCTCCCCCGCTGCCAGGGCGAGTGGGGATCGCAGAAGTAGATCGGGATTCCTGTGGCGATGGTGAACGCGGCATGCTTGGCCATCTCCGCGCCCTGGTCCCAGGTGATCGTTCGGGCCAACGAGGACGGCAGCTTGCTGATTGCGGCGCGCATCGCGGCCTCGACCTGCTCGGCGCTCTTGCCATCGGGCAGGTGCAGCAGCAATGTCATCCGTGTCGAGCGCTCAACGAGCGTCCCGACAGCGCTGCGGCTGCCCTCGCCGAGGATGAGATCTCCTTCCCAGTGGCCTGGCACGGCGCGGTCGTCGGCTTCTGCGGGGCGCTCGCTGAGCATGATCATGCCGGGGATGCGGCCGCGACCGTCCGTGGTTCCGCGGGGCTTGCGGGCCGCTCTTCCGGACCGCAGGCACCGCGCCAGCTCACGGCGCAGTTCGCCTCGGCCCTGCACGAACAGCGACTGGTAGATCGTCTCGTGGCTCACACGCATCTGCGGATCATCGGCATGATCCAACCGTAGGCGCACCGCGATCTCGTCGGGCGACCACAACTGCTCCAGCCGACTGGCGACCTCCTCGAGCAGTCGGCCGGGCCTGAGCTTGAACGGCTTCGGCCGACGAGTCTGCTGGCGGGCACGTTCATGTGCGCGCCAAGCCGAGTATTCGCAGCGGCCTCCGCCGCGCTTGACCTCACGGCTGATGGTGGACACCGTTCGCCCCAGCTGCCCGGCGATCGCGGTGAATGTGTCGCCACGATTGATCCCCAGAAGGATCTGCTCGCGCTCATCGATCGTCAGGCAGCCCTGACGTGGTTTCCAGCCGAGCGGTTTGGCATCGAGGTGCCTGCCGCTCCGGGCCATGACCCCGACCATCGGCGCGCTGCAGCCGATCTCCTTGGCGATATCGACCAGCCGCCAGCCCCTCGCGTGCAACCTGAGCGCGAGCTGCTTCTGCTCCCGGCTGAGATGACCGTGCCTGCCCTGCATCCGGATCCTCCTGTGATCAGTGACTGTCCCATCTCACAGGACTCGTTGCACTGACCGCTTGAATCCGCCCATCCTGATGTTCTTCGGCATCGTCGCTCTGGCGATCACCACGGCCCAGGGTCAGGAGGCTCAGGAGATCGCCACGCAGACCCTCGTGCCCGTCATGCCCGGCGGGTCCCTGATCACCGTCCTGTCGCTGATCGGCGGCGTGTGCGGAGCCACCGGGATCCTTGCCTACTCGTTCTGGATCCGGGAGAAGGCCTGGCGCGGTGTGCAGTGGAAGGCCACGATCCGCACGGATCTGCTCATCAGCTACGGCGTGGTCTTCGTGTTCGCGGTGGCCATGACGATGGTCGGGGCGTTCCTGCTCTACGGCCAGGGCTTCACCATCTCGGACAACGGCGCCATGTTCGCCATGGCGGACTCACTCGGGGCCTCCCTTGGCGGCTTCGTGCGTCTCGTCTTCCTGCTCAGCTTCCTGGCGGTGGCCTACACGAGCGTGCTCGGCGGCTTCTCGGGCATTGCCTACGTGACCGCCGACTGCCTGCGCGTGCTGCGCCGCTACCCCCATCAGGACGCCCCGGGTCTGGACATGTCCTCCAAGGCGCCCGAGTTCCGCATCGCCCTGATCTACCTGACGATCTGCGCCCTGGCCATCATGGGCACCGGCCGGCCGGTGACGCTCGTGCTCATCTACGCGGCGATCAGCGCCTTCATCCTGCCGGTGCTGGCCATCGCCCTTCTGGTGCTGCTCAACCGCCGTGGGATCCACGAGACGCTGCGCAATCGCGCACCGGCCAACGTCCTGCTCTCGGTGTGCTTCCTGCTCTTCGGCTTCCTGGCCGCCATGCAGGTCGTGGAGTCCGTCGGCGGTCTGCTGGCCTGAGCGCCCCGCTCGGCCCGGCGACGAGCGCCGGACAGCACCCATACCGTCAGTCGGCCGCAGGCTCGAGTTCGATCCCCGCAGCCCTGGCGATCTCGCCGTAGGCCCTCGCCAAATCCTCCAACGACGAATGGGCGTTCAGCCCGCTCGGATTGGGCGCGACGAACAGCCGCGTCCCTCCCCAGGGGCTGTCCTGCTCACCTGTGTCCGCCTTGGGATGCCCGAAGGCGACACGGTAGGCGGTGATCCCGACGACGGCCACTACGGCCGGGCGGTGCCCTGCGACGGCCGCGGCCAACCGGTCCTGCCCTGTGCGCAGCTGCTCGCGGGTCAGCTCATCGGCGCGAGCCGTAGCCAGCGGCCAGAGGTTCGTGATGCCGATCCCGCGCGAGGTCAGCTCCGCCAGGTCGTCGTCGCTGAATCCGCCGGACGCGTCGATGAGGTGCCGGGTGATCCCCGCGCGATGCAGCGCCGGATAGAAGCGATTGCCCGGGCCGCTGAAGTGCGCGCCGGTGGCCGCGGAGCGCAGGCTCGGATTGATGCCCACGAACAGCAGCCGCAGCGGATCCGGCAGCAGGTCCGGGACCTCGCGCCCGTACTGCTGCTTCAGCTGCTCTCGCGTGAATCCCATGAGCCCAGGCTATGCGTCATGAAGACCGCAAATTATGCACCTGCAAGCACCTGATTGTTATCGGAAGGTGATCGGATTCCCAGGCTGAGGGCCCGAACATTCAGGTTCGTCTCCTTAGGGTGGGCACTTCCCGGCGGTCCCGAGGAATGAAGAAGAGGAGGGGCCGCCTGATCGCACGGAGGTGTGAATCATGCGCAACAGCATCCGACGAATCCTGGCAGTCCCCATGCTGGCCGCTGCGGCAGTGGCCGGCTCGGCCGCGGCAGCCAACGCCGCCCCGGCCCAGGAGTCCGCCCCCGCCGCCGAGCAGACCGGCACCGGCGTCATCACCGCTGACGGCCAGCCGACCACCAACGGCGACTACCGCCAGGATCTGGCTGCGGTCGTGACCTTCCCGCAGGCCGATCCGACCGTGCAGGACTACGTGCAGATCACCTTCCACGGGGTGCCCACGGGTCCGCTGGTGCCGCTGGATGAGAACGGCCAGGCCGAGGTGCCGCTGTACATGTCTCCGGGCTCGTACTTCGTGGGTGCGAACTACGTGGAGGACGGCCAGGAGGTCACCGACTCCGTCCAGCTGCCCGGCTTCACCGCCACGGCCCCGCTGCCCGGCGAGGAGGACGCGCCCGTCGTCCCGGTGCAGTGATTCGCTGACGCCCTCAGCGCACGAGACCCGCGCCGCCCCCTCAGGGCGGTGCGGGTCTCGTCGTCTCCGGCCCTGGGCCCCGCATCCGGCCGAGCCCTCCCCTACCCTGCTGTCCATGACTGCTCCTCCGAATCCGCCGCAGCCGCTGCTGAGGCTCAGTGCCAACCACCTGCGCCCTGCCGATGAGACCGATGGCCTCGGCAAGGTGCTGGCCTGGAACCCGGTCCAGCTGATCACCGGCGGATTCGGGTACCTGGCCGACGGAGGCCACCTGCTGATCTGGCCGAACGGCGTGAGCTTCGAACCGCACTCCATGAACCTTCCCGGCGGGCAGTGGTGGGCTCCCGCTGAGACGATCCGCGTCGTGCGCACCTTCTCCCAGCAGGCGCTCAAGGGCCTGGAGATCGAGCTGCAGGACGGCGCCACCCGCAGGTTCGTCGTCGGCGACCGCGAGAACGTCCTGGAGACGCTGCGAGCGCTGGGCCTGCCGACCGGCTGAAGCAGGCGGCGCCGGGGACCAGCCGCCCCTGCCCATCCCATGCCTAGGGGCCCGTGCTGGTGAAGCGCTCGCGGAAGCCGCTCGGCGTCACCCCGAGCTGCCGCAGGAAGGCGCGGCGCATCGTCTCGTCCGACCCAAATCCAGCTCGCCTGGCCACTGACGTCAGCGGCATGTCGCTGTGGATGATCTCGCGGGCGGCGTCGACCCGCGCGGCCTCGAGCCACTGCATGGGCGACAAGCCTGTCTGCGCCCTGACCAGCCGGTGCAGCTGCCGAGAGCTCACCCCCAGGCGCTCGGCCATGGACGCCACGGAGTGACTGCGCTCCGGATGCTCGAGCACCTCGCCCATCACCGTCTGGAGCCCCGCATCGCCCACGGTCGCCTGTCGCAGGGCGGAGGAGAACTGCGCCTGTCCGCCCGGGCGCTGCATGAACACCACGAGCTCGCGGGCGGCCTCACGCGCCGCAGCCGCCCCCAGATCCTCCTCGACCAGAGCCAGGGTGAGGTCCAGTCCCGCGGAGATGCCCGCCGAGGTCGCGATGCGTCCATCACGCACGTGGATGACGTCGGGCTGGACGTCGAGCAGGGGGAACCGGTCCGCCAACGCCTGCGCATGGCGCCAATGAGTGGTCACGCGGCGTCCGTCGAGCAGTCCGAGCCGGGCCAGCACGAACGCTCCCGTGCAGACCGACGCCACCCGGCGGGCGCTCTGAGACAGGTCCCCCGCCAGCTGCAGCAGCTCGTCCTCGATCGGCTCGGCGACCAGCCGGTCCCCGCCGACGACGATCACCGTGTCCGCAGCGCCTTCTGCGCTGGGCGAATCCGTGATGACCTCGAGCCCCGCCGACGAGCGCACCCGGCCGCCGGCGGCGGAGACCAGACGCGTGCAGTACAGCTCCCCGGACGGATCGGCGACGCGCAGGACCTCCAGCGGACCTGTGGCATCCAGCAGGGTCATGCCGTCGAACACCACGATGTCCACGCGGCGCATCGGAGCCGCACCGCCGGCGGTCATGTCCGATTCCGAGGGGATACAGGCTGATGGAACATGGCCCGATCCTATGCGGCGGACCAGGATGGATATCAGCATCTTCACCGCACCGAAAGGATGGATCCCATGCCCGAGATCATCGCCGGCATCACCATTCCCGACAGCGCCGTCGCCCGGGAGGCCACTGAGCTGGTCCGCGACGTCGAGTCCGATCTGCTGTATCACCACAGCCGTCGCGTGTTCGTCTTCGGCTCCCTGCGCGGGCACGCCCTGGGCCGCGGATTCGACGACGAGCTGCTCTACATCTCCGCGATGTTCCACGATCTCGGGCTGACCGAGAAGTACCGCTCCGACGACCTGCGCTTCGAGATCGACGCCGCGAACGTCGTGCGGGACTTCCTCACCGGCCACGGCTACAGCCAGCACGACGCCGAGGAGGCCTGGGCCTCGATCGCGCTGCACACGACCCCCATGGTCCCGCTGCACATGTCCCCGCTCGTCGAGCTCGTGACCCGCGGCGTGGAGCTCGACGTGATGGGCGTGGACTACCACGAGCTCACCGACGCCCAGCGCGAGGAGATCACCTCCGTGCACCCCCGCCCGCGCTTCAAGGAGGGCATCATCGAGTCCTTCGCGCAGGGCTTGTTCCACCGCCCGCAGACCACGTTCGGCAACGTGAAGGCCGATGTCCTGGCCGATCAGATGCCGGGCTTCGAGCGCGGCAACTTCGTCGACGAGATCCGCGGCTCCGACTGGCCCGAGTGATCTCGCACCCCGTGCGATCACCGCACGACGGCGGGTCCCCTGCGCAGAGCTGCGCAGGGGACCCGTCGTCGTGGGCGACCGTGGGCCGGCTGAGCCGATCGGAGACTCAGCCCTCGGAATCCGTGCTCGAGGAGTCCTCGGTGAGCCCGGCGTAGTCCGTCTCGGAGTCTCGCCACACCGAGTGGATGTGCGGCTCGGAGGTCGCCACGCCGTTCTGCATGGCCAGCTCGATCCACACGCTGGGCCCGTCGATGCGGATGTAGTCGCCGGCGGTGGAGAAGTCCGTGCTCCCGGAGAACAGGACGTAGGTGTCCTCGAGCTCGGACTCGTACGTGGCCATGTACTCGGCCGCCTCGTCCTCGGGCAGGTCATCGACGTAGGTCGCGATCGCCTCCAGCACGAGCTCCTGCTGCTCCTCGGACAGATCCGAGACCTTCACGCCCTCCTCCTCGGGGAACTCGCCGTCCTGGCCGGGGCCCAGCAGCAGATCCGACTGGTCCGTGGCGGCCTCGGCAAGCTGGTCCTCGGTCAGAGATTCCGCCAGCGCAGAGAGCGCGTCCGTCTCCTGGGTCAGCGGGTCGTAGGTCTCACCATCCAGCGTGAACTCCCCGGTGGGCTCCGTGCCGCGGAAGGACGGGGTCGCACTGACCAGCTCGCCGTCCGTGTAGGTGTTGGACACCGCCAGGTGGTGCCCGCCGAACTGCAGCTCCCAGGTGCCGCTGTCGGTGACCTCGCCCAGAAAGGCGATGTAGTAGTTCTCCGAGCCGTAGTCCGTGCCGCCGTAGTTCTCGGCCAGGTAGTCGTCGGCGGCCAGGATGGCCATGACCTCGTCGTAGCCCTCGTTGTCCTCCCCGCCCAGCGCGGCGGCCATCAGCTCCTCGAGAGCCGCTCGCTGCTCGTCGTCCAGGGTCGAGATCTGCAGACCCACACGCCCCGACGACGAACTCGTCCCTCCGGGACCGCCGCCCATGCCGTTCTGGAGCAGCTCCTGCGGGAAGTTCGACCAGTTGGTCGCATTCTCGTAGCTGTAGTCCTGGTTCAGCTCGGCCAGCTGATCGTCATCCAGGGTGTCGGCGAAGGCCTGAGCCAGGGCCTGGACCTCGGCGGAGCTGTCGAGAGACGACTCCGTCGTGGAGGTGTTCGCGCTGGTCTCCACCGAGGTCGAGACGCTGGTCGCAGCGCTGTCGGAGGACGTGTCCGAGGCCTGGCCGACGGTACCGCAGGCGGTCGTGGCCAGCAGGGCGGCGACGCTGATCCCGGCGGCTCCCACCCTCAGGCGGCTCCAGCGAGAGGCGGGCCTGTTGGAGTGGTCGGCGGTGGTGATGGTCTGGACTGCGCTGTTGTCGGTGCTGTTCATGACCCCGAGTCTGGGCGCGCTCGCTATGCCGGGGACCACCCGAAGCTGTGCCGGGGCTGTGACTGCGGATCAGCGAGCGGCGGCTGGCTGATCGTCGTCCAGGAATGCAGCGGTGGGCACGAAGAACAGCGAGCCGGTGGTGGCCGTGGAGAAGTCCAGGATGCGGTCCGTGGTGCCCTCCGGCTCCCCCACGAACATGTTGCGCAGCATGCGCTCGATGATCGCCGGGTCCCTGGTGTCGCCGATGAAGTAGGTGCCGTGCTCATCGTCGCCGATCGAGCCGAACGGGCGGTTGTCGCGCACGATCTTGAGATCGCGGCCGTCGTCGTCCGTGATCGAGTTCAGGTGCACGTGGGAGTCCTGGGGCTTGCGCTCCTCGGGCAGCTCGATGTTCTCGGCCTTGGTGCGCCCGATCGCATCGTCCTGCTGCTCGACGCTCAGCGCGTTCCACGCCTGCATGTCGTGGAGGTACTTCTGCACGATCACGTAGCCGGCCCCCGCGTAGTCCGGATCATCGGCGGAGTTGATGCTCACCCAGTCCTGGGCCGTCTGACCCTCCGGATTCTCGGAGCCGTCGACGTAGCCGAGCAGGTCGCGCTCGTCGAAGAACTTGAAGCCGCGGGTCTCGTCGACCACCTCGGCGTGACCGCGCAGCCGATCCATCACCATGCTCGCGAGCTCGCAGCACACGTCCATGTTCTTCGCCCGCAGATGCAGGAGCAGATCGCCCGGCGTGGACGGCGCCCGGTGGCGAGCGCCCTGGATCTCCTGGAACGGATGCAGGCCCTTGGGTCGGGGAAGATCCCAGAGCCGATCCCACAGCCGGGCGCCGATGCCGGCCACGGCTTGCAGGCTGTCGTCGGGACGACGAAAGGAGACCGAGCGGGGCGACGATCTGCTGCAGCGGATGGGGGCCACCGTGGGGTCTGCGCTGGGTCTGAGGACAAACCTATCGCGGGGTGCTCGCGTGTGAACCGGCCCACGCACAGACGGCACGACTCGTAGACTCGCCCCATGACCGAGACCGAGCAGACCTACGACACCATCCTCGTGGAGACGAAGGGGCGGGTCGGGATCATCACCCTGAACCGCCCCAAGGCCCTGAACGCGCTGAACTCGCAGGTGCTTGCCGACGTCCTGCACGCCGCCCGAGCCTTCGATGCCGACGACGGGATCGGCGCGATCCTGCTGACCGGCTCGGAGAAGGCCTTCGCCGCAGGAGCCGACATCAAGGAGATGGCCGACCGGGGCTTCGCCGAGATGTTCGCCACCGACTGGTTCGCCGGCTGGCAGGGCCTGGCCGAGATCCGCACGCCCACCATCGCCGCCGTGAGCGGCTACGCCCTGGGCGGGGGCTGCGAGCTGGCCATGCTGTGCGATCTGCTGATCGCCTCCGAGACCGCCAGGTTCGGACAGCCGGAGATCAATCTGGGCGTGCTGCCCGGCATGGGCGGGTCGCAGCGCCTGACGCGGGCGATCGGGCGCCCCAAGGCCATGGACATGATCCTCACCGGGCGCCAGATGGATGCCCAGGAGGCGGAGCGCGCCGGACTCGTTTCGCGCGTGATCCCCGCCGACGAGTTCCAGGACGAGTCCCTGGAGATCGCGCAGACCATCGCCTCGAAGTCGCTAATCGCGGCCATGGCAGCCAAGGAGGCCGTGCACACCGCCATGGAGACTCCCCTGTCGCAGGGCCTGGTCGCCGAGCGGAGGCTCTTCCACGGCCTGTTCGCCACGGAGGACCAGAAGGAGGGCATGGCCGCGTTCGTCGAGAAGCGCGACCCGGAGTTCAAGCACCGCTGAGCAGCGGCGATCGTCCGGCGGTCAGAGAACGACGAAGCCCACCGACCCGGACTGGGTCGGTGGGCTTCATCATGCCGAGGTCGGCGATGCGATGCTTCGAATCAGGCCTCGGTGGTCTCCGCCGGGCGCTGACCCAGCTCGGAGTCCATGCGCAGCAGGCCCGAGCCGTCGTCGCCGACGAGGCGGATGCGGCCGATGATCTCGTCGACCGTCGACTCCTCCTCGATCTGCTCCGAGGTGAACCAGTTGAGGATGGGGCGGGAATCGAAGTCGCCGGCCTCATCAGCAGCGCGGTAGAGGTTCTGGATGGCCTCCGAGACCTTCTGCTCGTGCTTGAAGGCGGCCTCGAAGAGGTCCAGAGCGGACGGATCGGCGAACTGCGCCGGGGCGCTCAGGCTGCCGATCTGGACGTGGCCATCACGGGCATCGACGTAGTCGATGAACTTGTTGGCGTGGACGATCTCCTCGTCGGCCTGGTGGCGGAACCACGCGGCCATGCCCACGAGGTCCATGCGCTCGGCCTCGACGGCCAGCTGGCGGTAGACCAGCGAGGCCTCGAACTCGAGGGTGATCTGATCGTTGAACTTGGCTTCCATCTGCTGTGAAATCTTCATAATAAGGACTATAGGAGAGGTGGCTTCAGAAAGCTAGATCATGCGCTGTGAAACGCATTGCTGAGCTGAGGCTCAGCTTCGCGTGATGAGCCTCACCTCAATGAGATGAGCCTGACCGAACGCTTCTCTTCCCTGCCCAGGAGACGGTCGCGCACGTCGCACCAGGTGACAGGCACCCGCAGCGCGGACATGAGTTCCTCGTCGAGGCTCCCTAAAGTGAAAGGATCGGCCGATCCCCCGGCGCACCATCGCCGCGCGGAGATCAGCCGTCTGCACGCCTGAAAGCACTCGTCCTCCAGGAAGGAACTCTCATGGCAGGCTCCACCGCACCGCCGCCGCACAACACCGCCGACGACGCATTCAGACGCAAGGCCGTCGAACAGGACAGTCCCCGTCACTCCGCCGTCAGTTGGCCCGTCTTCATCGGGGCCTCCGCCGTCATCGTCGCCTTCGTGGCCTGGGCCGCCATCTGGCCCTCGGCAGCCGAGACCGCGATCTTCGGGTCGATGGCCTGGATCGCCGAGAACTTCGGCTGGTACTACGTGCTGACCGTCACGGTCGTCGTGGTCTTCGTCATCGTGGTCGCGCTCTCGCGCGTGGGGCAGACGAGGATGGGCCCGGATCACTCCAGGCCCAAGTACAACCTCTTCACGTGGACGGCGATGCTCTTCGCTGCTGGCATCGGCGTGGATCTCATGTTCTTCGGGATCTCCGGACCGGCCACGAATCTCCTCACTCCCCCGGATGTCGCGCCGATGTCCGATGAAGCCGCCAGGATGGCTCCGTTGTGGACGATCTTCCAATACGGCATTCCCGGCTGGGCGCTCTACGCGCTGATGGGCATGGTCGTCGGCCTGGTGTCCTATCGCTATCACCTCCCGCTGAGCATCCGCTCGGCTCTGGCACCCATCTTCGGCAAGCGCATCCACGGCGGTGTCGGCCACGCCGCAGAGATCGGCGCCGTGATCGGCACGATCTTCGGCATCTCGGTGTCGCTGGGCATCGGCGTGGTCTTCCTGAACTATGGGCTCGCCGCGATCTTCGGCGTCCCGACGACCGTGGGCGTGCAGGTCGCTCTCATGGCCGTCGCCGTGGTCATCACCGTCGCCTCCACGGTCTCCGGCGTGGACAAGGGGATTCGTCGCCTCTCCGAGCTGAACGTTCTGCTGGCAGTCACCTTGATGCTGTGGATCCTCTTCACGGGCCGCACGCATGAGCTGCTCAACGCCCTGGTGCAGAACATCGGCGACTTCTTCTCCCGCTTCCCGGGAATGCTGATGAACACGTTCGCCTACACCGACGGGACAGCCGCCTACCCCGCCGATCAGTGGATGGCGGACTGGACCCTGTTCTTCTGGGCCTGGTGGATCGCCTGGATGCCGTTCGTCAGCCTCTTCCTGGCCCGCATCTCCCGCGGCCGGACCCTGCGGCAGTTCGTCTTCGGCGTGCTGCTCATCCCCTTCGCCTTCATCCTGCTGTGGGTCTCGATCTTCGGCAACGCCACCCTGATGAATGCCGAGGATCAGGACTTCCTCGACTTGACGATGACCCTGCCCGAATCCGGATTCTTCAACCTGCTCGAGCAGCACCCCGGGGCCTTCTTCACGATTCCGCTGGCGCTGCTGACCGGGCTGTTCTTCTATGTGACCTCCGCCGACTCAGGATCTCTCGTCCTGGCGAACATGTCCTCCAAGACGACGGACACGGACTCCGACGGCCCTCCGTGGCTGCGCATCGTCTGGGCGGTCATCACCGGCGTGCTGACGCTGGTCATGCTGTTCATCGACGGCGTCTACACGCTGCAGGCAGCCACAGTGGTCGTGGGACTGCCGCTGTCGCTGATCGTCTGGATCGTGATGGCGGGGCTCTGGAAGATGCTGCGCACGGAGCAGATCAACCTCGACTCGAGGCAGGCAGCTCTGCCCGCCCTGCTCACCAGCCGAGTTCGCGAGACCGGCCAGCAGGTCACCTGGCGGCAGCGCCTTCACGACCGGATGTCCTATGCCTCCGCCGCCGATGCGCAGGCATTCGTCGAGCACACCGCGGCACCGGCGGTGGAAGAGGTCGCTGAGGAGCTCTCCGAGCTCGGGCTGTCGGTGGCCTGCCACCGCGGCGAGCACCCCGACAGCGGCATCTGCTTCGTGGACCTCGTGGTCTCCTTCCCGGAGGCCGAGGACTTCAAGTACCAGGCCTACCCCGTGGCCCACTCGCTGCCGAGCTTCGCTGCGAACCTGTCGACCGTGCGCGATGTCTACTACCGGATCGAGATCTTCTCGACCCACGGATCGCGCGGCCGCGACATCATGGGATACACGAAGGACCAGGTCATCGCCGATGTCCTGGATGTCTACGACGCCCACATCGCCTACCTGCACCTCAGCGGCGACGGCGGCGGCCTGGCCACAGGCGCGGTGGTCGGAACCACCCCTGAGACCTGGGTCGACACCGATCAGATCCCCACCGTCGCCCCTCGGCTAGATTCCTCCGCCGAGACCGTGAACACCGCAACCCAGAAGGAGCGCCATGACTGAGTCCAGCTCGACCCTGTACATCGACGGAGAGTGGGTCCCCTCCTCCGACGGCGGGACCCGCACCATCATCTGCCCCGCCGACGGCACCGAGGTCGGCGTCGTCGCCGAGGCCACCGGCGAGGATGTCGAGCGCGCCATCCTCGCCGCCCGCAAGGCGTTCGAGGCCCGGACCTGGGTGGAGACCCCCGCCGCTGAGCGCGGCGACTTCCTGATCCGCGTCTCGGACGCCCTGCTCGAGCGCAAGGACGAGTTCGCCCGTGCCGAGGCCCTCGACACCGGCAAGCGCCTGGTCGAGGCCGAGGGCGACATGGACGACATCGCGGCCTGCTTCCGCTACTTCGGCAAGATCGCGGACCAGAGCCCGGGCCGTCTGGTGGATGCGGGCGACGACACCGTCATCTCAAGGGTGGTCCACGAGCCCGTGGGCGTCTGCGGCATGATCACGCCGTGGAACTTCCCGCTGCTGCAGGCGGCGTGGAAGATCGCCCCCGCGCTGGCGGCCGGCAACACCTTCGTGCTCAAGCCGGCTGAGCTGACCCCGCACACGGCGATCCTGATCATGGATGTGCTCAACGAGCTGGGGCTGCCCGCCGGAGTCGCGAACCTGGTCCTCGGAGACGGCGCAGTCGTCGGCGCCCCGCTGTCGAGCCACCCGGAGATCGACCTCGTTTCCTTCACCGGAGGCCTGGTCACCGGCCGGAGGATCGCCGAGTCGGCGGCCCACGGCGTGAAGAAGGTCGCCCTGGAGCTGGGCGGCAAGAACCCCAACGTCGTGTTCGCCGATGCCGACTTCGACGCCGCCGTGGACAACGCCCTCAATGCCGCGTTCACGGACTCCGGACTCGTCTGCTCGGCGGGAACGCGCCTGATCGTGCAGGACACGATCGCGGAGCGCTTCGTCGACGAGGTCGTCCGCCGCGCCGGCGACATCGTCATGGGCGGTCCGTTCGACGAGAAGGCCGAGACCGGCCCGCTGATCTCCAAGGAGCACCGGGACAAGGTCACCGACTACGTCCAGCGCGGCATCGAGGCCGGCGCCCGCCTGCGGGTCGGCGGCCACTGGGGCGGCGAGGAGCATCAGGACGGGTTCTTCTACGCCCCGACCGTGCTGGACCAGTGCGATCGGGAGAACCCCGCGGTGATCGAGGAGGGCTTCGGCCCCGTCATCACGGTCGAGACCTTCTCCACCGAGGCCGAGGCCATCGAGACCGCCAACCACACGGAGTACGGCCTGGCCGGAGCGGTGTGGACCTCGGACGCCGGAACGGCCAACCGCGTGTCCCGTCGTCTGCGCCACGGCACGGTCTGGATCAACGACTACCACCCCTACCTGCCGCAGGCGGAGTGGGGCGGCTTCAAGTCCTCCGGCGTGGGCCGCGAGCTCGGCCCCACCGGCCTGGAGGAGTACACCGAGGCCAAGCACATCTACCAGAACACCGAGCCCGCCGTGACCGGCTGGTTCCCGCAGAAGTGACCGCTTCAATGCCCCGCACTCAGCAGAAGGAGGACCGCGTGCTCGACGAGCCCGTGTCGGAGAACCTGATCACCGAATACGACTACATCATCGTGGGAGGCGGGTCGGCCGGCGCCGTCGTCGCCGCCCGACTCAGCGAGGACCCGGACGTCTCCGTGGCCCTGGTCGAGGCCGGGGACCACGACCTGGACCACGAGATGGTCCTGCAGCTCAACCGCTGGCCGGAGATGCTGGAATCCGGGCTCGACTGGGACTACCCGATCGAGCCGCAGGCCAACGGCAACTCGTTCATGCGCCACGCCCGCGCCAAGGTGCTGGGAGGCTGCTCGTCGCACAACTCCTGCATCGCCTTCCATCCGCCTGCGGAGGACATGGACCTGTGGGAGCAGATGGGCGCCGAGGGCTGGAGCGCCGAGACCATGCTCCCGCTGATCAAGCGCCTCGAATCGAATCAGTCCCGTTCCGGTGAGCGGCACGGGACCGACGGCCCCGTGGAGCTCATGGACGCTCCTCCGAATGATCCCGTGGGCGTGGCCCTGCTCGAGGCCTGCGAGCAGGCGGGCATCCCTCGAGCCACGTTCAACGACTTCGAGACCGTGGTCAACGGCGCCAGCTTCTTCCAGGTCAACCGCCAGGCGGACGGACGCCGTGCCTCGTCGTCGGTGTCCTACCTGCACCCCATCCAGCAGCGGGACAATCTCGAGATCCTCACGAACCGGCAGGTCATGCAGGTCCTGTTCGACGACGACCAGCGGGCCGTGGGCATCGAGTACATCGACAACTGCTTCGACCGCTCCTCGATCATGAAGGCCCGCAAGGAGATCATCCTCTCGGCCGGGGCGATCGACACCCCCAAGCTGCTGATGCTCTCCGGCATCGGCCCGGCGGATCACCTGCGAGAGGTCGGGATCGACGTGCGGGTGGATTCACCGGGCGTGGGCTCGAACCTCCAGGACCACCCCGAGGCCGTGATCTCCTGGGAGTGCACCCAGCGCATGACCCGAGACACCACCCAGTGGTGGGAGATCGGGATCTTCTCCCCGACCCAGGAGGGCCTGGAGCTTCCCGACCTGATGATGCACTACGGCTCGGTGCCCTTCGACATGCACACACGACGTCAGGGCTACCCCACCTCTCCGGAGTCGTTCGCCCTGACTCCGAACGTCACGCACGCGAAGTCGCGAGGCACCGTGCGGCTGCGCACGATCGACTACCGGGACAAGCCCAGGGTGGATCCACGCTACTTCACGGACGAGGAGGGCTACGACATGGCCGTGGCCGTGGCCGGGATCCGGAGGGCGCGCGAGATCGTCTCCCAGTCGGCCATGGACGCCTACCGCGGCCGCGAGCTCTTCCCCGGCGAGGAGGCCCAGACCGACGAGGAGATCGCCGACTACGTCTCCAAGACCCATAACACCGTCTACCACCCGGCCGGCACCTGCCGCATGGGTGCGCTGGACGACGACCTGTCCCCGCTGGATCCCCAGCTGCGGGTCAAGGGCGTGAAGGGACTGCGCGTGGTCGACGGCTCGATCATGCCGCAGCTGGTCGCGGTGAATCCGAACATCACCACCATGCTGATCGGCGAACGCGCGTCGGACATCATCCGAGGCTCCTGAGCTCCGATGGGCTGAGTCAGCCGCCGGCCTGAGGCGAGAGCCCCGCAGATCCGGTGATCTGCGGGGCTCTCGAATGACGCAGCGCCTCGAGCCGTCCGAGGACGGCTCGAGGCGCTGCGCGCTGTGCAGCGTCGGCTCAGCCCTTGAGGCGGTCGATGTGCTCGGACGCCTGCGCCTTGGTCAGATCGGTCGGAACGGACTCCCCCGCCTGCTTGGCCAGGGTGTCCAGATAGGACTTCTGGGACTCGGTCATGGGCTCGTCGCCGCTGACCCACTCCTCCGGGTCCTTCTCCAGGGACGAGGCGCCGCCGGCGTCGCCGGTGGCGCCCATCATCTCCGCGCCGCCCTCGGTGTCGTCCGTGACGGGCGTGTAGAGCTCGTCGTCGCCCTGCGTGTTCTCTGACATGGGAACCTCCTGGATCTGCGGCCGCCCGCGAGGGCGACCGGTTCGGGACATCGGCGCGCATCGCGGGCTCGGGCCTGCGCCTGTGCGCCTGATCTCATCATGGCACCGCCCACCGACGGGACGTCAGCCCCGCGAGGTCGGGCCGCGGAGGATCGGGCCCGCAGCTCGCAGACGCACCGCGGCCCCGGCCTCAGGGAGAGGCCGGGGCCGCGGTGCGCGCGGGATGCTGCGGATCAGAAGGTGCCGAAGTTCTGCGTGGCGTAGACGTTGCCGTCGGCGCCCTCCGCCAGACCGAAGCCGGCGGCGTTGAACTCGGGATTCATGATGTTCGCCTCATGCGAGGGGCTGTTCATCCAGAAGTCCACGAAGTACGAGGCCGTGGCCTCGACGGAGCCCTGGGAGCCCACGCTGTAGGCGATGTTCTCGGCCATGCCGGTCGAGCCCGCGGCGCTGGTCTGCGCGATGAACGACGGGTTGTGCGACGGCGCGCCGGCGGCGGCCTGCTGGCCCGACCAGTCGGTGCTCATGGCGTCGAGCTGCCCATTGCTCGACAGCGGCGACAGCCCGGCCTGGGAGCGGTGCTCGTTCATCTGGGCGAGGACCTCCTGGGAGACCTGTGCGGAGAACGATGCATCGGAGGCCGGCGCGGCCTCGGGGGCCGGAGCCTCACCGGCCGATGTCTGAGCCTGGGTCTGCATCGGGGTCTCGGCACCCGAGACGGAGACCGCGGCCTGCGCGGGAGCAACGGCGGCGCTGGTGCCGGCGAAGGCGAGCGCGGCGGCTGCGGCGTAGCGAGTGGTCTTCTTCTTCATGGCGTGCTCCTCAGCGGATGTCGATGCGGGCGTGCTGCCCGGAGTCCGCCAGAGAACCTAGGAGGTCACGCAAGACCCGCTCAAATCGCATTCGTTATCAAACCGTGATTGTACCGTGATGGAATTGTAACCTGAACAGTGGCTGAGTACGGCACATCCCTGCCATGACAGGGATGATGTCCTCGCCCACCTCGATCGTCATCGTAAAGCTGGGAGTTCCCCCAGAATCGGTGAGCTCGGCTGCTCGCACCCCGCCTCGCGAGCAGTCCGCGCTGCCGCACGGGTTCTGCTCAACCTTGCGTCGCGATGCTCGCGTGAGCCGCGCCGCAGGTCGTCCAGCCCCTAGGCTCCGAAGAACCCTCCACCCGGTCGTCGCCGTCTTGGCCCTGATCGGATCGGACGCGACCACGACCCGGTGCCACCGCACCGGCGGAGGCGGATCCGCGGCCCCACCCGGCCGACCGTTCGAGGAAAGACGAGCCCCGTGCGCGCACTCACCAAGCTGTCCGCCGACCCCGGACTGGAGCTGCTCGACCACCCGGAGCCGGGCTGCGGCGCCTGGGACGTGAAGATCCGCGTGCTGCGCGCCGGCATCTGCGGCACCGATCTGCACCTGGCCGACTGGGATGACTGGGCCCGCTCCACGGTGGACCCGCCCCTGGTCATCGGCCACGAATTCTACGGCGAGATCGTCGAGGTGGGCTCGGAGGTCACGAGCGTCGCCGTCGGCGATCGAGCCTCGGGTGAAGGCCACATCGTGTGCGGGACCTGCCGCAACTGCCGTGCCGGGCACCGCCACGTCTGCATCGCCATCGAGGGCCTGGGCGTGAACCGCGACGGCGCCTTCGCGGACTTCGTCGTCCTGCCGGCCACGAACGTGTGGGTCCACCCCGCGGATCTGGACCCGGACCTGGGCGCGATCTTCGATCCCCTGGGCAATGCGACCCACACGGCCCTGCAGTGGCCGATGGTCGGCGAGGACGTCGTGATCACCGGCGCCGGGCCGATCGGCGTCATGTCCGCCGCGATCGCCCGCCACGCCGGCGCCCGCTACGTCGTCGTCTCGGACGCCAGCGACTACCGCCTGGAGCTGGCCCGCACCGCCGGTGCCGACCTGACGATCAACGTGACCCGCGAGTCGCTGGCCGATGCCCAGACGAACCTGGGGATGAAGGAGGGCTTCGACATCGGGATGGAGATGTCCGGAGCGGGCCCGGCCGTCATAGACATGATCGCCAACATGAACCACGGCGGACGCATAGCGCTGCTCGGGCTGCCCCACCAGTCCTACGATCTGGACTGGGGCAAGGTCATCACGCACATGATCACGCTCAAGGGCATCTACGGCCGCGAGATGTACGACACCTGGTATGCGATGTCCCAGATGATCGCCGCCTCGCAGCGCTTCCGATCAGCCGTCTCCCAGGTCATCACCCACCGCTTCCCCGCCGAGCGGTGGGAGGACGCCTTCGCCGCGGCCCGCTCCGGGCAGTGCGGCAAGGTCGTCCTGGACTGGTCCTGACGGGCCCGGCGACAACGCCTCCCCTCACCTCCGACCCCGAAGGACGACCATGTACGGCACCCTGAAGGACGAGCTGACCGCCACGCTGCGGGAGATCCGCGACTCCGGGCTCCACAAGGACGAGCGCCAGCTGACCTCTCCGCAGTCCGCCCACATCACGACCCTGAAGTCCGAGGCGCTGAACTTCTGCGCCAACAACTACCTGGGCCTGGCCGATGACCCGCAGATCATCGGCGCCGCCAAGACCGCCCTGGACGACTGGGGCTTCGGCATGGCCTCGGTCCGCTTCATCTGCGGCACGCAGAACCTGCACATCCAGCTCGAGGACAAGCTCTCCGAGTTCCTGGGCACCGAGGACACGATCCTCTACTCGTCATGCTTCGACGCCAACGGCGGCGTCTTCGAGGTGCTCTTCGGCGCCGAGGACGCGATCATCTCCGATGAGCTGAACCACGCCTCGATCATCGACGGGGTGCGGCTGTCGAAGGCTCGGCGCTTCCGCTACAGGAACGCGGACATGGCGGATCTGCGCGCCCAGCTCGAGGCAGCGGCCGATGCGCGCCGGAAGGTCATCGTGACTGACGGCGTCTTCTCGATGGACGGCTCCTACGCCCCGCTGGATGAGATCTGCGACCTGGCCGAGGAGTTCGGCGCCCTGGTCTTCGTGGACGACTCGCACGCGGTCGGCTTCATCGGCGACGGCGGGCGCGGAACCCCCGAGCTGTTCGGCGTGATGGATCGGGTGGACATCCTCACCGGCACGCTCGGCAAGGCCCTGGGCGGAGCATCCGGCGGCTATGTGGCCGCCCATCAGGAGATCGTGGACCTGCTGCGGCAGCGCTCGCGTCCCTACCTGTTCTCGAACTCGGTGGCCCCGGCGGTCGTCGCGGGCTCCCTGGCCGCGCTCGAACTGATCGAGTCCTCGGCGGACAAGCGGCGCACGCTGCAGGCCAACACCGAGCTGTTCGACTCGCTGATGCGCGAGGCCGGCTTCGACGTCCTGCCCGGAACGCACCCGATCCGCCCGATCATGTTCCCCGGTGACGACGGCGCCCGCCAGGCGACCCAGATCGCCGATCGCATGCTCGAGGCCGGCGTCTACGTGATCGCCTTCAGCTTCCCGGTCGTGCCGCGGGGCAAGGCGCGGATCCGCGTGCAGCTGTCCGCATCGCACTCGGAGCGCGACGTCCGGGATTGCGTGCAGGCTTTCATCGACGCGCGCGACGCCGTGGCCTGAGGCCTCCGCGCGCAGCGGCCCGCACCAGAGCGCATTGACAGGCGGACCCGACGAGCTCGAGCTCGTCGGGTCCGCCTGTCGCTGTCGGGACAGGGATCTCGTCGTCGTGCTCAGGCCACCTGCCGGCGTCGGGCCGCCTGATGCCGGCCGTGCACTGCGTGGTAGAAGACGCCGGCCACGACCACCACGACCGCCAGCCCCGCGTACATGGGGCCGTAGCCGGTCGCCGAGAGGAGGGCGCCCAGCAGCACCGGGCCCAGCCCGATCCCCACATCGGCCAGCAGCAGCAGCGTGGAGATCCCGGTGCCGAGCTTGTCGGCAGGCACGGCGCTCACGGCGATGGCCTGGGCGGCCGGCATCAGCGTGCCGTAGCCCAGGCCGGTGAGCGCACCGGCCACGACCACCTGCCAGTCCTGCTGGGCCGCGGACAGCACGACCAGCGCCAGGACGAAGCACACGATGCCGAACCACACGACGATGTTGTCCCCGCGCTGGTCCTGGACGCGACCCAGCACGAAGCGCATCACGAGCATGGCCAGGGCGTAGGCCACGAAGAACAGTCCGGCGCCGGTGGCGACATCGCGCTCCACGGCATAGGCGTTCAGGTAGGTGATCACCCCGGCATAGCTCAGTCCGATCAGCACCATGACCAGCCCGATCGGCACGACGGCCGGATGCAGGATCTCCGAGAGCGAGAACTCGGCCTTCCGCGCGGCGACGGCCTCGTCGTGCTCCTCGGCCTCCTCGTCCGTGCGCGCTGCAGTGCCCTCGGCGGGGCGGCGCAGGAACAGCGCGAGCACCAGTCCGATGGCGGTGGCCCCCAGCGCGACGGCGAACAGCATCCCGTAGCTGTACGCCCCGACCAGGAAGAGCCCCAGCGCCGGCCCCACGGCCGTGGCCAGCGTGGTGCCCAAGGCGAAGAAGCCGGTGCCCTCGGCGCGACGGGCTGCGGGGATCACCGACTGCACGATGGCCATCACCGCCGTGGAGGCGAAGGCGTAGGCGAATCCGTGCAGGATGCGCACCGCGATCAGCAGGGGCAGCGAGGCGGTCGGGAGGTAGAGAGCGCAGGCCAGGATCGTCACTGCAAGGGCCGCGAGCATCACGCGACGGCGCCCCAGCCGATCGACGATGAAGCCGGTGACCAGTCGCGCGACGGTCGCCCCCACCACGAAGGAGCTCGAGGCGAAGCCGCTGGCGGCGTCGTCGGCGGCGAACTCGCGCACGGCGTACAGCGCCATGGTGGTGACCAGCAGGTAGAAGACGAGGTACTGCGAGAAGTTGACCAGCCAGGCCAGCACGAAGGCCGGGGTGATCAGGGGCTGAGCGCTCGGGTGGTCGATGCGCGGGATCTCACCGGTGGCGGCGGACAAGGGTCATCTCCTGGGATCGAGGTTTGTATGATGCAAATCTAGCACTGAGTTTGCACGATACAATTCGAGGTGACGAGATCGCACCGCTGAAGGGGGCCGCCGCATGGACGAGCAGAGCGACAGCCGGACGCTGCGGGCGCTGATGTACGAGCACATGCTGATGTCACGGCACGCCCTGCAGGGCTCGGCCCCGCGTCTGCGCCCGGAGACCCTGGAGCGCAGCGCGGCCGTGCTGCTGGCGCGCCTCCAGGCCTCGGGGCCGATGTCCGTGGGCGAGCTCGCCGAGGCCTTCGACCTGGACGTCTCCACGGTGCACCGCCAGGTCGCCGCCGCCATGAAGGCCGGGCTGATCGAGCGGGTCGAGGACCCGGACGGCGGCTCGGCCCGCAAGCACCGCCCCTCCCCCGAGGGCGCGAACCGGCTCCGCGAGGACTTCCGCGGCCGCACCGACTCCGTGGCCGCCGTGACGGCCGAGTGGGCGGACGAGGACGTCGAGCAGCTGACCCGCCTGATGCGCCGCTTCAACGAATCGGTCGAGGCCATCCGGGCACAGCCCTGGCCGCGCCCCGATCCCGAGTGAGCCGCGACCGCCCGGTCCCTGCGGGCGGAGCTACGCGGAGACCACGACGTCCGAGAGCTCGAGCCAGTCGGCCATCGAGCGCAGCTGCGCTGCCAGCGCCTCCCGCGCCGCCCCCGGCGCCTCGGGCTCCCAGGTCAGGCGCTGCACGCACAGGGCATCCGCGGCGCGGTCGGCCTTCAGGTCCGCGCGGGCGACCAGCGTGTCCCCGTAGACGAACGGCAGGACGTAGTAGCCGTGCAGCCGCTGAGCTGCGGGCGTGTAGATCTCCAGGCGGAAGCGCATGCCGAACAGCGCCTCGGTGCGCTCGCGCTGCCACACCAGCGAGTCGAACGGGCTGACCAGAGCCTCCACATGGGCTCTGCGCGGCCGTCGGGCCTCGGCATGCAGGTAGGCCGGGCCCAGGCCGCGGACCGTCACCTCCTCCAGCTCACCGGCCGCCACCAGATCGACGACGGCGGCGCGGGACTCGTCGGCGCGCAGCCGGAAGTAGTCCCGCAGGCTGCGCAGGCTCGCCACCCCGTGGGCGCGGGCGGCGATGCGGATCAGCTCCACATGGGCCCCATGAGCGTCCATCTGCCGCGCGCGCTCGAGCGGCTCGGGAGGAAGGATCCGCTCGGGCAGGACGTAGGCGCGCTCGAACTGCTGGTTGCGCCCGCTGCTGATGATCTGCCCGGACCAGAACAGGAACTCCAGCGCGGTCTTGACCGCCGACCAGTTCCAGCCCCAGCCGTCGCCGCGGCCGGGGACCTGATGCTCCACGAGCGCGTCGCACTGCCGGGCGGTCAGGGGCCCATGGGATGCCACCAAGGCGAGCACCCGCTCCACGAGCTCGGGCTGCTCTTGGGCGATCCGGCGGATGCCGCCCCAGGCCTCGTCACGAGCGCGGTCGCGGCGGAAGGCCAGCAGCGGCCAGGTCTGCAGCGGGATCAGGCTGGCCTCGTGCGCCCAGTACTCCACGAGGCGCCGGGGCGAGCGGTCGCGCAGGCGGTCCAGTCGGGCGCGGTCATAGGGCCCGAGCCGGGAGAAGAACGGCAGGTAGTGGGAGCGGGTGAGCACGTTGACCGAATCCACCTGGACCACGCCCACGCGATCGATCACCCGGTTCAGGTGCCGCGCCGTGACAGCGCCCGGAGCCGGGCGCGGGTCCAGGAAGCCCTGGGCGGCCAGGGCGATGCGGCGGGCTGCCGCAGGAGTCAGCTCGGTCATCGGGTCCCCTGGTTCAGCGCGGACTCCAGCTTCTCCAGGGTCTTGGCGCACGTGCGCTGCCCGATCAGCCCCTCCCGGGCATGGGCCGTGGCTTCGAGGCCGTGCTGCGACCACACGACCTGCAGGACGCAGGGATTCATCCCCGCCGCACCCGAACCGACCATGCCGGTCATGAGCACGACCGGTCGGTCCGGGGCCCATCCCCACTCGGCTCGACCGCCGAAGACCTCCCGCAGCACGTGCTGGACCAGGTCCTGATCCAGCGCCACCGGCAGCTGGGCCCGCGCCCCGTCCAGGTGCGTGAGGTGGCGGGTGCCGACCTGCGCACCGAACGCACCTCCCGAGCGGCCTCCGACGGCACCGGGGATCCCGGCCCCGACCCCGCCGCCGAAGCCTCCGCCCGCACCGCCGAGCTGGGCGAGCCGCCCCTCCAGGCGCGCCTCGACCTCTGCCAGGGGCAGCACCGGGGAGGGCACTCGCTGCTGTGTCGGACTTCGGCGGCGAAGCAGCGGCAGCAGGATCAGCAGCACTCCCCCGACCCCGAAGAACAGGGCACCGACCAGCATGATCGCGACCATCACCCAGTCCCCCGCGTCGCTCGGCCCACCGCTCAGCCCGCCTTCCAGCATCGCCAGGCACCCCAGGCCCATGCCGATGGATCCCACCCCTATGAGGATCGGGGTGGCGGGGTGATCAGCGCCCAGCAGCTGCGTCAGCCCGATCAGCGCGCAGCCGCCGAAGAAGGCGATCACGACCAGGCCGAGCATCACGGGACCGAAGAGCAGGACGAAGACACCGGCCGCCACGAACAGCAGGGAGATGACGAGCAGCAGGATGGCCTTGAGCCGGCCGGGCTGAGATCCGCCCATCGCTCAGGACCCCGACGGCCAGGTGTCGCGGACGGGTGCTCCGCCTTCGGCCACGTCCTCGGACCTGCCGGTGAAGCGGGTCCAGGAGTCCTGCGGCCGGTAGCCGAGCTCGACCATGGTGTTCGTGATGTCCCAGCGCCGGTTGGGGTTCTCGGAGATCGCGTAGTACGCCCCGAAGCTGCGATCCGCCTCGATCGCGCA
The DNA here is from genome assembly GCF_005502825.1 of Kocuria sp. 2SI. Taxonomy (NCBI): domain Bacteria; kingdom Bacillati; phylum Actinomycetota; class Actinomycetes; order Micrococcales; family Micrococcaceae; genus Kocuria; species Kocuria sp. 2SI. Next base: position 25,122 of record NZ_SCNB01000004.1, on the reverse strand, counting down.
GCGCACCACCTGGACGCAGTCGTCGGGCGAGAGCCACATGGCGTGCAGCAGCTCGTCGTCGGCCTCCAGCGGATCCTGGGCGTACCAGCCGATGCGCAGGGCGATGAACTCGAGGCCGAACTCGTCGTGGTAGTAGCTGCCCAGCGCCTCGCCGAAGACCTTGGAGACCCCGTAGAGCGAGTCCGGTCGAGGCAGCGTGGTGGGCAGCACGGGCCACTGCTCGTTCCGGTCCCACATGCCGAAGGCGTGATTGGACGACGCATAGACCACGCGGCGCACCCCGGCCTGCCGGGCCGCTTCCAGCACGCTGCGGGTGCCCACGATGTTGGCGTCCAGGACGTCGTCCCACTCGGCCTGCGGGGCCGATGCCCCCGCCAGGTGCACCACGGTGTCCACACCATCCATTAGGGCCAGCATCTCGTCCAGGTCGGTGATCTGCGCTGGGCGCAGCACGCGCTCCTGCTCCTCGTTCCTGGGCGTGCGCCCGTGCTGGATGATCTCGTAGCCGGGGCCCTGCTCGTTGAGCCGCTCGGCCAGCAGCAGCCCGATCCCGCCGGTGGCACCCGTGATCAGGAGGCGGCGGCTCGGGGCGGAGGACTCTGATGGCGTGGTCATGGCCCCATCCTCCCCCGGCGCATGGATCGGCGCACGCGCCGCAGCAGGGTCGTGCTCGGATCCTGGTCGCGCTCCACCGACGGCTCGTCGGAGGCGCCGTCGATCACGGCCTGCGCCGCCGAGGGCTCTACCCCCGCGTAGAGCATCGCGTCCAGGGCCAGGAGGCGGATCATCCGCACGGTGGGATCGCACTGCCGAGCGGGGCCCAGCTCGGACAGCGCGGCCGGGAAGTCGTCGACGACGCCCTGGCGGGCGCTGCGGCTCGCGGGGTCCTCAGCCAGGCGCTCGATCAATCCCGCGAAGCGCTTCAAGGAGGCGCCATGGGCCACCCGGGACGACGGGTCCGCGGCGATCGCCAGGCGCACGGCCATGATGGCGTCATCGCCCAGCAGGTCCAGATGACCGGCGTTCTCGGTCATGACCACCAGGGGGCGCCTCCCGGAGCGGCGGGTCAGCGAGTGCCGGGCCACGCGCTGGCTGCGCTCGCGCGCCGAGGCCACATCGGCCAGGTCGTCGCGCGTCTCGCGCAGGCCCGCGAGCGCGTCGACGGCCGCGGCCTCGTCGTCGCCCGCCAGGGCCTCGGCGGCCCGGCGCAGACCGGAGCCAACGGACGACAGGGCCTCAGACTCCGCGGCTCGCAGCAGCTTGAGCGGATCCGGGGTGAACAGCAGCTGCGTGAACACGAGCGCGACTCCCGCCCCGATCAGGGCGTCGATCAGCCGCTCAGGGCCGGCGCTGCCGTCGGAGATCGACACGGTCAGCACGGCGGAGGCCGCTGCCTGGGCCACCAGCAGCCGGGAGCCGCCGGCCAGTGTGGAGATGCTCAGCGACACGAGGACAGCGATGCCCAGCGCGAGCGCCAGATCGGAGACGACCAGCAGGGTCAGCTCCCCCACCACGATCCCGAGCACGACGCCCAGCAGCAGCTTCAGGGCGTTGAGGCCGCGCTCGCCCAGATCCGTGTTCAGGGACACGACCGCGGCGATCGGGGCGAAGAACGGCTCCGAGTGGCCCCCGAGCCAGCGGGCGAGCAGGAAGGCGATCAGCGCGGCGGCGGCCAGCTGCAGGATGGTCCACCCGTCCTCGCGCAGCCGATCGCGCACCCCAGCTCTCCATCCCACCGCACCTCACCCGTCCTCCTCGGCGCCCTGCGCCAGCGGCCTCAGGCCATCGCCCTGCCCTTGGTCTCGGGCAGGGACTTCCACACGAAGCACACGCCCAGCAGCGCGAAGGCCGTGTACAGACCGTAGGCCAGATCCAGGCCGATACCCGCCAGGACGGGGAAGGTCAGCGTGATCAGCCAGTTCATCAGCCAGTTCACGGCGGTGCACACGGCCACGGCGACGGTGCGGAGGTCCGAGTCGAACAGCTCGCCGAGCATGAGCCACATGACCGGTCCCCAGGTGATGCCGAAGGAGATCGCGAAGCCGTTCATGCCGATCAGGGCGGTGAGCGCAGCCCCGCGCGGCAGAGCGCCCTCGGCGCCGCCGCCCTGGGCGAAGGCGATGGCCATCGCGGCCATGGAGGCGACCATGAACGCGCCGCCGACGATCAGCATGCTCCGGCGCGGAACGCGGTCCATGATCAGGATCGCCACGACCGTGGCCGCGATGCTCAGCCCAGCGGTGAGCATGCTGACCTGGAAGGAGTCGTCGACGGGCACGCCCACCGACTGCCAGATGGTGTTGGAGTACATCTTCACGACGTTGATGCCCACGAGCTGCTGGAAGGCGGCCAGCAGGATCCCGGCCCACACGATGCCCTGGAGCCCCAGCCGGCTGCCGCGCAGATCCTTCAGAGACGCGCTCTCGGATCGGTCCGCGAGCTTCTCGCGGATGCGCTCGAAGCGGCCCTCGGCGTCCTCGCCGCCGGCGCGCTCGATGAAGGCGCGGGCCGAGTCGTGATCGCCCAGGCGCACGGCATCGGGCGGGGACTGCGGCAGGCGCAGCGAGATCAGCACGTAGGACAGCGCCAGGACGGCGACGACGGCGAACATCCAGCGCCAGGCCTCCATGCCCCACAGCTGGGCCGATTCGGAGCCTGCGGCCCGGGCGAACAGGTACCCGGAGACCAGGCCCAGGAACTGACCGAGCACGATCGCCATCTGCCAGAAAGTGCCCATGGTGCCGCGGATGCGCGGCGGGGAGACCTCGCTGACATAGGCCGGGACCACTGCGCTGGCGGCGCCGATGCCCAGGCCTGTGCAGATGCGGAAGACGAGGATCAGCCAGAAGCCGTCGGCGAGCTGCGTGAGAACCGAGCCCACGAGCATCAGGGTGCCAGCCAGGGTCATGACCGGGGTGCGCCCTATCCGCTCGGAGACATCGCCCGAGAACCAGGCACCCGCGGCCGCGCCGATCATCGCGATCGAGGTGATCAGCCCCGTCTGGAACGAGCTGAGCTCCAGCGACGGCGCGATGCCGTTGATCGCCGAGTTCATGGTCGACATGTCGAAGCCGAACAGGAAGCCGCCGATCACCGCGCCGACCGCGAGCACGGCGATGAAGGCGGTCTGATGACGGGCGGCGGGCCTCGCCTGGGCGGGCGCAGAAGAAGGCACGGGGAACCTCGCTGACAGGGGGGGAAGGAAGGGTGCTGTCCTTCACCGTATCCACGCTCCGGATCCCCCGCGCGCCCGAGGTGAGCCGGATCTCAGCCGCGCAGTCCTGCGGCGGCCCGGTGGAGGGCGTCGGCGGAGGCGTGCAGGCGCTCGAGCTCGCCGTCGTCGAACGGAGTCCGCTCGATGGGGTGCGCCCCCGAGGCGCTGATGATGCTCGGCACCGACAGCGCAGCAGCTCCGTCGATCCCGTGCAGGCCTGAGAGCACGGTGGAGACCGTGAGCACGGCGTCACGGTCGTCTCCACGAGCTTCCAGATCGCGGGCTGCGTCGGGACCTCGCTGGCCGCCGGCGTCTACGGCGCGCTCAGCGCAGCAGCCTGCTCAGCAGCCGGTGGGCGCCGCGGCGGCCCATCCGCTTGCCGAGGGCCTCGGGGCCGCGCTGGGCCGCGCGGGCGTCGCCGCGCATCCGTCGTGCCTTGAACAGCCAGTTCAGCATGGTGTTTTCCTCCTGCGCGTCGTCGGTCCGGCGCGGAATCAGCGGCAGGTGCCGTGGTAGCCGGACCGCGTGGTCCGGCTCAGCCTACGGACCCCGTCCGACGGGCGGGAGACCCTCAGTCGCCGCGCATGTCCTGGGCGAGCATCACCACGATGCCGCTGGGCCCGCGCAGGTACGTCAGGCGGTAGACGCCCTGGTAGTCCGCCACTCCGCGCAGCGGGTGGCAGCCGTGGGCGGCCGCCTTCTCCAGGGCGGCGTCGAGATCGTCGACCTGGAAGGCGACCCGGTGCATGCCCAGGTCGTTCGGCTGGGTCGGCGGCATGGGGCTGGCAGGCGGGTGGATGTACTCGAACAGCTCCAGGACGCCGCGTCCGTCGGGAGTGGACAGCACGGCGATCCTCGCATGGTTGCCGTCCAGGCCCACGGCGGTCTCCGCAGCGGCTGGGCATGCCGCCACGATCGCCGAGGCACCCTCGATGGCCTCCTCGACGTCCTGCTTCGTGGCGGGCGGCCGAGAGATATCGGGGTACTCGGTGCTGTTGCGGACCTGTCGCATCCAGTCGAACTCCGCCAGGGCATCGTCGGACACCTACGCAGCGGCGGCCGCGCCGGTGTTCACGTGCGCCACGCCCACCGGTCGAGCGCGCAGACCGTGGTGAGCCAGCACGGCTGCCAGCGCCTCGCGCGCGGCGTCGTAGGCCGCGCGGAGCACCGGCCCCGGCCCATAGGTGGGTTGAACGATCTCTCGCATGGGTGCATGCAGCGGATGATCCCGCTCAGCACGCACCAGTCGATTGCGCCCCTCCTGGCGATCCTGCAGGACGCCGACGTCGATCAGTCGCTGGACCTCCCGATGCACGACCGCTGGGCTGACCCCGGTGCGTCGACCGAGCTCGGCCAGGGAGACTTCTCGCTCGGGGTGGCCCAGCGTCTCGGCGAGGATCGCGCCCACGGCGTCCGATCGCACGAACGGCGTGAGCTGCGGAGGAAGAGTCTTCACAGAACAGGAAGATTTATTCCTGTCATTGGAATGGTCAGGGGTGCGCTCGAGATCTCGCTGCGACGTCAGAGCAGGCCTGTAGCGTGCGCCGCGATACACTGCACCGACGAAACTCGTGAAGGGAATCCGATGACCGAGACCACGCAGGACCGCACGCCCACGCAGGACCCAGCGGAGGACGGGGCCTTCTTTCCGTCTCCGTACTCACTTTCCCAGTACACCGCTCCCACCACGGACTTCGACGGACTGGCCACCGAGGAACAGTACCGCGGCGGCCGCTGGAAGGTCCTGGTGATCGCCGCCCACGAGCGCTACATGCGCATGCGCAACGGGACGTTCTTCTCCACCGGCAATCACCCCGTCGAGACCCTGCTGCCGCTGCACCACATGGCCCAGGCCGGCTACGGCATCGACGTCGCCACGCTCACGGGCGGGCCCGGCAAGTTGGAGTGGTGGGCCTACCCGTCGCAGGACCAGGCTGTGGCCAGCACCTGGGAGGCCGCCCAGGAGTCCTTCAAGACCCCGCGCGCGCTCGCTGACGTCATCGCCGACGGGCTCGACGACTACGCCGCGATCTTCATCCCCGGCGGCCACGGCGCCATGACGGGCCTGCCCGACAGCCGCGAGCTGCGGTCGGCACTGGACTTCTTCATGGAGCAGGACCGGCTCATCATCACCCTGTGCCACGGCCCCGCCGCCCTGCTGGCCGCGGGCATCGACCGCGAGAAGAACCCCTTCGCGGGTCGCCGCATCACCGCCTTCCCGGATTCCCTGGACCTGGGGGCGAACATCGAGATCGGCTACCTCCCCGGGCAGATGCCGTGGAACCTGGGCGAGCAGCTCACCGCCGCCGGTTTCGAGATCGTCAACGACGACATGTCCGGAGCGACCACCCGCGACGGCAATCTGCTGACCGGCGACAGCCCTCTGGCCGCGAACCAGCTCGGCAAGGAGTCCGCGCTCGCGCTGCTGGAGTCGTTCGGCGACTGAGCCGTCCCCTGGAGTCGGCACACCATCGCAGCTCCTGCACCGAGCCCGCCCCGGAGCCTCTTCCGGAGCGGGCTCGGACATGAAGCCCCCGGCCCTTCAGCTCCGCGCGGTGACTCGGGCGATGAAGCCAAGGATCTCCTCTTCGGCCTCGGCGCGAGTCAGCGGCTCGTTGTGCACCTCGTGGCGGACTTCGGGGAAGACGCGGGTGCGGACGTCGTCATGGCCGCTGTCCCGCAGTCGATTGGCCACGTGGAACGCGCCTTCGCCGAAGTTGGCGACAGGATCCTGCTCCCCCGCCAGGATCAGCACCGGCAGATCCACGGGCAGAGCGGCGTAGAAGGAGTCGTCGTTCGCCTGGTCGTAGAGGTCCACGAACCCCTTGAGGAACCGTGCGCTCAAGGGCGCCCCGAAGTTGTTGAAGGGGTCGCGGCCGTGGTCGGCCACCACGTCGGCGTCCAGGGCCACCCAGGCCGTGGGGCCCGCGTCCTGGCCGAAGCGGGCCAGGAAGCCGTCGAAGAGCTGTCCCACCAGAAGATCCGGCGCCGGCTCGGCACGGCCCTCTCCGGCGGACAGGCGGGCGAGCATGTCCCGGTCGAGCGTCGACTCGATGCCGCGCATCTGCGCCGCGATGCCGCCCAAGGCCAATCCGGCCAGCTCGACATCCGGCTGCGCGGCCAGGACGCGGGCGATCATCGAGCCCCAGCTGTGCCCGAACACGACCACCGGGACCCCGGGCAGCTCCTGCCGCACCCTGGCCAGCAGCGCCAGCTCGTCGTCGACGACCACACGGGCGGCGTCGTCGCCGGCATCTGCCCATATCCCGGACCGCATCGCCGTGCGACCATGCCCGCTGTGATCGCCCGCCGCCACCGCGAACCCCTCGTCCAGCAGCGCGCTGATGAGGTGGAGGTAGCGCCGCGAGTGCTCGCCGAGGCCGTGGACGATCTGCACGATCGCCTTGGGCTCGGCGATCGGCGTGTGCAGCCATGCCTGGATGGTGTCGCGACCATTGGCCGACGCGAACTCGATCTCCTGCAGTGCCATGGGTGTCCCCTGCGCTGGATGCGCCGCCGGTCGGCGCTGGGAGCCTCAGCATAATTCGGCGCGTCCTGACAGTTCCGGTGGAATGCAGCCGCCCCGCAGTTCACTGCCGGGCGCTGCCGCCGTCCACCGCACGGGCCAGATCGGTCATGGCCAGCTCGCCGTGGACCCCCGCGCCTGCCATGAGTCCGGCTGCGGCGGCCGAGACCACCATGGTCATGGGCTGGCTGGCGTTGCCTGCGCTCCAGATCCCCGGGATCGGTGTCATCCCCTGCGGGTTCGTGGGGATCTGCCGCCCGAAGGGCGTCTCCCCGGGACAGGCCGCGGAGTTCTCCACCATGACCCCGCACGCGCTCGAAGCCCACCGCGGGCCGGCGGAGATCCTCACGATCTTCGATCACGACGGCGAGCAGGCGCACCTCCCTGGACGGTCCCAGGGCTGAGGCTCGCCAGACCGAATCAGCCCCTGGCGAGCTCGGTCCGCTGACGCATGCCGTACGTCGCCACGCGCCGAGTAGCGTTGGCTCCATGAACACGATCTTCGATTCAGTGCGCGGCCTCGGCTTCCGACGCGGACCGCAGCGGCTCGCCGGAGGCATCGGCGGCGCGATCGCCGCGCGGCTCGGGATCAACGTGTGGGTGGTCCGCGCGCTGCTGCTCGCCTCCTTCCTGCTGCCTGTGCTGGGCGTGGGCGCCTACGCGCTCGTGTGGGTGCTGACCCCTTGGCAGGACGGCAGCATCCCGCTTGAGCGGGCTCTTCGAGGCTGAGGACCGTGGTCCTGGCCTCGCGAGTGCTATCGCTGCTCAGCGCCGCACTGTGGGTCCTGAGCCTCACCACGCCCGTCCTCGATTCACGGGACAAGGACGGCATCTCCATGATCCAGACCGCCCTGGGCGGCACCGAGAGCGGGCTGAAGGCGGACTGGCCGCTGTTCGCCGCGCTCGGTGCGGCCGTGATCCTGTGCGCGCTCAGTGCCTGGATCGGCCGCTCGCGCCGGTGGGCCCTTGCGGCGCTGATCGTCGCGGCAGTGTGGGGCGTCGTCCTCTGGCACATGATCGACACCGCGCCGTTTGCGCTCTGGGACGGCATGGACGCACAGGGCCGACCCACCGGCGGCATGGTCGTGGCGGAGCCGGCTGCCGGGGCTGCGCTGTGGGGTGCTGGCATCGCCGCCCTGGCGCTGGCCGGCCTGCTCCGAGTGGCGGCTCGTCGCCCTGAGGCGGTCAGCGCCAGCTGAGGCGCCCCTCGAGACACAGGACATCCCGGGCGGCCGCCGCGCGGGTTCCGGCATCGATCGCGAGCCCGCATCAGGCCGGGTGCCGCTCCTTGATGACCTTCATGGCGAAGCGCGACTGCATCCGCCCCAGCCCCGGCAGGGCGCTGAGATGCTCGGTGCTGAAGCGCTCGAAGCTGGGCAGGTCCGCCACCGCGACGAGCGCCTCGATATCCGGGGCGCCGAACATCCGCCGAGCCTCGATGACCTCGTCATAGGCCACGAGTGCGACCTCGAACTGCTCGATCGTGGACTGGCGCTGGTCGGCGAGCTCGAATTCGACGTAGACCTGGAACTGCCGTCCGAGCGCCTCGGGCGAGATCCGCGCGTGATATCCCAGGATCACGCCCCCCTCCTCCAGACGGCGCACCCGGCGCAGGCAGGGCGACGGCGTGAGCCCCACCCGATCCGCCAGCTCGGTGTTGGTCAGGCTCGCATTCGCCTGCAGCTGGTCGATGATGGCGCGATCCACGGAATCCATAGCAGGATCTTGCCATTTCAGCGGTTCGTCCGGGCTGAATTTGGCATCGGCTGTCGCGGACTTCTTCCTACGCTGTTTCTCGTCAACGACGACCGACGCCGCCCGAGGAGGCCGCAATGGATATGGGACTGTGGCTCGCTTTCATCGCCGCGACGGGAGCGCTGCTGCTGCTTCCCGGACCGGACTGGGCCTTCATGCTCGCCACCGGCGCACGCCAGCCCCGGATCGTCCCTCCGGTCGCCGGGCTGACGATCGGCTACGTGATCCTCTCCCTCGTGGTAGCCACCGGACTGGGCCCGCTCATCGCCGCCGTTCCCGCAGCGCTGATCACGGTGACCCTGGCCGGAGCGGGGTACCTGGCCTTCCTGGGGATCCGCATCCTGCGCGCGCCGCGCCCGGCCGCACCCGATACCTCGACGGGTGCGCTCGAGATCGTCCCCAGCGCGCCGGTGACGGCCGCCGCCCCGGGCCGGAAGGTCCTGCGCCAGGGCGTCGCCGTGAGCACGCTCAATGCCAAGTCGCTGGTCCTGTTCGTCGCCTTCCTCCCCCAGTTCGTCTCGACGACCGCGGCATGGCCCCTGTGGGTTCAGCTCGGAGCGCTCGGACTGACCTGGACCGGCCTGGGCGCGATCTTCTATGTCGGTCTCGCCGCGGCATCTCAGAGGCTGCTGGCCGGACGCGACGGCCCCGCCGATATCGTTACCCGCATCACGGGCGCGGCCATGATCCTCATGGGTCTCTGGCTGGCCGGCGAGCAGTTCGCCCATCTGCTGAGCGGAGTGCGCTGAGCGGCCGACTGCGGGGCCCCGTCGGCAGGACGCATCAACGAGCGACGACATCTCCATGCCGCCGTCGCACTCGACACCTCTCTAGGTACGGTTCATACTTAGATACATGACAGACGCCGATCCACTGTGGCCGACCCCCTGGGTGCGCGCCGCCATGGGCACCGCCCTGCTGGCGGTGCTGGCCGAGGAGCCGCTGCATGGATATGCGATCGCCGAACGGCTCGCCGAACGCGGGCTCGGCCGCCCCAAGGGCGGCTCGCTCTATCCGCTGCTGAACAGCCTCGAGCAGCAGGGCGCCATAGCGGCGTCGTGGTCCCAGGGCGACAGCGGCCCCGGGCGGCGCACCTACCGCCTCACCGACGTCGGACGAGAGCGCCTGTCCCGGGAGCGCGACGACTGGCATCGCCTGGTCGCAGCGCTCGAGCCCTCTTCTCCCGCAGCTCACTCTCAGGAGGACGCACGATGACCGCGCAGAGCGATTTCCAGGCCGCCGTCGACAGGGTGGGCACCGCCCGCGGTGCTGAGGAGGATCAGGACTGGGCGCTGACCGCAGGTGGTCGGCTGCTGATGGAGGAGGTGCTGGAGCGTCGCATCGTCGAGGCCCTCGACGAGGTCGCCGAGCAGGTGGCCGCGGCACAGGAGCCTGCGCAGGAGCTGTTCGGCGACCCGCTGACCTGGGCGCGTGGGCAGGAGGCCGCCTGGCGCGAGCAGGGCGTGGCCCTGAAGGCGCCGCCGACGACCAGCCCGCGCGACTTCGCGGTCGAGACGCTGATCATCGCGAGCTTCTACGCAGGCCTGTTCCTGCTCTACGAGCTGATCACCTGGTCCTGGGCCGACCCCCTGAAGCTGTCCTTCCTGCTGGCACCGCTGGCTCTGGCCCTGACCTCGCGGACGATCGTCGCCGTCCACACAGCGGTGACGGCTGCCCGATCGCACACAGCAGGGGTGCTGGCCGCCGCGGCGGCCGCGCTGCCCGGCATCGCGCTGACGGTGGGCGTCTTCGCCCTCGGCAATCCCGTGACGCTTCCCGGCACGGGCATGCTGGGCTTCCTGGGCGCGGTCGTCGTCTATGCGCTGGTCGCCTGGGTCACCGCACTGGCCTGGCCCGCGCGACCCGCCAGGCCCGCAGCGGCCCACGACGACGCCTCCTGGTACGACGCCCTGGGATCCGCGCTGCGCAGCCGCGGGGACCTCACGGATTCGCGGGTGGACGAGATCCTGGCCGAGGCCCGATCCCATGCCCAGGAGGCCGGTGCACCGCCGGCCGAGGAGTTCGGCGCACCGGAGGCATACGCGGCACGGTTCGCGCCGAACCGTGCCGTGGCGGCTCGACGGCGGGCCTGGCTGATGACGGGCGTGGCCGGACTGGTGCTGCTCACTGGCGTGCTCAGCCTGATCGACGGACAGCTGCGGCCCTGGACTGTGCTGTGGCTGCTGGTCGTCGCGATCATCGCCGCCCTCGAGTGGCGCAGGGCGCTCAAGCTGAACTGATCCGCTTCCGGCGAACCGGATCGCCGCTGACCGGGCGCGACCCAGATGACCGCCATACTGATCCCATGAAGGATCGCCTGGCTCCCCTGGCCCTGCCCGATCAGTCCGGCCGCACGTGGCTGGTCACCGGCGCCACGAACGGCGTGGGCCGCGAGACCGCACTGGCCGCCTCTCGCGCAGGCGCCCGCGTGCTGCTCACGGCCCGCGATGCCGCTCGGGGCGAGGCAGTGCGCTCCCAGCTCGGGGATGCGCGCGTGATCGACGTCGACTTCGGCGACCTCGCCCGCGTGCGGGCCGGAGCGGCCCAGGTCGACGAGCCCGTGGACGTGCTGATCAGCTGCGCAGGGCGGATGACGAAGACCCGCGAGCAGACCGTCGACGGGTTCGAGGCCATGCTCGGCACGAACATGCTGGGGCCGTTCGCGTTCACCGCGCTCATGGCGGATCGGGTGTGCGGACGGGTGGTGATCGTGGGCTCGGATGCCCACCGCGGCGCTTCCCTGGACTTCGACGACCTCCAGCTCACCCGCGGCTGGCGGCCCTTCCGGGCGTACGGGCGCTCCAAGCTGGCCGACATGCTGTGGGCCCTGGAGCTGAACCGACGGCTCGCACCGCGCGGGATCCCCGTGATGCTTGCGCACCCCGGGTGGGCCCTGACGAACATCCAGAACCAGTTCGGCGACCGCGCCAATGCCCTCATCACCGCCGCGACCGCCCCCATGGCGCAGTCGGCGGCCGACGGCGCCCAGAACGTGCTGGTGGCCGCGACCTCGGACCTGCCGCCCTGCAGCTACGTGGGCCCGTCGGGATTCAAGGCGCTGCGCGGCGCGCCGACCCTGCTGGGCCGCTCCCCCGAGGCCGCTGATCCGGAGCTGGCGAGGCGGCTGTGGGATGCCGCCGCGCAGCTCACGGGTGCGGATCTGGACTGAGTCGGGCCGGGCGGCGCTGCGCCTCAGCCGATCGGGTACCCGGTGACCGGGCCCTGGGCGTTCGGCTCCCAGCCGAGCTCCGGAGCCACGTGCTCGGCGAAGCTGGCCAGCAGGTTGAGGTTCAGCTCCGGACCCATGTGGGCGGGGATCGTGAGCATCAGGGTGTCCGACTCCATGACGGCGGCGTCGGCCTTGAGCTGCTCGACCAGCCGGTCCGGCTCGCCGACGTAGGACTTGCCGAAGGTGCTGCGGAAGCCGTCGATGATGCCGATCTGGTCCTGGCCCTCGCGCTGCAGCTGCCCGTACAGCGCCTGGTCCTCGGCGGTGACGATCGGGAAGATGCTGCGGCTCACGCTCGTGCGCGGAGTCCGGCTGTGGCCTGCGGCCTTCCACGCCTCCCGGTACTGCTGCAGCTGCTCGGCCTGCAGATCGGCGAATGCGGCGCCGGTGGCCTCGGTGAGCAGGGTCGAGCTCATGAGGTTCACGCCCTCGCGCCCGGCCCACTCGGCCGTCTCACGGCTGCCGGCGCCCCACCAGATCCGCTCGTCCAGACCCGGCGAATGCGGCTCGACGTGCAGCCGCATGCCCCGTCCGTGCTGGGCGGGATCGGCGTCGACCATCGTCTCCCCTCGCACGGCCGCCATCAGCTGATCGAACTTGGGGCGGGCGATATCTGCACCGCGCGGGTCGGTGGAACCGGTGTAGCCGAAGGCCTCCCAGCCGCGCAGCGCCGGCTCGGGCGATCCGCGGCTGATGCCGATGGCCAGGCGCTGATCGCTGAGCAGATCCAGCGCCCCCAGCTCCTCGGCCAGATAGAGGGGGTTCTCGTAGAGCATGTCGCGGTTGTGACACTCGTTCCGTAAGCTTGGTTGCATGGTCGAACTGGTAGCGCTGAGGAAGACGAACGAGGTGGCCGCGTACGTCCGCGCCTCCATGGACCGCAAGGGCGACCGCTGGACGGTCGATACGCAGCTGAGGAAGATCAGGGCGCTGGCCGAGGCCAAGGACTGGAACGTCGTCGAGGTCTACGAGGACAACGCCGTGTCGGCGACGAAGAAGCGCCGCGCTGGCACCCGCTGGGCCGAGATGCTGGACGACGCCCGCGCGGGCCGCTTCTCGATGGTGGTCGCCGTGGACATGGACCGGCTGCTGCGCAGCACGAAGGACCTCAACACCTTGATTGACCTGGGGCTGCGGGTCGTCACCGTGAACGGCGAGATCGACCTCTCGACGGCCGACGGTGAGTTCCGAGCGACGATGCTCGCGGCACTGGCCCGGTTCGAGGCCAGGCGTAAGGCGGAGCGTCAGATCAGGTCGAACGAGCGCCGACGCTTCGAGGGCATCCCGACGAGCGCCTGGAAGGCGTTCGGGTGGACGCGAGAGGGCGAGCTGATCCCGGAGGAGGCCGACGCCGTCCGGCGGGCCTTCGCCGCGTTCCTCGGCGAGCCGTCGCTGTCGATCCGGCGAATCCGCGAGGATCTGAACGGTGCCGGTCATCTCACCGCCCGCGGGTCGGAGTTCTCCGTCGATGCCGTGCGCTACCTCCTGGCGAACCCGCTCTACGCTGGCTACATCAAGCACTACGCGTCGGGCGAGCTGTACCCGGTGCAGGGCGACGCGTTCCCGCCCATCGTCGGCGAGCAAACGTGGCGGGCCGCGGTGGCGAAGCTGGAGGACAACGTGCGAAGGTCGGCGAGGCAGGGTAACCAGCCGAAGTACCTTCTGTCCACGATCGGGCTGTGCGGGAAGTGCGGCGCGACGCTCGTCTCCGGGACGAACAGTCGCAAGCAGCCGACGTACCGCTGCGGCGAGCAGTTCCATCTCACCCGCCAGCGCGAGCCCGTCGATGCGATGGTGACCGAGGCGGTGCTCACCCGCTTGTCCTCGGTGGATGTGCACAACCTCGTGATGCCGCAGGAGGACGATGGGCCAGATCACGAGGAGTTGCTGACGGAGCGGAACGCCCTGGTCGAGCGGGTGAAGGAGCTGAGCCCGCTGCTGCGTGACATCCATCAGCCGGTCCTGGAGATCACGGCGGCGATCAACGACGTGAAGGCCCGCATCGATGAGATAGACGCGGAGCTGCTCGACCGTTCGGTGTCGGTGGCGGCGAAGTTGCTCGCGGACGTGGACGAGCCGGTCGGCACCGCGGAGCGCCGCGAGGTGGTCGAGGCGAAGTGGAAGACGTTGGACGTGGACCGCCGCCGGATGCTCGTGGACGAGCTGGTGACGGTGACCATCGAGCCCATCGCGCCCGGTCACGTGAAGTTCGACCCCGACCTCATTCGTATAGAGCCGCGTCGCGACTGACACGCGAGTCGACTCGTCAGTGGACTGGTGAGTCGACTCGTGGGAGAATGGTTGCAGACAAGAAGATCCCACCGGGGGCCAGACTTTGAAGCTGGCGGTACTACTCCCGGATGAGTAGCCGGTCAAACAGCCCAATTACCGTGGCGGGGAACCGGAAGCACACTCATGTTTGAGGACTTCCGATGTCTGTCGTTATCGACGCTCCCCGCGCATCTGCGCTGGACTGCCCTGGGCTCGACCAGGATTCGACCCCCGATCCGCAGGCTGATGGGCTCGATCCCGTCATCGCTGCCGCCCTCGCCGCCGGTCGCCGAGCTGGTGAGCGCCTGGCCCGCACGCCGCTGACTCCGCGCCAGCGGGCCGCGGTCGCCGCCGTGATGGGTGGTGATCGCTGATGAGCGCCAACTCCGCCGCCTTCGCCCACGTGAACGGCTTCCGCTGGCGTGTGGGCGACCCCACCCTCGCCGACAGCGAAGCGCACCTCTACGACCTCGGCGTGCTCCGCTCCGTGCTGGAGGAGGCCGTCGAGATGGCCGTCGCCGATGCCCGCGCCGACGGGGTGACCTGGGCCAAGATCGGCGACGCCCTCGGCGTCACGCATCAGGCCGTCATCAAGCGTTACCGCAAGGGTGGTGCCCGATGAACGCCGCCGAACGCACCAGCGCCACCGCTCCCGCTGACCTGACCAGCCCGACCGATGGGCCTGGCCTGGCATCCGCCGGAGGCGGGCTGCCCGTCGTCGTGATGCCCGTCCTCATCCGTGCTCCGCACTCCAAGAGTTCTGGAAGCCTCATCCGTTCCTACGGGCGCGGCAAGGGCTTGTCGATTGCCGCGCCATGCAACAACATGCCTGGTCAGCTGCCGGTTTCGCCTTCGCTCCACCGCGTGACCCCGCAGGATCATTTGGGGGTCAATAGGGGGTCATTTAAGGCGCCGCACGCTCCTTCCGACGTCCTGGGCGGTGGTCGCCGTGGCTAAGCAGGAGAACAACCCGACGAGCATCGGGCTCACGCAGTACCTCGATCCGTCGTACTGGACCTGGGCCGCCGAGGACGCGAACGGGGCCGCGCTGCTCCAGCAGGGAGCCGGGGCGATCCTCGCCTACGTGGTGCAGCGGCTCGAGGCGATCGGCTGTGAGGTCGTCGAGGCCTACGGCATCGTGCACGATAAGGACGAGCGCGAGGTCTGGAGCGACACCGAGAAGACCCTCGTGGTCGAGCCGAAGCCGGATCACCTGCACGCGGTGATCAAGTTCGCCAGCCGCGCGAAGAGCGCGCCTCTGGATCGGCTCGCGTTTGGCATCGGCGTCGAACCGCAGTACGTCGAGAAGCCCGGTCGCGGGCGGTACGCCTTCGACAACATGCTCTCGTACCTGACGCACGTGAAGTACGCGGACAAGCACCAGTACGCGCCTTCGGAGGTCGCCACGGTGCGCGGGCTGGACTACCTCGGCATCGACGCCCAGCGCCGGGAGACGTGGCTCAAGGGTCGCGCCCACGTGAAGAAGAAGGTCGTCGCCGAGAACTTCGAGGACATGCGCGAGCGCGTGCTCCAGGGCGAGATCACGCGCGATCAGATCATGCTTACCGATGAACTGTTCGACATCTACTCGCGGCATCAGCGGGAGATCGACGATGCCCTGTCCGCCTACGGTCAACGCCGCGCGTACCGGGCGGCGGCGAAGCTCCGCGCCGGTGAGTTCTCGACGCACGTGGTATTCGTGCACGGGGATGCCGGTATCGGCAAGACCCGGTTCGCCACGGACTTCATCACCGAGGCGATCAACGCGGCGAACGCCCACGGCGAGCGGTGGCAGGTCTACCGGGCCGCCACGGGGAACCCCCTCGATGACTGGCGCGGGGAGGAAGTGCTGCTGCTCGACGATCTGCGCGCCTCGGCGATGGACGCGAACGACTGGCTGCTGCTGCTCGATCCGTACAACGCCTCCCCGGCGAAGGCGCGCTATAAGAACAAGGGCGAGGTGGCCCCGCGTCTCATCGTCATCACGGCGACGATCGGGCCCGTCGAGTTCTTCTACTACGCCCGTCAGAAGGGCAACGTGGACGAGGCGCTGGACCAGTTCATCCGCCGCCTGGCCTCGGTCGTGAAGGTCTACCGTGCCGACGAGATCAACCGCTACCTCGTGCAGCACATCGGAAGGATCGAGCCCTACGAGTGGCATCAGTGCAGCGTTCCGGCCGCCGCGCACACGCCCGGCATGTACGGGAACGCGTACCACCGGAACGCCGGGTCACGGGAACTGACCTACGGTCCGGAGACCTCGGCCGACCACGACGCGGACGGCGCGGTCGCGGAGCTGCTGAGCGGGCTCGCCGTGCGGAGTCCGGACGTGCCGCTGGCACTGATCGGAGGTGCCGCATGAGCACCGAACTGGACGCGCTCTTCCAGGGGGTCGAGGGGGCCGGAGGCCCCTCGCAAGCAGGCATGGAGGACACGAGCGTCAGCGATGTGTCTGACATGCCTACTGCTTGCCACTCTGGCGTACAGGTGGAGCAGCAGACCGACTCCCAGGTGAACACGGGTCGGGCTGATGCGGAGGCTGTGCGGCAGAGTCACGGCGGCGCGAAGCGTCGTCGTGGGGGCCGCGCGAAGCTCGATACCGACTTCGGAGAGGCCACGCTCGCGGCGCTTCGCACTCGTGCGAAGCGGCTCGGGCTGGCTCCGAGCACGTGGGTGCGGGCCGTCGTGCGCGATGCCCTCCACGCCTCTCGGAGCGAGGAGCTGGACGCCGCCGTGGCCGCGCACCTGCTCGGCGTCGAGGCGCGCGCGCAGGTGTCGGCGGACGCGCGCGAACTGGCCGCGCAGATCCGCCCGCTGGCGATCAACGTCAACGACCTGGACCACCGAGCACGTGCCGGTGAGGCGGTGGCGCTGTCGTCGGAGGTGCCCGAGCTGATCGAGCTGCTGCGCGAGGTCCGCGCCCTGCTCGGTGATCGGACGGCGTCATGAGCACGACGCACTACAGCCCGAGCGCCAGCGCCGCCGACACGGAGCGCTATATCCGGGGCAAGGAGGACGAGCGGGGCGTCGCGATCACGTGCGATGTGCCGGGAGGCCCCGGCGCGTTCTCGGCGCGCGCTCGGGCGCTCACGCAGAACACGACGCGCGAGGTCGAGGCGCTGCACTACCGCCAGTCGTTCAGCGACGAGGAGTTCGACCCGAAGAACCCCGAACACGTGCAGCGGGTGAACGACCTGGGCTACCAGCTCGCCAAGAAGATGCACCCGGATTCCGACTGCCTCGTCGTCAGTCATGTGGATGGGCGGGGAAAGAAGCCGCACAACCATATTTTGGTTCTCAATCACAACAACCGCACGGGAAAGGCGCTCTCGGACTATCGCACGTTCCACGACCGCAAGGCCGGGAATCAGAAGGGCGTGCAGTCGGCGAACGACGAGCTGATGCGCGAGCACGGGCTCTCGGTCGTGAAGCGGCTGGAGCACGCGCCGAAGGACTGGGAGCTGCGCCGCGAAGACTTCGCCGAGGGGTCGCTCGACCGCGAGATGGGCGACCGGATGAGTGCGGCGCTGGCCGATCCCCGCGCGGTGGACAAGGCCGGTCTGGTCTCGGTGATCGAGGAGCAGAACCAGCAGCTCGGTGATGACGGGGATCGGGTGCCACGGATGCGGCTGCACAGCCCCGTCAGCAAGAAGGGCAAACGCGCCGGGCAGGAGACCTGGACGCTCTACATCGAGGACCGCCACGGCGAGTCCGGGCGTGCCGAGCGCCGCAAGCGCACGAGCGCACTCTCGGCGGACTTCACCCCGGAGGGCGCGCAGGCGTTCTTCGACTACCACCAGCAGCAGAAGGAGCAGGAACATGAGCGCAGCACTCGACAGGCTGAAGCAGCAGAACGGGCCCGTGCAGTCGCCGCAACCGCTCGGCAGTCCGGAGACGATGGAGCTGTTGACCTCAATCCTCGCCGCCGTCGAGGCGCAGAATACGAGGATCGCCACGCTGACCGAGCAGCAGAAGAAGCTCGCGGGGTTCGTGAAGGTGGACAGCGAGGAGCAGGAGAAGCAGCTCTCCGCGATCTCGCATCAGCTGACCTCAACGTCGCCGCCGCCGGAGTCGAACGAGAACAGCGAACTGCTCGCCGGAATCGCGTCCACTCTCGCGGGTATGAGCGTGAACCTCAACGGGGAGAGTCTGAAGGGCTCAGCCTCTAAGTCCGAGGCTGCCGCCAAGCATCTCGATGAGAGCCGGGCTAAGTTCGAGCGGGCCGCGAACGGTGCGCAGAAGGCCTGGCGGGAGTCGATCACCCAAGCCAGCGCCGAGGCGACGAGCGCGATCAGCACGGCCCGGGATCAGGCTGTGCAGTCGATCGAGAGGGCCGCTGCCGACGCCGGGGCCGTGGCAACAGCCAAGATTGACGCCGCGAACGAGCGGGCCGAAAAGATCATCGCCACAACGGCGAAGCTGGAGGCCCGTCAGCTTTGGTCTGTCGCCGCGTCGATGTGCCTCGCGCTGCTGCCGGTCGCAGTGATCGTCGCGGGTGTTTGGATGGCCGTCGCCGGGCTTATCACGGGCGCTCAGTGGGCCCTCGACGTGGACGGGAGCGTGTGGCTCGGGATCGGTCGCTGGCTCGTGGTCTCCATGGGCCTCGCCGGGGCCGGCTACGGACTCTTCGCGTCCGTCCGCTGGGTCGCCGGTCTCGTGGAGACCTGGAAGGGCCGCGGGATGCCGAGGTGGCCCCGTTGGCGGTGATGGCTGGATCCGATCGAGCTACCGGTTCCGATCAGCAGTCGAAGGATTTTCGCAGCAGCCAGTCCTGCGGCCTCGGTGCCGCCGCCGTAGCCTGACGAGCATCCCGGCCGTGACGGCCATCGCGACGGCGATCCCGGCACCGATGATCCAGGGATTGCCGAGGAGCCCTCCGACGCCTGCGAGTGCTCCGCCCGCCGCGATGAGCGGCAGGCCGCAGCAGAGCAGCAACGGAAGCGCGCAGCATGCCAGTAGGAGCAGCCCGGTCCCTGCGGCGACGATGGGACCGGCGCGCCGTTCGTCGCGGTCGTGATCGGCGCTCATCGTCTG
The DNA here is from genome assembly GCF_005502825.1 of Kocuria sp. 2SI. Lineage (NCBI taxonomy): Bacteria > Bacillati > Actinomycetota > Actinomycetes > Micrococcales > Micrococcaceae > Kocuria > Kocuria sp. 2SI. The sequence continues at coordinate 6,093 of NZ_SCNB01000004.1, read as the reverse complement.
CACCTCTTCCGGATGAGATCTCCCCGATTGCATGCGTTGCCGTTCATGCGCAGCACGAGAGCAGTGACGGGTCGGTGGTGAAGGACTTCGCGGCGATCCGGATGCCTTCGGTCATGGTCAGGTAGGGGGCCCAGGCGTCGGCGACTTCGGCGATGGTCTTGCCGAGCACGTGGACGCCTGCGGCGGCGAGTTCCCCGGCGTCCTTGGCGACGGCGGTGAGGCCGAGGATCTCGCTCGTATCGGCGTTCACGACGATCTTGATGAACCCGCGGGTGTCGCGGTTGATCACCGCCCGGGGCACATACTCCAGGGGCAGCACGCGGCAGTCGCAGCGGATCCCCGCGGCGACGACCTCCTTCTCGGTCATCCCGACCGCGCCGATCGCCGGTCCGGTGAACGTCACCCGCGGCAGATGGGAGTAGTCGACGGACCGGTCGGCGTCGGCGAACGCGTTCTCGGCGACGAGGGTGCCGTGGTGGGCCGCGACGTAGACGAACTCCGGGTGCCCGGTCACGTCGCCCGCGGCCCAGATCCGCGGGTTCGACGACTGCAGATGGTCGGAGACGACCACCTCGCCGGAGTCCCCGGTCTTCACCCCGACCGCATCGAGGTTCAAGCCGTCGGTGACGGGACGGCGTCCGAGGGCGACGAGCACCTGGTCGGCGCGGAACTCCTGCGAGCCGCCGGACACGTCCGCGGTAACCACGACCTGCCCGGTCGCCGCGTCCCGGGACACCCGGGTCGGCACCGCGCGGCGGACCACCCGGATGCCCTCGTCGGCGAACACCTCCTGCAGTGTCCGGGACACCTCCGGCTCCTCCTTCGACGCGAGCCGGGACCGCACCAGCACGGTGACCTGGGAGCCGAGGCGGGCGAACAGCTGCGCCTGCTCCAGGGCAACGTAGCCGCCGCCGAGCACCAGCATCGACTCGGGGACCTCGGTCAGGTCCATCGCCGTGGTCGAGGTCAGGTACCCGGCCTCGTCCAGGCCGTCGATCGGCGGAGCCCACGGCCGCGCACCGGTGGCGACCAGGTAGTGCTCGGCCTCGATCGTCTCGACCGCTCCGTCTGCGGCGGTGACCTCCAACACCGGCGCGTCCGGGGTGCCCGCGAACCCGGCGTCTCCCCGCCGGACGTGCCACCCGTATGAATCGGCGACGTCGGCGTACTTCTCGCCCCGCATCGTCTCGACCAACGCCTGCTTCCCGGCGATCAGCGCGGGCATGTCCACTGGGCCTGCCGTCGTCGCGATCCCCGGGAACCGGTCGGCGGCGTCGGCGGCGACGTGCCGTGCATCGGCGGCGGCGATGAGGGCCTTCGACGGCACGCAGCCCGTGTTCACGCAGGTGCCGCCGAGCGTGCCACGCTCGATCATCACCACCGACTTCCCGAGCATGGTCGCGCGAATCGCGGCGGCGAACGCTCCGCCGCCCGATCCGATGATGGCGAGATCGTACTTCGTAGGCATCGCTGCTCCCGTCAAGGCTTGGACTTCTGTTCCGTTTCAGCCATACTGGACCTTCCAGTGCAGGGGAAGGTCAAGCGTGGCCCCTGCCGAATGATCGGAGGCCGCAATGCGCATCGGAGAACTCGCCGAACGCGCGGGCACCACCTCGAAGACGCTCCGGTTCTACGAAGAGCAGGGACTGCTGCCCCCGGCCGACCGGACGCCATCCGGGTACCGCGACTACGCGCCCGACGCCGTCGCCCGGATCGACTTCGTTCACCGTGGCCAGGCCGCAGGCCTCACCCTCGCCCAGATCCGCCAAATCCTCGACATCCGCGACAGCGGCCACGCGCCCTGCGAGCACGTGCGAGACCTCCTCGACGCGCGCCTGGCCGAGATCGAGCAGCAGATCGCCCAGCTCACCGCCCTGCACGGCACCATCGCCGACCTCCGGCACGACGCCGCGCACCCGGACCCCGACACATGCAGCCCAGACCAGGTCTGCCGGTACCTGTAGAGGGACGCGGACCGAGAAAACGAGAGCCATAACACGAACATGCGCTAGCGCATGTCGATGACGCCGGTGCCCACCTCGATGCGCTGCGTGCGTGCGGCGATGGCACTGAGCAGCGGCACCGGAGCCGCACCCTGCCGCGCGAAGTGGTGGACGCGGAAGTACGCGCCGTTGACGCCCATCTCGTCGGCGCCCTCGGCGATCTCGACGGCGTCGTGGAGGACCTGACGCGCGTCGGGATCGCCGGGGCCGCGCCCGGAGCCGTAGTGACCGAAGCTGAGGAATCCGAATGCCTTCATGCCCCCGTCAACCTGGTGGACGTGTCAACTATTCCCAGGTCGATGTCAGGGGCAGCCGCACCGGACATCGACCCGGGATGGGCCGATTCACAACCTAACGGCTAGGTGCGAACCCCGCACTGCGACGCGGTTTCATCATCCCGCGCCGGGTCGCACCGCGAGCGGATCCCGCAGTGACGGATCCCGCTGCGGCACCTCCGCGTACCGATCCTCACGATGAAGACACCCCATGACGAGGTGGTTGAGCCTGTAACTGCTATCCAGCCGCGACTTTTGGGTCGCCCCAGGGCGGGCTGCCGTTGTCCTCGACGGGGAGACGTTTACCCCTTGAGTGCGTCCGTTCGGGGGTCAGGCGAACTATCGCAGGGCTTCGCCGAGGCGAGCGGAAGGCGTGAGGTCGGCGGCGAGACCGCCGCCGGTCGCAGCCCGGGCAAGAGCGCGACCCAGCGCAGGTGCCTGCTTGAACAGATTGTGACCGGCCACAAAAAGGACAGAGTCTGCCTCCCACACGGCCACGCCGTCCTCGCTCCATGGGAGGTCGGTCACCCAGCAGTGAAGAAAGTCGCGCGGCTCTGGGTGGAGACCGGGCAGCGCCCGTGTCACGTATTCGCGCGCGCGTTCGTCCAGCGATCGAATCGCCGCAGGGTCGATGAACGTTCCGTCGTCGCGGACGCCGACGGTGTCGCTGAGTCCGACCGAATAACTGCTGTTGCCCGGTAGCGGCGTCGCGTACACGCCGACTTCGCCGAAGACGCCGCTGCTGTCCTGCAGGCACGCGACTCGTGCCGGGGCGGCGTCTTTCACGTCGAAGGTCAGCCGGACGTGTGCGGCAAGGCGAACCGGCAGCGACAGGCCGACGCTGCGGGCCAGGCGGGCGGTTTCGCGGCCGGCGCACACGACCACCTTGGAGTAGACAGCCCGGTCGGTGACGCTGCGCACCTCGACCTTCCCATCGCCGCGGGGATCGATGGAGATGACCTCTGCGGTGGTGACGGCATCTCCGAGGGCACCCGCGAGTGCCGTGATCGCGGCGCGGGTGCGGATCGCGCCGCCCGACTCGTCGAGCATCGCTGGCCCCGAGTACCCAGCGAGCAGCGGCATTCGCTGGGCGAGTTCGGCTGCATCGATCTCGTGCGCTTCCACGCCGCCGACCTCGTCGAGCACCCGCAGCCGCGCCAGGGCGCTGTCGCCGATCGCCACGACACCGTCTGATGAGACCAGCTCGACGTCGAAGTGTTCGGCCCACTCATCCCATATACCGCGGCTTTCGCGCGCGAAAGCGACGAGTCGCGGGTCGTCGTGGGCATGCCGGAAGATCCGCGACTCGCCCGCGGACTGACCCCCTCCGGGCAGACCGGCCTCGTACAAGCGCACCGGCACGCCCTGCTCCCGCAGCGCGTACGCCGTCGACAGACCGACGATCCCGCCCCCGATCACTGCTACCTCGGGTGAACGCGTCGGGGCAACGTCGTCGTCAGTTCCTGTCATCGCCGTTCCTCGATCTGTTAGGGATGTGAGGGAGACCTCAAAAGTAAGGGGCCGCTGCCACGACGTCAACGGGCTGTGTCAGCCCGAAGCCACCGCGCGCAACGACCCCTCATGTCGGAGTCAGTACTCCCGGTCTGTGGTGTCAGGCGGGAAGTTTGGAGCCCAACACGTCGAGCTTCTCGATCGTCGGTTCGGAGAACAACGCACCGGTCTGCTCGCCGAGAGCTGCCGCAACAGGGCCGGACAGGTGAGCGTCACGTCCGGCGTCATCGGGGAACACGTCGAAGATCCCGAAGGAGGAGGGCCCGAGGCGGATCGCGAACCATGCGGTGGTCGCCGGCTCTTCCTCAACAAGCGCACGGCCGCTGTCAAGGAACTCCTTCACGTCGTCCTCCTTGCCGGGCAACGCGTCAAACCTGACCAGCAATCCCTTGGTCACACTCATGATGTCTCCTCTTCCTTTGTTGTGGTGCCCGCAATTTGGGACACGATCGCCTCGGAGAACGCCGGCAGGTCCTCCGGCGAGCGGCAGAGAACCTGGGCCGACTCACTATGGCTATGGTGATCGCTCCTATATCGTACCGAAAACGAAAGCAGTAGCTCGTTGAGGGATCCCTCAGCGGGCATTCATTCGGGCAGGGCTTACGTACGCCAAGAACCTCAGCCCCACCATCCACCGCCGACCTATTGCCTCCTCAGTGGTCCGGACCTGCATCGGAGTCCTCTGCACGAGATGTGTCGTCGTTCTGCGCCTCGTCGTGGACCGCGCTGTCATTGTTCTTTGCGCCGCGTGAGCGGCGCCGCGCCTCGCGCCGTGCGCGCTCCCGGTAGCTATAGGCGGCCTCGAGCACCGACTCTTCACTTTCGAAGCCAGACCCAATCGCACCCGCGATCGTCGCAGCGGCGGTCGCGAACAGGGTCACCAGGAGATACTCGCCCAGTCCGTATCCGTCTCCGGCGTACTGGCTGAACACCTCCGGAGTGAAAACGATCAGCGCGGCAGTCAGGTTCAGGACGAACAGCCCCGCATAGCCGCACGTCAGCCCAATAGCGAGGGTCAAGACAGTGGACGCGTTGAACAGCACCGTTCGCTCACGTTCCTGCGGCGGCAGATCTTTGGCTCGTTCCCAGAGGCGGTGATAGACGATGAGCCAAGTGATCATCACCGTAATTGAGGCAACGACGACGGCGACCAGCTGCCACGCTGCCATGGTGAGTGCGAGTTCCCACAGCGTGGCGTTCAACAGATAGAACGCGCTGAACGCGAACGCTCCCACCAACGCCCCTCGGAGACCGGAGACCAGCCGCCACGGACGATTATCCCGGACCATTCCCACGAGCAGCCGCAGACGCCCTCGGTTCGCGAAGATACGGACGTCGACCCCGTCTTGGTCTGGGGTCGTCCGCTCGAAGGCGCCGCCCAGAGCCGGGACCCGTGACCGCCGATGCGCCTGGGACCCGTCCTTCGGAATGGTCCCGCCGCGCATGTCCCCAATGAGCTGTGCCACCACCTCTGAAACTCGCCTTCGTAGGCTCATGGCCCCGAAGGCCGGCAGTGAAACCACCGCCACGTTCCGACTGCGGTTGGCGTCAGCGACGACGGGGCGCCGGTCGATCATCAGTGGGAGGTCGGTCACGCATACTGCGATGTCCCAGCCATGTTCCCGCTTACGCTCGACTGCCAGGTCCATCATCTCAAACCGCTTCTCGTCACTGGGAGGCAGCCTCTCTCGGTGCACGTCCACTCTCCAGCGACCGTCAGAGAGCTGCTCGGCGAGTAGGCCAGGCAGTTCTCGTTCGAGATGCTTCGCGACTGACAGGGTGGTGGCGACCGGATCAGCCACCACCCCGACCACTACCTCCCCCGTCGGGTTTTGCGTCGTCCCGATGGGTTCACTCTTGTGAGTCGTCAAAAGTCGACTCCTTCCGCGTTGTCAGTTCGCGTGCTCCTACCGGCTTCTCAGAGTCTCGATTCCTCACCCTAGAGTGCTTCAGCTGATTTCAGGCACCAGGGAAGCAACCGCGGTTCATGTCAGGCGAGAGCACAAGCAGACCGGCGGCCTTGAAGTTCTCTTGCTACCCCATTCCTTGAGTGGACACTCGAGCCTCCACGTCCCGCGTCAGTCTTAGGAGGAGGTGGGGTTGAGCACCACTTTAGTCCACCCGTCATCGCGGGCGTCGAAGTGTGCGTAGGCGTCCGGGGCGTCGTCGAGCGGGAGATTGTGGGACACGGGGGCTTAACCCCTGATCTTGGACACGCGGAATCCAGCACGATGCTGGGGAAGCGAGAATCCAAGGATGGCAAGGAAGAACTACACCGACGAGTTCCGTCGCCGGGCGGTGGA